>JAILKU010000136.1 GCA_024693505.1 Bacteroidaceae bacterium | reverse complement strand
TCTGTGTTGTAGATGATCGGTAGAGGTAAAGTAGAGGTAAAGTAGAGGTAAAGTAGAGGTTCTGTAGAAGGAAAATAGATGTAGAGTAATATTCAAGTGTCTAAAACACAACGATTTATGAGCATAAAGTAGAGGTAAACTACGATTTGGAACATATTTTCAAGTTTAAATGGACAATGGACAATGGACAATGGACAATGGACAATGGACAATGGACAATGGACAATGGATAATGGACAATGGACAATGGATAATGGACAATGGACAATGGATAATGGATAATGGACAATGGATAATGGATAATGGACAATGGATAATGGATAATGGACAATGGATAATGGACAATGGATAATGGACAATGGACAATCATTTTGCTTAAGCGCAAGAAATTCATCCAAGAAATCTGGAACAAGTTCCGCCCTGCTCTCGCTACCCCAGGAGATCAAGGTTCAAGGTTCAAAGTTCAAGGTTCAAGGTTCAAAGTTCAAGACTTCATGATTCCAATGCTGTCATGAGGGCGTCGAGGGCCTTGTCGGGATCCTTGAGCTCGTCGAGCAGGGTGACGAACTTACTGCCGATAATGGCTCCGGCCGCATTACGCTGGGCAGCCTCCAGCGTCTGACGGTTGCTGATGCCGAAACCTATCATGCGGGGATGCTTCAGTCCCATCGACTCCACGCGGCTGAAATAGGCCTGCTTCGAGGCGTCAAACTCCTTCTGCATGCCCGTCGTGGCTGCACTGGACACCATGTAGATGAAGCCGTCGGTGTGCTCGTCGATGAATCGTATCCGTTCATCGCTCGTCTCGGGCGTGATGAGCATGATGACGCGCACATCCCACCGGTCGGCAATGGGTTTGACCTGTTCCAGATAGTCGCGGAAAGGCAGATCGGGCATGATGACGCCGTCAATGCCGATCTCGGCACAACGCCGGAAGAACGCCTCGAAGCCGTAGTGGTAGATGGGGTTCATGTATCCCATCAGGATGAGCGGAATGTCCACCTCGCTCCTGATGTCCTGCAACTCGCTGAAAAGCTTCCTCAGCGTCATACCTCCGCGCAGTGACTTGGTGGCGGCATCCTGTATGACAGGTCCGTCGGCCATAGGGTCGCTGAACGGAATGCCCACCTCGATGAAGTCTATGCCGCGCCGTGCAAGCGTCTTGATGACGGGCACTGTGCTGTCGGGCGTCGGATGCCCGGCACAGAAGTAGAGCGACAGCAAGCCGTGGCTGCGCTCAGCAAATATCTTGTTGATTCTGTTCATACCTTCTTATATGATGAATAAACGATTCTAATGATTCCAGGTCCTTCAGTCCCGGCGCCGTCTCGAAGCGGGAGTTGACATCGACGCCCGCAAAGCGCGGATGTCGGAACGAACATACGTGACGGGCATCATCCCGTCCGATGCCGCCCGAGAGCAGGAAGGGCAATTCGCCACGATAGAGCCGCAGGACGTCCCAGTCGAACTGATGACCCGAACCGCCGCGGACGGGAGACTTCGTGTCGAAGAGCAGGTAAGCCACCCCGTCGGCAGAATGGAAACGCTCAGCGCGGTCAAGATCGCCGGGACCGGATACCGAAACGGCCTTTATGACGGGCAGCCCCAACAGGTCATGAATATGTCGGCAACGCTCTGCCGTCTCATCGCCATGCAGCTGGATAAAGTCGAGCCCCAAGGCTTCATGCCAGCGCAGGAGCTCCTCGTCGTCGGGATTCACGAAGACGCCTACGCGCCGGCACGATGGCAGATAGTCCGGAACGAGTTCCAACCTGCGCGGCGAACGAGACCAGAGGATAAAGCCCATCCAGTCCGCCCCTACCCTCTCTACTGCACGGATATTCTCCGGCTCGCGCATGCCACATACCTTAACTATCATACGCCCTGCATCAAAGTTCCAACACAAACTCCCTGAGCGCCAGACCCGGATTGGCTGCACGCATGAAATACTCTCCCATCAGGAAACCGCGATAGCCGGCACGCCGAAGCCCCCGAATCGTATCAGGATTGCTTATGCCGCTCTCGCTCACCCACAGCTTCTCCTTGGGCAGACGGCCTGCCATATCGTAGGAATGCTTCACGTCCGTGTGGAAGGTGCCCAGATGGCGGTTGTTGATGCCAATCATCTCGGCATCAAGGTCGGCGTAGTCCAGTTCAGACTCATCGTGCAGCTCCAACAGGACCTCCAGCGCAAGCTCATGAGCCACGCTGATAAGCGACTTGCACTCTGCCGGCTTCAGGTCTGCTGCTATGAGTAGCACAGCATCAGCCCCGGCCCGGCGAGCCTGGAAGAGCTGGTACTCGTCGATAATGAATTCCTTGCGCATGACGGGCAGCGACACCAGGGGACGAACCCTCTCGATAAAGGACAGGCTGCCGCCAAAATACTTGTCGTCAGTAAGGATGCTTAGCGCCGCCGCACCGTTCGCGGCATAGGCAGGCACGACATCCTCGGGAAGAGCCTTCTCGTGAATCCAGCCTTTCGACGGACTGCGACGCTTGAACTCCGCAATGATGCCATGCGCATCGGCCGCCAACGCGCAAGACATGCTGTGCCTTTCTACGCCGGACATCATCATGCGCTCCACAATGGCATGGAGTTCCCGCCCGGGCAGATCATACTTCTGCCGGGCTACCTCACGCCGTTTCCAGGCTACTATTTCCTCCAGGACGTCTTTCATGAGTTCAGCTCTACGAATTTACGGAAGACCTGCAGTGCGCGACCGCTCTCCAGGCTCTCGCGGGCCATGGAAACCGTGTCGGCCATGCTCAGGTTGGGGTTCATAATGCCTATACCGCACGCCGCGTTGGCGATAACGACATTCTTCTGCGATTCGAGGCTCGTACCCTCGAGGACACTGTCGAATATCCGGCATGAATCCTCGGCCGTCTGCCCGCCATAGATGTCTTGGGGACTGACATAGGTCAGACCCATGTCCACGGGGGTGTAGACATTCTCGAAGTGATTCGTGCATATCTTGAAGCCGCTCGTCAGCGAGATCTCGTCGTACCCGTCGTATGATGTTATCACGCCGTAGTTATCTCCGATGCGCTGGTGAATACTCGTATAAAGCCTCAGCTGACTCTGGTTTGCCGTACCATGAAGTGAATTACGGGGATGGCACGGATTCACAAGCGGTCCTATCAGGTTAAAGACGGTGGGTATGCTCAGCTCGCCCCGCACAGGTCCCACGAATTTCATGCCATAGGCAAAGAGCGGAGCGTGAAAGTAGCACAGGCCCGTCTCCTCCAGAGAGCGGCGCAGCAGAGCCTCATCGCTGGTGAACTTCACACCGTGCAGCTGCAGGACATTGCTTGCTCCACTCACACTGGAACTGCCGCCATTGCCGTGCTTGGTAACCTTGAAACCCGCCCCTGCAATGACAAAGGCCGCACAGGTGCTGATGTTGAAGGTATTCTTGCCATCGCCGCCTGTGCCCACGATGTCCAGTGTGTTGTAGTCCTCCAGGTTGATGTACTTTCCCGTCTCCAGCAAGCCGTCGCGCAAGCCCAGGATCTCATCAACCGTGGCGCCTCGCGTCTGTATTGCCATCAGCAAGGCCGCAACCTGGCTGTTGTTGCACTTCTGCTCAATGATTCTGAGCATGATGTCGCGCGTCTCCTCGCGACTCAGGGTCTGTCCTGCTATGAGTTTTAACAGTTTTTCTTTCATAATCTCAGCCAATTATTAAGGATTGTTTCACCATCAGGAGTCAGTACACTCTCCGGATGATACTGAATACCCCGGACGCCATATCTGCGGTGGCGGAAGGACATGATGTAGCCCTCTTCGCTAACGCTGGTCACCTCGAGGCAATCAGGCAGTGTGTTTCTATCTACGACCCATGAATGGTATCGCCCAACCTGAATAGATTCGGGAAGTCCGTCATAGATGGCATCGCGGGCAACGATGCGGCAAGGTGTAGCTATGCCGTGGCAGACCTCGCTCAAGTTCGTCAGCCGAGCGCCGAATACTTCGCCAATAGCCTGATGCCCCAGGCAGACGCCCAGTATGGGAAGGCGTGATGCATAGGTGCGTATGACGTCGAGCAGCAGTCCCGCTTCCTGCGGAATGCCCGGACCTGGCGAGAGGATGATTTTGTCGTAATCCGCCAGATCGGGAAGGCGGAACCTGTCGTTGCGCAGCACCGTCACTTCCGCTCCGAGTTTCTTTACCAAGTGACTCAAATTGTAGGTAAATGAGTCGTAGTTGTCTATGATAACTATTTTCATAATGTCTCAGCCTTAACTGTATTCATATCCCTTCGGCCATTACAATGGCACGCCGAAGTGCTCCCAGTTTATTGTTCACCTCCTGCAGTTCGTACTCCACATCGCTCTTTGCCACGATTCCTCCACCGGCCTGGAACCAGAGTTCGCGGTTGCGACTGACGAAGGTCCGGATCGTGATGGCCTGATTCAGGCTCCTGTCGAAGCCGATGAAGCCGATGCATCCGCCGTATGCGCCCCTGTTATGAGGTTCGTATTCGGATATCAGCTGCATGGCCCTCACCTTCGGCGCTCCGCTCAATGTGCCGGCAGGGAAGGTGTCGATGAACGTCTGTATAGGATCGGCCCCATCGTCCAGCGTTCCACTGACCCGGCTTACCAGATGAATGACATGACTATAGAATTGCATATCTTTGAAGAAATCGACCTTTACGTCGTGGCAGTTCCGGCTCAGGTCGTTCCGTGCAAGATCAACCAGCATAACGTGCTCGGCATTCTCCTTGGGATCATTGCGCAGGTACTCCGCATTCTGCCTGTCCTGTTCAGGATTTCCCGTACGTTTCGTAGTACCGGCAATGGGGTCTATATAAGCTTTCTTGCCCACAATACGGCAATGCGTTTCCGGGCTGGAACCGAAGATGCGGAAGCCGCCAAAGTCGAAATAGAACAGGTATGGACTTGGGTTGATACTGCGCAAGGCACGATACAGCTTGAAATCATCTCCTTCGTATCGCTGCACGAATCGGCGCGAAAGAACGATCTGGAAGACATCGCCACGAAGACAGTGGGATATGCCGCGGCGGATGTTCTGCCGATGCTCATCGTCTGTGAGGGTGCTACGGCATTCTCCAACGGCATGGAAGTCAAACGTCTGGTATGAACGGCTGTTTATGTCGCGCTCCAACACGTCGAGGTCGTCCTCCTCGCCCTCGGAGAGCATTTCCACCAGGGTGAGTTCATTGCGAAAGTGGTCGAAAACAACGATATCCTTATACATTATATATAACAGATCGGGCGCATCGTTCTCCTGTTGCGTCTCATCCTTTATGTCAATATTCTCAAAATATCGCACGGCGTTGAACGAAGTGTAGCCAAACAGGCCGCAGTACTCCCGATGCTCGCCCTCCACTTGAAAGGCTTGCAGGAAGTCATTGATGACCTGTGCCGAGCCGTAGGTCTCAGTAATCGGATGCTCCGTAACAAATCCGTCGGGATACTGTGCCCGACCGATGCCGTGGCTGATGCTGACACTGGCTATGGGATGCAGCGCGATGAACGACTTGGCATTCTCGCCACCATGATAGTCGGAGCTCTCCATCAATGCACTCTGCGGATAAGCATCGCGCACCTTCAGGTAAACGCTGACAGGCGTGCACAAGTCTCCAAGAATTCGTTTAGACTTAGTAATATATTGATACATAGTCGAATAATGTGAGAAGTTTAACTTTTATGTTTAAGATAGGTACCCAGGTCTTTGTCGCCCCTTCCACTGACGGTAAGCACGACCACGTCGTCGGGCTTGAAGTTCATCTTCGGCAGCATGGCCAATGCGTGAGCACTCTCAAGGGCGGGAATGATTCCCTCGAGGCGAGTCAGTTCGAATGCCGCTTCGAGAGCCTCGTCGTCGTTGATTGGAATGACACGGGCACGTCCAGTCTCGTAGAGGTTACAGTGCATGGGCCCGGTACCGGGATAGTCGAGTCCGGCACTAATGCTGTACGGTTCAATAATCTGCCCGTCCTCGGTCTGCATCACCTTAATCCGGCTTCCGTGCAGAATGCCTATGCTGCCTATGTTCAGACTGGCTGCCGTCTCCGGGGTGTCGATTCCGTGGCCCCCGGCTTCACCAAGAATAATACGTACGCGTTCATCGTCAAGGTAATGATAGATCGTTCCGGCAGCATTGCTGCCGCCGCCCACGCATGCCATCAGATAGTCGGGCCAGTCCCGGCCTGTCTGCTCAAGCAGCTGAGTCTTTATCTCCTGACTGATAACGCTTTGCAGACGGGCCACCAGGTCAGGATACGGATGGGGTCCCACGGTGCTTCCTATAATATAGAAGGTATCCGCAGGATGGCAACACCAGTCGCGGATGGCCTCGTTCGTGGCATCCTTCAGCGTCTTGTTGCCACTCTGCACGGGATAGACTTCTGCACCGAGCATACGCATACGCTCAACATTGACATGCTGACGTTCCACGTCGAGCGCACCCATATATACGCGGCAAGGCATGTTCATCAGGGCGCATACGGTTGCAGTGGCTACACCATGCTGTCCGGCTCCGGTCTCGGCAATGATGCGCGTCTTCCCCATACGCCGTGCAAGCAGGATCTGCCCCAGCGCATTGTTAATCTTGTGAGCTCCTGTATGGTTCAAGTCCTCCCGCTTCAAATAAAGCCGGCAGTTGTATCGCTCGCTCATGCGTCGAGCCAGATAGAGCGGACTGGGGCGGCCGACGTAGTCGCGGAGCAACTGGTGGTATTCCTGCTTAAAGTCAGGACTCTGAATGACTTGCAAATATTCGTGCCTGAGATTCTCCACCGTCTTGTAAAGTATCTCAGGAATATATGCACCGCCAAACTGGCCGTAAAATCCTTCTGTGTCAACCGAATATGTTTCCATCTTTTTACCTTATTGAACTGACGGGCACAAAGTTACACATTTTTTCAAAATAGACAAAAATAATAACTGTTTTTCATCCTTTTCTTTTGCAATTTGACGAAAAACGAGTAAATTTGCATCACATAATAACAATTTATTTGTCTTACTTCTTAATTAATACGATATGATACAACAGATTAAATGGACAGATGGAGACTTGAAGAAGTTCCAGCAGCGAGAGATTTCCGTAAAGAAGGCTGATGCGCAGATGGAGTGTTTCGAGAAGGGGTTCCCCTGGCTGCGCATAAAGAGTGCGGCTTCGGTGGAGAACGTGATCGAGCAGGTTGGCGGAGCCGATGCCGATTACCTTGTAGAACAGTGGAACCTGTACAAGGGCGCAGAAGGGCACAAGATTACCAAGTTCGTGCCCGCAAGCGGCGCAGCCAGCCGGATGTTCAAGGACCTATTCGCATTTCTAGATAGCGAAAGTGATGAGCCGACTACACCGTTCGAGCAGACATTCTTCAGCCGGATTCATGACTTCGCCTTCTTCGACGCACTCGATGACGCCTGCCTACTATGCAAGGGGATGGGTGCGGACACGCTGATGGCAGAAGGACGGTACAAGGACGTTGTGGCCTGCCTGCTTGATGCAGACGGACTGGGTTACGGACAGCTGCCAAAGGGCCTGCTGCAGTTCCACGCCTACGAGGACTGTGTGCGCACTCCCCTCGAGGAACACCTCACCGAAGCCGCGCTGTACGCCAGCAGTCAGGGACGCGCAGATGTACACTTCACAGTGAGTCCAGAGCACAAGGAGTTGTTCCTCGACTTGATAGAGCGCAAGGTGCCCGAATACATGGAACGGCACAAGGTACAAATCAGCGTCAGCTTAAGCGAGCAGAAGCCCAGCACCGATACGATAGCCGCCACGCCAGACGGTCAGCCGTTTCGGCTTGACAACGGAGAAATACTTTTCCGCCCTGGAGGCCACGGTGCACTCATCGAAAACCTGAACGACCTGGAAAGCGACATCGTCTTCATAAAGAATATAGACAACGTTGTGCCTGATCGGCTGAAAGCGGATACCGTTTACTGGAAACAGGTTATCGCAGGTCGTCTTGTGAGCGTACAGCAACAGACATTCCAATATCTGGAGAAGCTGGAGAAGGGAGAATGCGAGCGTGCCGAACTGGAAGAAATAAATAGCTTCATGCGCAATACGCTGAAGACTGAAGTGCCCGACACCGACGAGATGACCGACAAGGAACTTGCCGCCGTGCTCCTCAAAAAGCTTAACCGGCCAATGCGCGTCTGCGGCGTGGTCAGGAACCAAGGCGAGCCCGGAGGCGGACCGTTCCTGGTGTACGGTCACGACCTGAGCATCCAGCCGCAGATACTGGAAAGCAGTCAGATAAATCCGAAGGACGAAGAGGCCAAACGCATGTTTGCAGAAGGCACACACTTCAACCCCGTGGACCTCGTATGCGGTATCCGCGACTACAAGGGCCGGCCGTTCGACCTGAGGAAATTTGTGGATCCCACAACCGGGTTCATCTCGCACAAGAGTAAGGACGGGCGAGAATTACTGGCCCTGGAACTGCCAGGCCTCTGGAACGGAGCTATGAGCGACTGGAACACGCTGATGGTTGAGGTACCCATAGAGACCTTCAACCCCGTGAAGACGGTTAACGATTTATTGAGACCGCAGCATCAGCCTTAAAGAGAAGAAAATATAGGAACAGAATTATCCCCCTCGATGAGCCGGTTGAAAGGACTCAGGAGGGGGATAATAATTTGGCTGAGAGGGCAAGCGGCGTCTAAGCTGTCTTGAACTGCAAAGCCTCGCTTACACGCAGTAGCGTTTCCTTCGACCAGTTGAGATCCATCCCAGTGGAAAGGTGAACATACTTCTCCGGTCTGTTCCGTAAGGTGAGGACTATTTGATAGTTGTTCTCCTGATAGGGGTTTATATTACCATTGTTGAAGGTTATGCCGACGATGTCAGCCTTCTCTATTCGCAAACCGTTCGCCACAATGAATGTGTCGTAAATGAGGAGGGCGCCATAAATGTCGCGGCCTCGCACAGGATTCAGCTCGATGACTTCAACAGGAGTACCATACTGGTTCTCAATTTCACTGAGGTCATGGTAGTCATCCTTCGCTCCCTGGCTCTTCAGTTTGCGCTGAAGGCTCTTCGGAACGAACAGGAAAAACAGGGCTGATACAGCCAGAAATACATAAAAGATTATCTGCATAGTGGAAAAACGTTAAACATTGTATTTTATTTCCGTCTTTTCGAATTCAGTTTTCTGCCCTTTACCCCTTCGAAGGTCATTTTGACAGGTTCAATGGTTCCGTCGGAGTTGAAGATGAGACGGTCAATGCACGTTTCGCGGCTGTTTCCGTCTTTCTCCGTAAGGGGGCGCCGATGATAGATGATGTAGTATTCATCCTTCCCCGGCACCTGAATCACGCTGTGGTGACCTGCACCCATTGCAATCTCCGGATCGCCCTGCAAGATCTTTCCGATGCGCTGGAATGGTCCGAAAGGACTGTCGGAGATGGCGTAGGCGACGCAGTAGTCCGGGCCTGTCCAGCCACCCTCACTCCACATGAAGTAGTATTTGCCGTTGCGCTTCAGCATGAAAGGACCTTCTACGTAGCTTTTGCTGGGCGTTATCTCATGGAATTTCTGCCCATCTTCCCAAGGAATGATGCTGAGCAGATCTGGACTGAGGCGGCATACGTTGCAATGGCGCCAACCGCCATAGTACATATAATACTGGCCGTCGTCGTCGCGGAAGACAAACTGATCGATAGGCTGCGCACCATTTACGATCTCGTTGATCAGCGGCTTTCCGAGGGCGTCCTTGTAGGGACCTTCAGGTCGGTCGGATACGGCTACTCCGATTCCTCCGACCTCCCCTTCATGCACGTCGTTTCCGCCGAAGAAGAGGTAGTAGCGGCCGTTTGCTTCGATGATGGACGGTGCCCAGAGGGCCATGCGGAGCCAGGGTATGTTCTTCTGCTCCAGTACGCGTTCGTGCTTCTCCCACGTCAGGAGGTCCTTCGATGAGAAAGCGTCGAAGAAGAGCTGCTGCTTGTAGGGCGCGCTGTAGGTGGGGAACACCCAGTAGCGTCCGTCCATTACGGCTCCCTCGGGGTCGGCATACCACCCAGTAAAGATGGGATTTCCACTGGTCTTTTTCTTCTTGGCCTCGGCTACCGGCATGAGGCAACTCAGGCAAATGGTAAGGATAAACAGTTTTTTCATACGTTAAATTGTCTTAGGTTAGGAATAGGATATTGGGGAATCGGGAATATGCAGCCCTCGGATCATCTCCATCGGCGTCGGTTCTGTCGTCGCTGCTGCTGTCGGATGTTTATGGGCTTCTCCTTCACGACGTTTACCTTCTTCTCCCTGGGCTGGCTCTCACGCATCTCGGCTGGCGTCAGTCGGTGTGTAGAGGCCTTTGGCATTGCATCGCCCACGGTATCCGTCTCCAGGGAATCGGTCGCGAGGGAATCAACAATAGCGGGCAGCGGATTGTGATGAAAGCGTATAAGCCCTATGTTGCTCAAGATGAGAACGTGGAACGAATTCTTGTCCTCCTTTATCGACGACGGCAGGTAAACGAATCCGCCTACACCCTTAATGCCGAGCGAATCAAATTCGGCTTTTGGCGTATAGTTCAGCTCTACCTGCTCTCCACTTCTTATCTGTCGGCTGATGCAACCAACCGAGTCATTCTCATATTCAACCATGAAGAGGGCGATGGCATCGTAAACCAGCTTCTCGCTTCTCGAGAACGTGTTGAAGCGCCACAGAAAACGATCGCCTGCATGGAAACTGGTGTCCGCCATCATGCGAAAGTTGTACAGATTGTCGAGAAAGTTAATCTGCAGGGTATGATACTTCAGGTCGGTCCAGATGTTAGCCGTATCCCCTTTGCTCGTCAGGTTGGCGTAACGGTCTTGCGTGGCCTGCGCATCCACACCCATAATGGTGGCCTGGGCCTCAACCCGCTGCGTCACTTTCTTGTATATCTGCAAGAATTTCTCGGCATTTGCGCTATAATAGATCAGCGAAGAGTCGAACGTCTCCTCCGTGATGTGGTGCTTACGGAAGACGGCCTGGATGTATTTGTATCGCAGCACATCAACATCGGCACCAGCTGCCTCAGCCATGCCCTGCGCAAGGTGGTAGTCCACCATCACATTCTCCATCTTGGACTCTGAAAGCACGCCCCCGGGCCTCGATGGCTTACAACCGGACAGTAGCATCAGCACGGCAAGAGAAAGACTCAGCCTCAACTTCATCTCAACAGCATTCTATTATAGAAGATGGCAAGTGCAGCAATGCCGCATGAAATACTGGCGTCTGCAAAGTTGAAGATCGGGCTGAAGAAGATGAAGTGCTGACCACCCCAGAAGGGAAGCCAGTAGGGCCAGTTCCACTCCACCAGAGGAAAGTAGAACATATCTACAACACGGCCCATCATCAGCTGCTCATACCCGGCACCCCACGATACGAACTCAGCCTTCAGCGGAGCAGGAGGGTTGTTGAATATCATGCCATAGAAGACGCAGTCGAATATATTGCCAGCCGCACCGGCCATTATCATCGTCAGGCAGATGAGGGCGCCCCAACTGATGCCTCCGCGTATCTTCTTTGCGATATACCAGATAAGACATCCGACAGCCACGATGCGGAACGAAGTGAGGAACAGCTTGTCGAAAAGTTCCATGCCGAAGGCCATACCGCGATTCTCCGTAAAGAGGATGTAGAACCAGTCGGTTACCCGAATGCTCTGGTGCAGGTACATCCCGGTCTTCACGGCAATCTTTATGACCTGGTCTATCGAAACGATCAACAGGGCCAAAAGTACGACCGTCAGCGTTTGTGCTTTCTTCCTTGTCATAATCCGACGTCCTTCTCTGCCCTACTTCTTCTTGTCTCTCATCTGCTTGGCTTCAATACTGAGCGTAGCATGTGGCACAGCGCGCAGACGCTCCTTGGGAATGAGCTTGCCCGTCTCGCGGCAGATGCCATAGGTCTTATTGTCAATTCTGACCAACGCGGCCTTCAGGCCCTGGATGAATTTCTGTGCACGAGCGGCCATATCCATCAAGGTCTCCTTCGACTGCACCATTGAGCCTTCCTCCAAAGCGTGGTAGGTGGGCTGCGTATCATCAACACCGTTGTCGTTGCGGTTTGTCAGTTGGTCCATCAACACTTCGTAGTCACGCTTCGTGACTTCAAGTTTCTCCAGGATAATCTGGCGGAACTCTTCCAGTTCCTCGTCAGAATAGCGAAGTTTCTCTTCCATTTCTTACAGTCTGTTATACATTAAATAATATTATTATCATTGCTTTATTTCTTCTCTACGGCAAGTTCCTCGCCAAGCCGTATCTCGTCGGCCAGGACCTGCGAGGCGATATAGTCGCGGAACTCAGCCAGGCAGGTCTCGTTCTCCGGCGTCTGGGGAATGGTCACGACGATGCGGTCGGTAATCTCGAAGCCGCTGTCCTTGCGCAGGGTCTGGATGCTGCGGATGAGTTCGCGGGCCATACCTTCCAGTCGCAGAGCGTCGGTGATGGTGAGGTCGAGGGCTACGGTTAGCGTTCCTTCGTTCGCCACACTCCAGCCGGGAATATCCTCGCTGAAGATTTCGATGTCCTCCAGGTCAACAGTCACTTCCTCGCCTGTTTCCAGCGTCAGGGGCAGATGCTCGTCCTTCTCCAGCTGCGCAATCTGTTCCTGCGACATAGCCAGGACGGCATTGTTAACCGCCTTCATCAGCTTGCCGAACTTCTTGCCCATCGTACGGAAGTTGCACTTTACCTTCTTCACCAACATGCCCGAGGCTTCCACGAACTCCAGTTCCTTCACGTTCACTTCGTCCAGTATGAGCTGCTTCATGGCCTCAATGCGCTGCTGCTGTTCCTGGTCGATGGCCGGAATGGCTATGCGCTGAAGGGGCTGCTTCACGACGATCTGCTCCTTCTTTCTGAGCGAGAGAATCATTGAAGTTATCTGCTGAGCCAGCTCCATGCGGCTCTCCTGTTCCTTGTCTATCTTGCTGTCATCGGCCTCAGGGAAGGTGGCCAGATGTACGCTCTGTGCCGTTCCCCGTCCTGTTGCTTCGTTCAGGTCGCGATACAGGCGGTCGGCATAGTACGGTGCGATGGGAGCCATCAGGCGAGCCACGTTCTCCAGACAAGTATAGAGCGTCTGGTAGGCACTCAGCTTGTCGATGCTCATAGCCGAACCCCAGAAACGCTTCTTGCTGAGGCGCACGAACCAGTTGCTGACGTTGTCCACGACGAATGCCTGGATGAGTCGGCCTGCCCTCGTAGGCTCATAGTCCTCGTAGCAGGCAGTCACCTCGCGGATGAGGGAGTTCAGTTCCGACAGGATCCAGCGGTCCATCTCCGGGCGCTCGTTCATCGGCACATCGGCCTCCTCGTAGCACCAGCCGTCCACGTTTGCATACATCGTCAGGAAGCTGTAGGTCTGGAACAGCTTGCCGAAGAAGGTACGGCTCACCTCCTGCACGCCCTCCTCGTCGAACTTCAGGTTGTCCCAGGGGGCGCTGTTGGTAATCATGTACCAGCGAACGGCATCCGAGCCGTACTGCTCAATGGCGCCGAAAGGATCTACGGCGTTGCCCAGTCGCTTGCTCATCTTCATGCCGTTCTTGTCCAGCACCAGTCCGTTACTGATGACGGCTTTGTAGGCCACGCTGTCCGACACCATTGTGGCAATGGCGTGCAATGTATAGAACCATCCGCGCGTCTGATCCACACCCTCCGCGATGAAGTCGGCAGGGAAGGCCGTACGCTTGTCGAGCAGTTCCTTGTTCTCGAACGGATAATGAATCTGGGCATAAGGCATAGCACCGGAGTCGAACCAGACGTCGATGAGGTCCAGTTCGCGCTTCAGCACGGCTCCACTCTCCCCTACCAACCAGATCTGATCGACGTAGGGGCGGTGCAGGTCGATGCGGTCATAGTTCTCCTGACTCATATCGCCGGGCACGAAGCCTCTGTCCTTCAGCGGGTTGGCGGGCATGACGCCAGCTGCTACGGCCTTCTCTATCTCGTTGTATAGCTCCTCAACCGAGCCGATGCAAATCTCTTCCTTCGTCTCGCGGTTGCGCCAGATGGGCAGCGGTGTGCCCCAGTAGCGGCTGCGCGACAGGTTCCAGTCGTTCAGGTTCTCCAGCCACTTGCCGAAGCGTCCCGTTCCCGTGCTCTCAGGCTTCCACAGGATGGTGCGGTTCAGCTCCTGCATGCGCTCCTTCACGGCGCTGGCACGGATGAACCAGCTGTCCAACGGATAGTAGAGCACCGGCTTGTCCGTGCGCCAGCAATGGGGGTAGTTGTGGACGTGCTTCTCTATCTTGAAAGCCGTACCCGCCTGCTTCATCTCGATGCAGAGGACGATGTTCAGGTCCTCGGTCTTGGCGAGTTCCTTCTCGTCGAGCTGGGCATACTGCGGATCGTAGGCGTTCTTCACGAAGGCGCCTTGATGGCAAGCATATTCCTCCTTGTTGACGAACTTCCCGTAGAAATCGGCATCCATATCCTGAGGCAGGAAGTACTTGCCCGTGAAGTCGACCATCGGGCGCGGATCGCCTGCCTTGTCGGCTATGAACAGGGCTGGCACGCCGGCATCCTTGGCAACCTTGGCGTCGTCGGCACCGAATGTGGGCGCGATGTGTACGATGCCCGTACCGTCCTCAGTCGTGACGTAGTCGCCAGGAATGATGCGGAAGGCCTCTGCCGAGCGGTCCTCGAAGTGGCCCTCAACCTGTTCGGTGGGCTTCACCCATGGGAAGAGCTGGCTGTAGTGCACCCCTAAGAGGTCTGCACCTGTGCAGCGACCCAGAACCTGGTAGTCTTCTTCACTCTTGAAGTAGGCACTCAGCCTTGCTTCGGCCAGCACATAGACGGCCTGCTGGGCGGTATAGGGATTCTGAGCCTTTACGGCTACGTATTCTATCTTAGGCCCTACGCAGAGCGCCGTGTTCGAGGGCAGCGTCCAGGGCGTAGTGGTCCAGGCCAGCGCATAGGCCTTCAGCCCGTCGATTGCAGAAGGATCTATTTTGAACCTCGAGGCAATCTCGCCGGTCAGCTCGAACTGCGCCGTAACGGTGGTGTCCTTCACATCGCGATAGCAGCCGGGCTGGTTCAGTTCGTGGCTCGAGAGACCCGTACCTGCTGCAGGGCTGTAGGGCTGAATGGTGTAGCCCTTGTAGAGCAGACCCTTCTGGTAGAGCTGTTTCAGCAGCCACCAGAGCGTCTCGATGTATTTATTATCGTATGTGATGTAGGGATGCTCCATATCCACCCAGTAGCCCATGCGATGGCTCAGGTCGGTCCACTCGCTGGTGTACATCATCACGTTCTGGCGGCACTTGCTGTTGTATTCCTCAATCGAGATGGTCTTACCGATGTCTTCCTTCGTGATGCCCAGTTCCTTCTCCACACCCAGCTCAACGGGCAGTCCGTGAGTGTCCCATCCGGCCTTGCGCCCCACCTGGTAGCCCTTCATCGTCTTGAAGCGGCAAAACGTATCCTTGATGCTGCGAGCCAGCACATGGTGAATGCCCGGATGTCCGTTGGCCGATGGAGGTCCCTCGAAAAAGATAAACGACGGGCAGCCCTCGCGTTCTGTCATACTGCGGTGGAAGACGTCTTCCTCGTCCCATTGCTTCAATACTTCTTTGTTAACCTCACTCAGGTTCAGCTTGTTCCGTTCAGGAAATTTCTTACTCATATCTTTTCTTCTGTTGCTTATCTGTTTTATTGTACGTTTCAAAAAGTGCGCGAAATTACAAATAAGTGTGCAATTGGCAAAATAAATCCCGATTATTTTTCGCTTATCCGAAAGAAAGCGGCTTCGGAACGCAGTCAGAATGTGACTGGACAAGTGAGCAGAATACAAAACAAATCCATGAAAATTTATTTTCATCCCCGGACAAGATTTGACAACTGCTCGAACTGTTTTACGTTCAAAGACTTTGAATGTACGTTCAAGGTTTTCGGATGTACATTCGGAGACTTTGAACATAAAATTATTCCCGTAGGAAAAACTTTTTCACCGAAGAGTTGGAAATTTATGCCGAAGGAAGAGAATCTTGTACCGAGGAGTTTTCAGTTGATTCTCCGCAGGGCTGCATTTGTTTCTCCTAAGGGTAGCAATTTTTTCTCCTAAGGGTAGCAATTTTTTTTCCTAAGGGCTGCAAATTATCCTCCGGAAGAGTGCGTTGAAAACAAAGCCCGCCGAACGACCTGTCTCAGGCTGTTCGGCGGGTTGGCGCCTCTATTCTTTACTAATTTAAACTATTTAATGTCGATAAAACTTTAGTATAATAAAATCGTATAATAAGTTGGGAATCAGCAATCATACTAATTCAACCTATACTGGAACGGCACATTGAAACGACAGCGGACAATCTCATCCTTCTCATTGCGGGCAGGTTTCCACTTGGGCATAAGCTTCAGCACGCGGATGCTCTCTTCGACGAGCAGATCGCCCAGGTCCTGACCGGCCTCCAGCTGTTCCTTGCTGTCGGGATGGTCCGTCTTGTAGGAAGTAATATCCACCTGAGAAAGCACCTTCCCAGGACCGCGAACCTTGCTGATTTCGGTGATGCTTCCGTCCTTCTCGACTACGAATTGCATAATGACTCGCCCCTGAAAACCGAATTCCTGGCAGAGCTTGGGATAGCGAAGATTTTCGGCAAGAAACTTAAAGAACTCTGCTTCGCCACCAGGATACTGGGCATTATGCGTCACCACATTGTAAATACTGTCTTTCTGCTCTGCGGGCGCTTCGGTCTTAATGGAGAGCATCGTCGAACCGTCGGAGCCGGTGCTCAGGCTGTTCTTGATTTCCTTGCCGCGAACGGCCTTCAGAGCTTCGTTGGGCGTCATCTCCTTCCCGTCAACCTTTACGCGCATAGTTCCCTCCTTTACATGAACTATTTTTCTGTTTTCAGGAAT
The DNA here is from genome assembly GCA_024693505.1 of Bacteroidaceae bacterium. Lineage (GTDB taxonomy): Bacteria > Bacteroidota > Bacteroidia > Bacteroidales > Bacteroidaceae > Physcousia. The sequence goes on along the minus strand of JAILKU010000136.1, from coordinate 47,276 downwards.
GGTTCCTGCACTTTTTCCCTCAGAAGTTTGGCTGATTGCGGATTTCTCCGTAACTTTGCCCCCGAGATTAGACACTGCGCTCTCAACAGGAGCGACGAACTTAGGCGTAGCGAAGGCGCTCAGCGCCAACGTAGCCACCGGCAGGATGTAGAGAGCCTTGCTCCTCATCCACGGATTTGATTTTGATTTCTTCATCATAGTGATACGTTTTTTAGTTAAACTATGGTTAAAGTTGTTGGCGAAAGCGTAGGAACCTGAGCCAACAGCTTTTTTTATGAGCAGAAGTTGATATTCGGTTGGCGAGACGCCGCTGCTGAGGACGTAGTTATCGGCCTCATATTCGTGCACATCGCGCAGGCTGATGCCAAGCATATAGACAAGCGGATTCCACCACTGGAGCATCTCGACGAGGGTGAGCAGCAGGACGTCCAGGGAATGGCGATTGCGGATGTGACCCGTCTCATGGAGCACGATTTCGCGCCCTGCCTCTTCGTAGTCGGCTTCGCTAACCACGATGCTCTTCATCCAGCTGAAGGGCGAAAGGCCTGGGTCAGCGTGGCAGAAGATGGTGACGCCGTCTTCTTGCTGCTTCCAGAGGCTTCCGCGCTGAAGGCCCGACTGCAAGCGGTATATCTGCCAACCCCGAACCACCAGCACAACGACTATACCTATTATATATATAAGGCTGACGAGCATGAACAGGGTGACGGAGGAGGACGAGGCCTGAGGCGCAACGCCGTCGGGCGTAATCAGCAGTTCGGGCAGAACGTGAACAGGGACACCCAGTTCCAACATCTGCCGCTGAGCCGCCTGAACAACTGGCTGGCGGTCGAGCGATAGGCCTGGTACATTGCACAAAGGCAGTACGAGCGAAAACCCGAGGATGCCCAGCAGAACCAAACGGTTGAAACGGAAGAAACTCTCGCGCCGAAGCATCAGCATATAGGGCAAGTAGAGCAGCACCAGTACCAGCGCCGACTTCATGGAATATAATAGGATTGCGGTCATTTTTCTGGGGGGATTATGAGAGTTATGGGAACTATGGGAACTATAAAAACTACAGGAACTATAAGATGTCTTCGGCGTCTCCCCTTCCCTGGGAGGGGTTGGGGGTGGGCCCTGTGGGCTTTACCATCTCAATCAGTTCCTTCACCTCTTCCTCCGAAAGGTTCTCTTCGCGAACGAAGTAGCTGAGCATCGACTTCAGGCTGCCCGAGAAGAAGTCGCGTTTCACCGACTGCATCGTGCGGCGCGTATATTCGGCCTTCGTCACCAGCGGGGCATAGCGATGGGTCTTGCCCTGCCCCTTCTCCTTGTGATAAGTTAGGTAGCCCTTCTCAAAGAGCACCTTCAGATAGGTTGCTACAGTCGTATAGGCGGGCTTCGGCTCAGGGCAACGTTCCAGCACGTCCCAGGCACAAACGCTCTTTCCAAGGTCCCAGATTATACTCATCACCTGGAACTCCACTCGCGTTAGATTCAGATCGTCTCGTTTCATAATTCTGCGTTTTATTGGTTTTCGTGCTGCAAAGTAAGGGAAAGAAAACGAATCTCGCAAGATTTCGATATTGAAAAATTGCGAGATTCGTGCAATTTTAACGTTTATTCGTAGTAATAGAACGTTTATTCGTAGTAATTGCCCACGAAAAGGCAGAACTGCTAAGGTTTGAAGACGACAGGTAGCGTCATCCGCATCCTCACCTTATTGCCCTCTGCATCAAGGGCGGGCTTCCAGTTGGGCATTTTCTTCACGACGCGCACAGCTTCCTCAACCAGTTTATCGGCCAGATTCAGGCCTTCGTGAACCTCAGCCGAGCGCTGCGGATAGGCCGTCTTGTATTGGAAGGCCTCTTCGTTGGTTACGATGCGGTCCTCCGGCATAGCCTTACCGCCGAACTGCCGCAGGGCATGAATGTGGGTCAGCTTTCCGTTGCGCTCGACAACGAACTGCACCATAACGCGGCCGCCGTAGTGGAACAGCTGGCACAGGATGGGATACTGGATGTTCTTGCTCAGGAACTGGTAGCAGGCCTGCTGCCCGCCGCGGAATTCAGCAATCTTCTCTACCTGGTCATAAATCGTGGTGTCCTTCTTGGCCTCAGAAGAAGTGGTACGGGCATTTCCGGCCAGGCAGAAACAGAAAAGCAGACTCGCCATAAAAGTCAGGCGAAGGCACGGGGAAAGAACGGAAACTCTCATTTTGGCAAAATCTTTATGTTCGGCAATGCAAAGTTACGCTTTTTGAACCGGAACTCGCACATTTAGGGAAAGGAATTGTCCGCTTTTAGCAATTTTTAAGATTATTGACGCAGAAATATTGCCCAAACGCTTTCTATTCAGGAAAAATAAGTTAACTTTGCCCTCGGAAACAGACAAAACGCTGGAAAAAATGAAGAAATCTCTTATCCTTGCGCTACTCTTTGCAGCATCAACTGCAAGCGTTGCGATGGCAAAAGGCAAAAGCTGCCCCCTGAAGGGCTACAAGCTCGTCTGGAGCGACGAGTTCAAGGGCAGCACCCTCGACGAAAGCAAGTGGACTTGGCAGGAAAGCCGTGCCGGATGGGTGAACAACGAGCTGCAGACCTATGTGAAAGGCATTACGCCCCAAGGCGCGCAGACAGCCCTCGTAAGCGACGGCACGCTGAAGATCCGCGCGCTGGCCGAGGGAGACAAGGTGTACTCGGCCCGCATCTACGGCAACCGTCAGGAGGGCTTCGAGTACGGCTACATCGAGGCACGCATCAAGCTGCCCGTCGGTCGCGGCACATGGCCTGCCTTCTGGATGATGCCCGTCAAGCATACCAAGGGATGGCCGGCCGACGGCGAGATTGACATTCTGGAGGAAGTGGGCGTTGACGCCAACCGCGTTTCCAGCAGCATACATTGCCGCGCCTACAACCATCCGCAGAAGACGCAGAAGACGCATGAAATGCTCTGCCCTACCGCCGAGTCGGACTTTCACGTCTATGCCCTTGAATGGACGGCCGACTACATCCGCACCTTTGTGGACGGAAAGGAACAGCTCTACTTCGAAAACGACAAGACGGGCAATCGCGACACCTGGCCCTTCAATGCCCCCTTCTACCCTATCCTGAACCTGGCCTGGGGCGGCGACTGGGGCGGCTACAGGGGAGTGGACGCAAAGGCCCTGCCCGTTACGATGGAGGTTGACTACGTCCGTGTCTGGCAGAAGAAGACGAAATGACAATAGACAAAACTAAATAAAGAAATAAGGAAATGAAGAAAAAACTACTTTCAGCTATGACGTTGATACTTCTCTGCGCCCCCAAATTGGCGGCACAGGGCATCATCGTACATCATCAAGACGGCACAATGTCCATGTTCCGCACACCAAAGGTGGAGAGCATCACTATGGTCGACGAGGAGAACACCTATATCTTCGGCACCTGGTACCTGGGCTATTGGAAGAACGGTTCGAACGTCATTCACTTCGACGGCACGGAGTACATGACCTTTGCCGGCCCAGAGCTCATCTGGGGCGGAAAGAGTACGCCTGGCTACTACACGGTTCGCTACAGGCCGTCAAGCAAGTATTTCCTGGCCTCAGGCCGGGACGGCACAATCGGCACACTGCGCTGGACCGTTCAGAAGCAGACCGACGACCAGCTGATACTGAAGGACGGAGACGCCCTGCGCTACTTCTACTGTTCGAAGGAACTGGCCGCAAACGTGCTGATGGACCCCTCGCATACCGAAACGGGCAGCATCAACAGCATCCTGAAGTACGCCTCGGGCAAGAGCAATTCCTCCGTTACGCCGATGGGAAAGCACTTCGAGGGCAAACACAAGACTACCGATGCCGACCGCGAATGGCTGGCCAATCCGGCCAATGAGCCCGACAAGGTGGCCAACCTCTCCCGCTGGGTAAAGAAGACGATAAAGCTATACCCATACGACGACCCCAAGCCGGCCGACGTCAACCAGCACGCCATCGGAGACTGCTGCGCCTGTGCCGTCTATGCCTCGCTGGCCTACCTCTATCCCGACTATATCAAACACATCATCACCGACAACGGCAACGGTTCATACACAGTTGGCATGTACGATCCGCAGGGCAGTCCCGTTGACGTCTGCGTCTCAAACACCATCCTGTGCGACGGGAACGGCAACATCGGGCAGGTAACGGGAAAGAACAACGTCGCCTGCTGGTCAACAATTCTGGAGAAGGCTATGATGAAGTACATGACCATCTATAAGACAAACGGCATAGAGGGCATCGGCACCGAGCACGTAGCTCCCCTCTATACGGGATGCGGCGACAGCTTCGCCTTCTCGCCCAACTCGCTCTACACCTCCGAGCTGCAGAAAGCCATCGAGCACAGCCTGACCGAGGGCAAGATATGTGTGGGCGGCTTCAACAAGGGCGACCTGCTCTGCGGCACGCTGAAGACCGTCACCGGCCACGCCTTTACCTATATGCTCTCAACGCAGGAGAGTTCCATCTTCGGCATGCGGAATCCCTGGGGTAACGGCGATAAGAAAGAGGACGGACTGCTGGAGATTCCCAACGACCGCCTCATCGTACAGACCATCGATGCACGAATCGTAGATCCAGGAGCCGCCGCTCCCTATCTGCGCAAAGACCTGCTGCCTTACACGCCGCCGGCATATATCAAGAAGGCTACCGACCTCGGTGTTTCCGAGCGACTGCTCATACATGCAAAAGAAATCAGAGAAGATAAAGAACTATGGTAAAACGCATTCTTTCTACAATATGCCTGCTGGGTTGCTGCTACTTCGCAGCTGCCCAGCAGACGCTGAACCTCTATACGACAACAAGCGGAATCGTCAGCTTCGCCTTCACCGAGGAACCGAAGGTGACCTTCCCTTCGCCCGAGGTAATAAAGGTTGCCACAGAGGCGGTGACCGTAGAGTTTCCCTTCGCCGAGGTAGAGAAAGTGACCTTCTCGGACGATGCCGTTTCGGTTGAGTCCATCACCATCCGCGAAAAGGACTGCCTGACGGTAGCCATCTACGACCTCTCGGGCAAACTCGTACGCAAGTCTTCTGCCCGCGAAGGCGCTGCTACAGTCGATCTGTCCGCTCTGCCCAAGGGCACTTACGTCGTAAAGGACGGAAAGCGGACATACAAAGTACTGAAGCGCTGACCCGCCTCAAGGTTTTGCAAAACCCGCCTCAAAATCTTGCAAAACCCGCCTCGAAATTCTGCAAGACCCGCCTCTACTTGAGCACCTCCTCCGAGAGGGACTCAAAGTACTGGAGGGATTTGCGGATGTCTGGTACCGAGTTTAGCCAGTTGGCCTCGTATTCCACAGCGAGATAACCCTTCCATTTCATATCGCGGAGGTGCTGGAGAATCTGCTTCAGCTTGAGGCAGCCCGTGCCCCAGATGACATCCGTCTGCTCGGCCTCACCCCCGCGCTTCGAGGCGATATCCTTGAAGTGGAAGGTTATCAGGCGGTCCCCCACCCTGCGCAGACATTCCATCTCGTCCAGCCCCTGACGGTTCCAGTGGCCGATATCGGCACAGCTGCCTATTCCCCGGGCGCGGTTCTGGATGAGCTGCATCAAGGCATCGGGGTTCCAATAAGTGGAGGGGCGGGGATGATTATGAACAGCCACCTTGATGCCATACTTGCGGGAAAGGGCTTCCACAATGTCCCAATCCTCGGGGTTCGGCTCGCAGGTGACGTACTCCAGCTTCATGGCCTTTGCCATCTGGAAGAACTTGTTCCATTCCGCCTCGCTGTCGGACACGAAGACTCCCGACCCCGCGATCTTCACTCCGCGGCGCGAGGCATCCTGGCGAATGCGTTTCAGCGTTGCGGCATCCAGGTCGGGACCGAAGGAGAGGTCGCCATATCCCTCGCCCAACTTATGGCCGGGATAGACTTCGATGTATTTGATGCCCAGCTCCTGGCACTTTTCGAGGGCCTCCTGGAGGCTGAACTGGTGGAAAGTGTAGGACTGGACGGCTATCTTCCAACCAGCCTTCTCGGCCTTCGTCTTAGCCTGAAGGCCTGTACTTAAGGCCATCATCAGGCCGCAGAGCAGAAATAGTTTCTTTATCATAAGAGGAAAGTTCAAGGGTTCAAGGGTTCAAGGTGCAAGGGTGCGATTAGTCTTTGGGCATATCGGGCAGCGAGTAGCCGTTGTGATAGGTATGCTTAACCCATTCCTCGGCCATTTCGCGGGCATTGAAGTCGGCAAAGCGGCGGTCGAAGCGCGGGTCGCCGTCTATGACGCTGAATGCATCGTAGTTCACAATCTTTATCTTGTCGTTCTCTGAAATATTGGTGAAGCGCATGTTCTGCCCGTCCCACTTGAGTTTGCGATGCAGACCGTAGAGGCCAGCCAGACGAACGGCAATAACGCCCATATCCACCATCTCGGTGAAGGGACCTGAGAACTGGAAGTTGGAAGAGGCCTCGACGCGGTTCTCCGGACTTTCCTTGCAGGCCCGGATCCAATCCTGCTCGTGCGCATCGGTGCTCCAGATGTCGCCCGTGCCGCCCGGCACACGGCGCAGGATGGGTGCAGGCTCTTTCCATCCCTCCATCTTCTTCTTGGGCAGCAGAGTGGGATTCATGCCGTAGCAGCCGGCCATGATCTTGCCCTTCGTGCCGATGAAGAGCAGACCGCCGTTCTCGTCGCCCATCATATCGCCGTCCTCCAGCTCTGCAGGACGGGGAGGCATCAGGCCGCCGTCGTACCAAGTTACCTTCACCTCAGGCATCTTCACCTTACCCTTCTTCGGACGAGCCGGGAAGGTGTAGGTAATCATCTCGGCATAGGGCGCCGAATAGAGGTTGCTCAGCGTAGAGCTCGCCTCCACCTCGGTGGGGTAACCCAGGTCGAGTGCCCAGCAGATGGGGTCCATGATATGGCAGGCCATATCGCCCAGGGCACCTGTTCCGAAGTCGTACCATCCGCGCCAGTTCCAGGGCAGATACACAGAATTGTAGGGACGTTTCAGGGCAGGACCCAGCCAGAGGCCCCAGTCGAGCGTCTCGGGAACGGGCATTTCCTCGGTGGGCAGGTTCAGACCCTGGGGCCAAATGGGACGGTCCGTCCAGCAATGAACCTCTTTCACCTCGCCAATCTCGCCTGCCCAAATCCATTCCGCTATGCGCCGGCACCAGTCGAAGGAGTTGCCCTGGTTGCCCATCTGGGTAGCTACACGGTATTTCTTTGCCAGCTTGGCCAGCAGACGCGACTCATAGACCGAATGGGTGAGCGGCTTCTGGCAATAGACATGCTTGCCCAGCGTCATCGCATGGGCTGAGATGCAGGCATGAGTATGGTCGGGAGTAGCCACCAGGATGGCATCTATGTCCTTGCCCATCTGGTCGAACATCACGCGCCAGTCCTTGAAGCGGCGGGCATTCGGATAGTCGCGGAACGTCTTGTCGGCATATCTCCAATCCACATCGCACAGGGCCACGATGTTCTCCGTGGCCATGTTCTTGAGGTTGCGCCGCCCTACTCCGCCGATACCGATACCGGCGATATTCAGTTTGTCACTGGGGGCTGTATGGCCAAAGCGCCGGCCGAGTACCGTGCCGGGCACAATCATCATGCCCAGGGTGGCTGCCCCGCTTGTCTTGATGAAACTCCGTCTGGATATGTTTTTGCTCATAGTATTTATATGAAATTGTGCTTTTGCTTGTCAAAAATACGCAATTTCCGGCTTACCATTGCAAACAAGCGCCAATTTTAACATTAAATTAACACTATTCACATCATCGGGGGCTTGTGTTGAGCTTATGTCGGGCTTGTGTTCATCCAATGTATGCCGGACTAAAGCTCGCTGCAGAGTACGCCTTACAGGAATTATCACCATTATTTAGGGATTTCCTTTACTTTTAAGACCAAAGTGCACGCAGTTTTCAAAAATATTTGTACTTTTGCGGTTGGAATGTATCAGTTACGCCGATTCGGGCAGACATCGAAGCACAATTAGCACAAAAACACCAAAAGGCGGGCAAAAAAACAACGCCGTTGTTTTGCCTTTCCTACACCGATGTTTTAACGATTCAACACCGATGTTTTGCCTTTCCTACACCGAGGTCCGAAAAGAAGGCGGAGCGAGAGCAAAGATTATAACAAACCATAACCAAAATAAGAATGAGGAGAATTAAGACGACATGCCTGCTCTGGTGTCTGAGCCTGGCAGCAGCAACGGCAAAGGAAGTGCCGCAGATTGGTAACGTACTGGCACGCGAAACCGTCTCACTGAACGGTGCGTGGAACTACATCATCGATGTGCAGGAGGAAGGCTACTACGACTATCGCATGAACCCGACCAATTCGGGATTCTTCCGCAACGCGAAGCCGCAGCGGCCCGAAGACCTTATCGAATACGACTTCGACAAGGCACCCACGATGCAGGTGCCGGGCGACTGGAACACGCAGGACGAACGTCTCTTCTTCTACGAGGGTACGGTCTGGCTGAAGCGGAGCTTCGATTATCACCAGCAGGCCGGACAACATACATTATTATATTTTGGTGCCGTCAACTACGATGCCCATGTCTATGTGAACGGCAAGAAGGCCGGGCACCACGTAGGCGGTTTCACGCCGTTCAACTACGACGTGACCGAGATGCTGCGCGACGGTGAGAACACCGTCATCGTGAAGGTGGACAACAAGCGGCATGCCGAGGATGTGCCCACACAGATCTTTGACTGGTGGAACTACGGGGGCATCACCCGCGACGTGCTGCTGGTCAGCGTGGAACCGACATACCTGGAAAACTACAAGCTCTACCTCGACAAGAAGCCGAGCCTCAAGAAGAATGTCAGCGAGATAGTCTTCAGCGCTAAACTGAACAAGGCCGAGGCCGGCAAGACCATCGCCCTGCGCATTCCTGAACTGAAGATAGAGCAGCAGCTCGCCACCGACAACAGCGGCAAGGCCAGCGCCGTGCTACAGGTCAAGAACCTGCAGCGATGGTCGCCCGACTCCCCCAAGCGCTATCGCGTAGAACTCAGTACGGGCAGCCAGACCATCGTGGACTCCATAGGCTTCCGCACCATCTCTACGCGCGGCAAGCGGATTCTCCTGAACGGGCAGCCCATTTTCCTGAAAGGCATCAGCATCCACGAAGAGAAGCCCTTCGGCGGCGGGCGAGCCAATTCAACAGCAGACGCCCACACGCTCCTTTCCTGGGCGAAGGAGCTGGGATGCAACTACGTGCGCCTGGCCCATTATCCCCACAACGAATATGCAGTGCGCGAAGCCGAGCGAATGGGCATCCTGGTATGGTCGGAGATTCCCGTCTATTGGACCATTGCCTGGAAGAGTCTGCAGACTTACGAGAATGCAGAACGGCAGCTGACCGATATGATAGCCCGCGACCAGAACCGCGCCAACGTCATCATCTGGTCGATAGCCAACGAGACACCTCACTCAGCCGAGCGCGACCAGTTCCTGGGCCGTCTGGCACGCCATGCCCGCAGCCTGGACGACACCCGCCTCATCTCTATGGCAATGGAGGTGACGGGAGCCTCGAACTACCATAACCGCCTGCAGGACAACATGCACGAATACGTGGATGTCGTATCCTTCAACCAATACATCGGCTGGTATCGCGACGTGAACGACGCCCCGAAGATGACGTGGGAGATACCCTACGACAAGCCCGTTATTATCAGCGAGTTCGGCGGAGGTGCCAAGTATGGCCTGCACGGCGACAAGAACCAGCGATGGACCGAGGAGTTCCAGGAGAACCTGTACCGCGAGAACTGTGCCATGCTGGACAAGATAGAGGGTCTCAGCGGCACTACGCCCTGGATTCTGAAAGACTTCCGGTCGCCCCGACGCGTACTGACCGGCATTCAGGACTACTACAACATGAAGGGAATCTACTCCGACCGCGGCGAGAAGAAGAAAGCTTTCTACGTGCTGAAGGCGTGGTACGAAGGGAAATAAAGGCATCTACATCAGACCAATATGAAACGACCACTGACTGGTTTATCATTCCTCTTTCTCATTTCATCTGCCTGTCTAGCACAAAGCACATCACCCAGGCAGACAGAGAGTCTGAACTACGGCTGGGAGTTTAGCCGCCAGGCATCATTCGCTGATGCCGGGACAGTGGATGTTCCCCACGACTTCCAGATAGAACAGCCCTGGGTGGCGCCGTCAGCCGACGAGAAGGCCGACAACAGCGATGTGGCCGCCAACATCAGGAGCCGCCTGTCAGCCCGCGGTTTCAAGGAGATAGGCAAAGGCTATTACCGCAAGACCGTCACCCCGCCGGCCGAATGGAAGGGGCGCCGCGTGCTGCTCGACTTCGAAGGCATCATGCTTGTAGGCGACGTGTTCCTGAACGGCAAACGCATCGGGGGCACGGACTACGGCTACGTGGGATTCGAGATTGACGTAACCGATCAGCTGCGCTACGGAAAGCCCAACGAGATTATCGTGGAGGCAAACACGATGAGCGAGAAGGCTTCGCGCTGGTACACCGGCGGCGGACTGTTCCGCAACGTTAGCATGGTAACCACGGCTGCCGACCTCTACCTCGGACGCCATCCGCTCTTCATCACCACTCGCCAGAACCGGTTCGTATCCGTAAGTGCCGAGATGACCTTCGGCGGACGCGCCAAGAAGGCCACGGCCCGCCTGCGCATCTACGACCCGCAGGGCAAGCTGGTGAGCGAGACGACGGAAACCATCAGTCGCGAGACACCGTCAAGAACCCAGGAGACCCGGCTGAAGGAGGTGGAGATTGCCAATGCTCAACTGTGGGACACAGACCACCCCAACCTGTATCGGGCCGAGGTGGCCCTGCTTCGCGAGGATGGAACGGTAGCCGATGCGTATAGCGAGAAGTTCGGCATTCGCACCATTGAGATAGGGCCGTCGTTCGGACTGAAGCTAAACGGGAAGAAAGTGCTGCTGAAGGGCTATGCCAACCACCACACTTTGGGCGCGCTGGGTGCCGCAGCCTATCCGCGAGCCATCGAGAAACGCCTGAAGCTGATGAAGGAGTTCGGCATGAACCATATCCGCACCTCGCACAACCCATATAGCCGCGACTTCGTCAGGCTCTGCGACAAATACGGCATCCTGCTTGTCGATGAGTTGTATGATAAGTGGACCGACCAGCATTCTGGAGGCCGCGTACCCTTCTTGAACCACTGGGCACAGGACATCACCGAGTGGGTGAAGCGCGACCGCAACTCACCCTCCGTCGTGCTCTGGAGCCTGGGCAATGAACTGCAGCAGGAACCCAACCAGCCGTTCGGCGACTTCGGCGTGACCTGCTACAAGATGATGCGACTGGCCGTAGCACGCTACGACTCCACCCGATTGGTTACCGTTGCCATGCACCCGCGCTACCGCAACTGGCAGACCGACTCACTACCCTGCAACCTGGCTATGCAGACCGACGTTCAGGCCTACAATTACAGATATATGTATTTCCCCGGCGACGGACGCCGATTCCCCTGGATGACGTTCTATCAGAGCGAGGCCTCCACGCAGGCCATGGGACAGAACTTCTTCGGGATGGACCTCGACAAGGTAATTGGACTGGCCTATTGGGGCGCCATCGACTACCTGGGCGAAAGCATGGGATGGCCGCAGAAGGGCTGGGCGCAGGGTGTGTTCTACATCGACCTCACACCCAAACCTAAGGCCTACCTCATGCGTTCTATCTTCAAACCCGAGGAGCCCCTCGTTCACATCGGTGTGATGGAGAGTGAGAAGGCCGAGATGTGGAACGGTGTGAAGATGGCGGGCGACCGTATGTCGGAACTGTGGAATCGCCCGGACGGTTCGGAGGCCGACATCTACGTCTATACCAATTGCGACGAGGTGGAGCTCCTTTTGAACGGCAAGAGCCTGGGCAAGAAGAAGAACCCCCTCGACGAGAAGATGCGCAATCAGATACGTTGGGGAAAGATAGCCTACAAGAAGGGCAAATTGGAGGCTGTCGGCTACAGGAACGGTAAGGCCGTGGCCCGTCATGCCTTGGAGACGACCGGAAAGCCCGTCAGATTAGTGGCCGAGGCTGACAACAGCGACTGGCAGGCCGACGGTATGGACCTGCAGCATGTATGCATTACCGCTGTGGACAGCAAGGGACGCTGCTGCCTGGCCAATCAGGACGAACTGAAGTTCGAGGTGGAGGGCAATGCCCGCATCGTGGCCGTCACAAACGGAGACATCAGTAGCGACGAGTTGAATGCCGTAGACCACCGCAAGTTGTGGCAGGGACGTGCTACCGTCATCCTGCGCAGCGGACGGAAGCCGTCGAGAATCACGCTGAAGACTTCATCCGGTACCTTCAAGCCCGTAACGCTGACACTTGAAACGAAATAGACCCCCTAGCCCCCTTAAAGGGGAACCCTTGAACCTATTGAACCTTTATTTCGTATATGAGAATTCTTCTGTTCATCTTCATCTGCTGCTGCAATTATGCTCCAGCCCTTGCTCAGTCCGAGGTGCTCCAAGCCGCCCGGAAGACCAACGACTATTTTATGGCAAAGTATGCCGACCCCACCGTGCCCACCAACGTAAAGCGCATACGACCTTCGTCGCTATGGACCCGGGCCGTTTATTACGAAGGACTGATGGCCCTGCAGACCCTCGACCCTCAAGAGCGATACGTGGACTATGCCATTCGATGGGCCGACTATCATCAATGGACGCCTCGCAATGGCGTGAATACCTGCGACGCCGACGACCAGTGCTGTGCACAGACCTATGTTGAACTGCTGCCTTACACGGGTAAGGACTATAGGCAACTGCTGGGTAACGTCATTGCCAACCTGGACCATCAGATGCAGACGCCCAACACGAAGAAGCAGGTAGGGGCCAATGCACTATACGGATGGTGGACGTGGATAGATGCCATTCAGATGGCCATGCCGCTCTATATGCAGGTAGCACGACTGACTGGCGAGATGAAGTATCGGGACCATGCGTTCAGAATGTACCTCTGGAGCCGAAACGAATGCGGCGGCGGGCTGTTCAATGAAAAGGAAGGGCTGTGGTGGCGCGACGCCGACTACGTTCCGCCCTATAAGGAAAAGGACGGCCAGAACTGCTACTGGAGCCGGGGCAACGGATGGGTGTATGCGGCGCTGGTACGCGCCATGAACCAGCTTTCGCCCAAGGACAAGGCATACAAGCAGATGAAGAAAGATTTCCTGAAGATGTCGAAAGCCTTGCTGAACTGCCAGCATGGGGACGGCTTCTGGCATGCCTCGCTGGTGAGCGATATCGACTACCCCACTCCCGAGATGACGGGCACCGCCCTCTTCCTGTATGGTATGGCATGGGGCATCCGTCAGGGCCTGCTGAAGGATGCCCGATACCGCCCGGCATGCAACAGCGCATGGCAGGCTCTCAGGTCGTGCCTCCACGAAGACGGTTCCCTCGGCTGGGCACAAGGTACAGGCAAAGATCCTTCAGCCGGACAGCCCGTCACCTTCGAATCTGTTCCCGACTTCGAGGACTACGGTACCGGCTGTTATCTGCTCGGACTCACAGAATACTACAAGCTCTTGAAATAAAAAGAAAAGCAGCACTGTTCCATAACGACCGTTAACGCTTACCTAAGTTTAGTTATGTCCCATCCATCGCGCCAGTTAATGACAGGCTTTCCATCCTCGAAATCAATGGGAAGCCAGATGTAGCGGGCATCGATAGGGTGTTGCGGACGCCAAATATCAGCCATGAAAATATAACGGTCGCCAACTGGCAAGACAAAAGTACTCTGTCCGCCGAAGGTGATTTCTGCCTTCGGGCCACGGCAGGGATTGGGATGCTGCTTCCAAGGTCCCCAGATGCTAGATGATGAGAACATGCGCGCCTCATTAGGATCCCAGCCGGTACAGCCCGAAGTTATCATCCAATAAACACCCTTGTGCTTGAAGATGGCGGGTGCCTCGTTGTGACCGGCAGGTGCTACACGAACATAGCGCCCGGAATGATGCAGGTAGTCGGCTGTCAGTTCGGCAATATGCAGGGTAAGGTTCTCCTCGGAAGAGAAAATGTGGTAGGCGTGACCATCGTCATCGACGTATAGTGTCATGTCGCGCGACATCTGCCCTGTGCCGAAGTCACGCTTCACGAAAAGCCCCTGCCCCACAGCTTTGATCCAAGCACTCGACCAATCCTTGTAGTGAGCCGTATTCAGGGTATCGGCCAATTTCCGCTCCTCATCGCCGAAATCCAAGGGCCAGGTAGCAGCATCGGCGCGTTGCGAGTAGAGGAATTTGTATGGTCCCTCAGGACGGTCAGCCACAGCTACACCATAGCGTGCAGCACTATAGCCACGTCCCTTCAGCTCCAGATGAAACCACATGCAGAACTTCTTCGTCACGGGGTTGTATATGGCCTTCGGACGCTCCAGGATGCACCCTCGCTCAATGTCGTGCCCCAGTTCTTCAGTCACACTCAAGGCTACGCCACAGTTATGCCAGTTCACCAGGTCCTTGGATGAATAGCACATCACACCCACCAATGCATCACTGGTATACTCTGATTTGTGCTCACCGAACCAGTAGTACGTGTCGCCATACTTCATTACGCCTCCTCCATGGGCATTGATGTGATGACCGCTGTCGTCAAGCCACAATTCACCGCTACGGATGGAAAGGTTCTGCGCTTTTTGCTCTTTCTCATGAATTACTCCTTTCCCGTAGCTGTCGAGCACGCAGATTGCCAATAATAATGCTAGAATCGTCTTCATATAGTTTCTTCTTCTAATCAAATTCTCAATCTCTCGCAAATTCGGGCACAAATATACAAAATACTTCTTTAAATCATTGAAGAAAAGGAAGAAATATATCGGTATCGGACTGTAAACAGATTATTTTGGTCACAAAGCAACAGATTGGTTAGTTATCACTATCTATAAAGATATGAATGAATTTACCTGGCAAAAATAATATCACGGCAGAAAAGAAGAAGAGAAAAGAATACACCTTTTTACACTATTTTTGCAAAATAGTTGTCAGTTATTATAATATTTCATAAATTTGCAGGGTCGTTCCACTAAAAAAGCGAGTAAAATGACCGCAAAACGTACTTAACAATAACAAATAAACCAACAACATGAACAATCAGAATGCTCAGAATGTGAAGATGACGCAGTACAGATGGGTCATCTGTGGTATGCTGTTCCTAGCTACTACCATCAACTACATGGATCGCCAAGTGCTGTCCCTTACCTGGAAAGACTTCATTGCCCCCGACTTTCATTGGACCGATACGGACTACGGTAATATCGCAGCCGTCTTCGCCATTGTCTATGCCATAGCTAATCTGTTCTCAGGTCGCTTTATGGATTGGATTGGCGTAAAGAAGGGTTACCTTTGGGCCATTGGCATATGGTCGCTGGGTGCCTGCATGCATGCCCTGTGCGGCCTGGCCACGATGTGGCACCTCGACTTGGGCAGCACGCAGGAGATGATAGCTGCAACGGGCGACGTGGCCCTGGCCATCAGTACGGTCAGCACCTACTGCTTTATGATCTCGCGCTTCGTGCTGGGCCTGGGCGAAAGCGGTAACTTCCCCGCCGCCATCAAGGTGACGGCCGAGTACTTCCCCATGAAGGACCGCGCCTTTGCCACCAGCATCTTCAACAGCGGCAGCACAATCGGTGCCCTAGTGGCTCCCCTCTCCATTCCCCTGCTGGCCCGTTATTTCAAGAACCTGGGCGTAGGCAACGGATGGGAGATGGCTTTCATCATCATCGGCGCCCTGGGCTTCATCTGGCTCGGTGCCTGGATCTTCATCTACCAGAAGCCTGAGGAGAACAAGCATGTCAACGAGGCTGAACTGGCCTACATCCAACAGGACAATGCCGCAGAGAAAGAGGCCGTCAAGGAGACTTCGACGGAAAAGGGGTCAATCCCCATGCTTCCAAACTCATGGATGTACTTCACATTGGGCATTGTGATACTGATCAGTGCCTTTATGTTCAGCGCCTGGCTCCTTATTCCGGCCTTCATCCTGCTCAACCTGCCGTTCTGGAACTTCTATAAGCTGCCGCAGACGTGGGCCATTTTCCTGGCCAAGCTGGTAACGGACGGCGTATGGTGGTTCTTCCTGTTCTGGACGCCGGCCTATATCTCGGATGTATATAACCTGCCCTCCGACAACCCCACGGCCATGCTGCTCATCTTCACCCTCTATGCCATCACGATGCTGGCCATCTACGGCGGCAAGCTGCCCACCATCATCATGAACCGTACGGGACAGCATGCCTACGATGCCCGCCTGCGCGCCATGCTCATCTTTGCCGTTGTGCCCCTGTTGGCCCTCTTTGCCCAGCCCCTCGGCAAATATAGCTACTGGTTCCCCGTCATCATCATCGGCCTGGCCGGAGCGGCCCATCAGTCTTGGTCGGCCAACCTGTTCTCCGTAGCCAGCGACCTGTTCCCCAAGAAGGCTGTGGGTACGATGACGGGCATCAACGGCATGGCCGGCGGCATTGGCAGCTACTGCATCAACAAGTTCAGCGGCCAGCTCTTCGACTATGCCGACCAGACGCAGATGGCCTTCCTGGGCTTCCAGGGAAAGCCGGCCGGATACTTCATCGTCTTCTGCTATTGCGCCGTGGCTTACGTGCTTGGATGGATATGCCTCAAAGTTCTGGTTCCCAGATTCAAGGCTGTAGAGTGCTAAATTATCACGAACAAATAAATACATATCACTATGAAGAATCTTTTTGACATTAGCGGCCAGGTGGTGGTACTCACCGGTGGCTGCGGCATCCTGGGCAGGAACATCGCCCACTATCTGATAGAACAAGGTGCCAAGGTGGTTATCCTGGACCGCGTAGAGGATCAGGGCAAGCAGTTAGAGGCTGAGCTGAACGAGAAGGGCGAGGCACTCTTCCTGATGACCGACGTGCTGAAACGCGAGGTGCTCGAGAAGAACCGCGAGGACATCGTGGCTCGCTTCGGCACCATCAACATCCTGCTGAATGCGGCAGGAGGCAACATGGGCGGAGCCACCATCGCTCCGGACAAGACGTTCCTGGACCTCGACCTGGATGCCTTCAAGAAAGTGGTGGAGCTGAACCTCTTCGGCACCGTCATCCCCACTCAGGTATTCGTACCCGTGATGGCGAAGAACGGCAAGGGCGCCATCGTCAACTTCTGCTCCGAGAGCGCTCTGCGTCCCCTGACCCGCGTGGTAGGCTACGGCGCTGCAAAGGCTGCCATCGGCAACTATACAAAGTATATGGCTACCGAGCTGGCCACGAAGTTCAATCCCCAGCTGCGCGTGAACGCCATCGTGCCGGGCTTCCTGCTGACCAATCAGAACCGTACGCTGCTGACCAACGAGGACGGCAGCCTGACCGACCGTGCCAAGACCATCATTGCCCATACCCCGGCAGGTCGTTTTGCAGAGCCCGAAGAGCTCTTCGGCACCATCCACTATCTGATCAGCGATGCTAGCAGCTTCGTCACCGGCGTACTCTCCGTTGTGGACGGCGGCTTCGATGCCTTCTCAATATAAAGAACCTTTAAACAATATGCCCTATGTTTCTCTGTGAACAAAGTTTCCGCTGGTATGGGCCCAACGACCCAGTCAGCCTGCAAGATATCCGCCAGGCGGGTGCTACAGGTGTTGTAACCGCCTTGCACCACATTCCCAACGGCGAAGTATGGACCAAGGAAGAGATCCTTAAGCGTAAGCAGACGGTCGAAGACGCCGGCCTACGCTGGGCCGCTGTGGAGAGTGTGCCCGTACACGAGCACATCAAGACACAGACGGGAGAATTCCAGAAGTACATCGACAACTACAAGCAGAGCCTCATCAACCTGGGCGAGTGCGGCATAGACGTGGTGACCTACAACTTCATGCCCGTGCTCGACTGGACGCGCACCAACCTGGCCTACGAAATGCCCGACGGGAGCCGTGCCCTGCGCTTCGAGCGCGCTGCCTTCGTAGCCTTCGACCTCTTCATCCTGAAGCGTCCGGGCGCCGAGAAGGACTACAGCGCCAAGGAGCAGGCCAAGGCAAAGACCCGCTTCGAACAGATGGACGAGGCCGAGATAAAGCTCATTACCCGCAACATGATAGCCGGCCTGCCCGGTTCCGAGGAGAGCTTCACCCTGGAGCAGTTCCAGAAGGAGCTGGACCGCTACAAGGACATCACTCCCGAGCGCCTGCGCCAGAACCTCATCTATTTCCTGAGCGAGGTATGTCCGGCAGCCGAGCAGGCAGGTGTACGCCTGGTCATCCATCCCGACGATCCGCCCATGTCCATACTGGGTCTGCCCCGCATCCTGAGCACGGCCGACGACTTCCAGGCGCTCATCGATGCAGTGCCCAGTCCCGCCAACGGGCTCTGCCTGTGCACGGGTTCCTTCGGCGTGAGCGCGCAGAACGACCTGCCCGACATGATGCGCCGTTTCTGGGACCGCATAGACTTTGTCCATCTGCGCAGCACGCAGCGCGATGCCGAGGGCAACTTCCACGAGGCGAACCACCTGGAGGGCGACGTGCCCATGTATGAGGTGATGAAGGCCTTCCTAGAGATTCAGCAGAAGCGCCGGAAGAGCATCGTCATGCGTCCCGACCACGGACACCAGATGTGCGACGACCTCAGGAAGAAGACCAACCCCGGCTACAGCTGCATCGGCCGTCTGCGCGGACTGGCCGAGTTGCGCGGACTCGAATGGGGCATCGCCAACAGCATGGGGCTGAAGTAATGCAGCCCCATCCCCCATCATTCCCATCCCTCCCATTAATCCCATCATTCCCATCAATATGAAACCATTCATGGACAAGGACTTCCTGCTGCAGACCGAGACAGCCAGGAAGCTATACCACGAGGAGGCAGCCGACCTCCCCATCATAGACTACCACTGCCACCTCGACCCCAAGATGGTGGCCGAGGACCATCGCTTCAGCAGCATCACCGAGCTGTGGCTGGGCGGCGACCACTACAAATGGCGCGCCATGCGCACAAACGGAGTGGACGAGCACTACATCACGGGTGAAGCCAGCGACTGGGAGAAGTTCCAGAAGTGGGCCGATACCGTGCCCTACTGCATGCGCAACCCCATCTACCACTGGACGCATCTCGAGCTCCGCACCGCCTTCGGCATTCAGAAGTTGCTGAACCCCGCCAATGCGCGCGAGATCTACGATGAGTGCAACGAGAAGCTGGCCCGCCCCGAGTTCAGCGCGCGTGGCCTGATGAAGCGCTACAGGGTGGAGACCGTATGCACCACCGACGACCCCGCCGACTCGCTGGAGTATCACCGTCAGACGGCCGAGAGCGGCTTCGAGGTGAAGATGCTGCCCACTTGGCGCCCCGACAAGGCGATGGCTATTGAAGACCCACAGGCCTACCGACAGTACATCCAGAAGCTCGAGGCCGCCGCCGACTGCACCATCAGCAGCTACGTCGACCTGCTCAACGCCCTGCAGAAGCGCCACGACTTCTTCGACGAGATGGGTTGCCACCTCTCTGACCACGGCATAAACGAGTTCTACGCCGAGCCGTTCACGGAGGCCGAGGTGTCGGCCATCTTCCGGAAGGTGCTCGACGGCAAGGCTCCCACCAGGGACGAGGTATGGAAGTTCCGCTCGGCGCTGATGCTGGAGTTTGGACGCCAAGACGCGCGCTCCGGCTGGACGCAGCAGTTCCACTACGGCCCCATCCGCAACAACAATACCCGCATGATGCGCCAGCTGGGTCCCGACACGGGCTTCGACTCCATCGGCACGCCCGACGTGGCAGCCAGCCTGGCCCGCTTCCTCGACCGCCTCTGCGTAGAGGGCAACCTGGCCAAGACCATCCTCTACTGCATCAACCCCTCCGACAACGAGATGCTGGCCACCATGATCGGCAACTTCCAGGAAGCCCCCGTGCCCGGCAAGCTGCAGTTCGGCAGCGGATGGTGGTTCAACGACCAGAAGGACGGCATGGAGCGGCAGATGAACGCCCTCTCCGTGCTGGGACTGCTGAGCCGCTTCGTGGGCATGCTCACCGACAGCCGCTCGTTCCTCTCATACCCGCGCCACGAGTATTTCCGCCGCACGCTGTGCAACCTGCTGGGCAACGACGTGGAGAATGGCGAGCTGCCCCAGGAGGAGATGCCCCGCATACGCGAGATGGTGCGCGACATCTGCTACTGGAACGCCAAGCGCTACTTCCAGTTCTAAGACTGGACTGCACGAATATCTGCGGTCTCACTTGCCGCGATGCACACGACGGCGCAGACGGCTATGATTTAGGCGGGCGAAGGTAACGATATGCAATACTTCCGCCCGCCTTTATTCACTTTTAATTATTGCTGTCCGCTAAAGTTTTTGTATATCTGTAGCCGCAAAGACTTCCATGGGGGTCGTGCTCTTGAAGTGCACGAAGATACTGGCAGAGAGCGGCGACCAGTGGCTGAACTACGCTCCCGGCTTGGGCAAGGAAGAGAAAGAGCGGAACCTGGCGTAAAACCATAACGAGATAAGATGAACAAGAAGTCGAACCATATAGACAGCGGACGCCCTCAGCCGGAGGGAGGCGTCGGGAGCGCGGAGAGTTGAAAACGGGCCTCGCCATGCTCACGGAGCAGGAAAACGGCGGAGGAGGTCTCGGCCACGGCGACCCAGAAAACGGGATGGAGCAGAGAAGCCCACCCCCAGAAGACCCTCCCCCGCCCCCTCCCGTAATGGAGGGAAGAGAAACGGAAAAGCGAGGCATCGGCCTCGCTTTTCCGTTTCATGGCGCCGCGTTAAGGTTAGGGTTAGTGTTATCGTCCCAGTCCCCGGCGGCGGAGGAGGGCTTCGAGGTAGTAGTAGTCGGCATAGTTGAGGGGGACGTCCACCTCGCTGTTCTCCGGCTTGTGGCCCGTGCTGTGCAGGAGGAGGAAGCCGCCGTTGGTGCCTTGGGGGGCGCGGTAGTGGCGGTAGAGGCTCTCCGTCACGCGGTCGGCATAGGCCAGGTAGCGGGCGGCGCGGTCGGCGGGAACGTACTGCGAGAGCTCGTAGAGGGCGGAGGCGATGACGGCGGAGGCGGAGGCATCGCGCGGCGTCTGCTCATCCACGGCGGGCAGCTTCATGTCCCAGTAGGGAATGCCGTCGTCGGGCAGGGGCAGGGAGAGCCAGAAGTCGGCGATGTCGGTGGCCTGTTGCAGGTAGCGCGGGTCGCGCGTGAAGCGGTAGCACATCGTGAAGCCGTAGAGGCCCCATCCCTGTCCGCGGCTCCAAAACGAGTCATCGGCATTTCCCTGTGCGGTGTTGCGCTTGCGCACCTCGCCCGTCTGGGGGTTGTAGTCGATGACGTGGTAGCTGGAGTGGTCGGGGCGGAAGTGGTTCTTCAGCGTGGTGTTGGCGTGCGAGACGGCGATGCGCCAGTATGTGGAGTCGCCCGTTAGCTGGGTGACGCGGAAGAGCATCTCCAGGTTCATCATGTTGTCCACGATGACGGGGTAGTGCCACTTCTCGCGGTTGAAGTCCCACGAGCGGATGCATCCGACGGTGGGGTTGAAGCGGGTGATGAGGGAACGGGCGCTCTGCAGTACGACGTCGAGATAGGACTGCTCGCCAGTGATCTCGTATGCCTTGCCGAAGCTGTCGTACATCATGAAGCCGAGGTCGTGCGTGCCGCGGTCCCACTTGGCGTCCTCAATGGGCCACGTCCAGTTGACGGCCCTCTCGCGCCAGGCCTGGCCGTTGGTGTACTGATACATCATCCAGAGGGTTCCGGAGAAGAAGCCCGAGCACCAGTCGTTGGGATTGACGAGCACGAGCCGGCCGTCCTTGTTGAAGGTTCGGGGTATGACTCTGTTCTCGGCCCTGTTCTCCTTCAGTCGCTTGGCCTTGCGCGCCTCCTGGTCGGCATACTCGAGCTGCCTGGCTGCGCCGTAGAGGGCCTGGTCGGTGAGCGTGGCGTCGTACCAGAGCAGATGGAAACGGTTCTTCATGTCGAGCACCTTGTTCTGCTCGTAGAGGGCGAGGTATGTGGCGGGCGCGCCGTTCATGTATCGCCCGAAGCGGTAGAGCAGACGGGCCAGGTCGTGCTGCTTGGCGTCCCATCCGTGGAGCTGCTGATAGGGCCACTCAGTCTGCGGCTTGCCCAGGTAGGGCGCCAGGAAGCCGAGGGCGCCGTAGATGCTCCGTCCGTCGCTACTGCGGTAGTCCTCGAGGTTGATGCCCAGGCGGTGGCCAATCAGGCAGAGGTCGGCCAGGAAGCCGAGGTTATAGATGGAGTAATGGAAGGCCAGGGTGCGGCGGAGTTCCTGGGGCTGCCGGCCGTCGGGCTCAATCTGCCTGTCAATGCAGCGGGCGGGCACTTCGTCAAGGACGCTCCTGGCCGTAGCCTCGTCACCCACATAGAGCGAGAAGGCAGCCAGCATGGCATCGCATGCCACGCCGTGATTGTTGCCTCCGGCGCGCTCCTGCTTCCCCTGCTCGCTCTTCAGCATCCAGTCGCGGAGGTTCTTCACCCACTGCCGCATCTTCTTGCGGTCCTTGGCGGGGAACGACTTCGAGCCCTCCAGCAGGGTCAGGGCGTCCAGCGTCTCGACCAGCGAATAGGCATCGAGCACGCCGTAGGAGCGGCCGCGGTTCCCGTCGTGCCCCTTGGCTATCTGCGCATAGTTGAGGTTGGGGTTCATGCGGGTGGCGGGATTCAGGAACCACGTCCTCATCAGCTCAACCGCCTTGGCGGCGTACGCCTCGTTCCCGCTGAAGTACCACATCAGCGCCAGGGTGATGATGCGCCGGCAGGTGGTGCCCAGCCGGTTGCGGTCATAGCGGTTCAGCTCGGGGTTCGAGAGGCCGTCGCGGTTGACGTAGGGCAGTCCGTCGGGCTTCGAGGGGTCGGGCCAGTAGTATCGCGCCAGGCTCATGTAGTCGTGCCTGTCACCGCTGGCCGGCACGTCGGACTTGTCCGTCACGCTCAATGGCCTGCACTGCAGGAGTGAGTCGGCATCCTCGGCAAGGTGTCTGAAGGCCTCGGCGTAGTAAGGCTCGTCGAGCGACTGCCTGACGCGCTCCAGGTGAGGGAGGTTCCATAACTGCTGGGCCCCGGCCGTCGCGCTCAGCCCAATGAACAAAACTGCAAGAACATACTTTTTCATCATTACCATATCTTAATAAATGTCTCCGGAAATCATAAACTTTTGCAAAGATAGCATATTTTCCGGCTACGGCAACGCCGATTCTGATTATTTTTCGTATATTTGCAGACATTTTACTCAACATACACAAGACAGAAGCGAACATGAAGAAGATTTTTATCCAGATTGCAATGGTTTGCATCAGCCTCTCGGCTCTTGCGCAGACCAGCTATAACGTCACCGTAAAGGGCCTGCCCCAAAACGCCAGGGCCTACCTGCTCTCCCGCGAGACGAAGGACGTTCTGGGCAGCACCACCGCCACCTCCGACGGCAATGCGGTGTTCCGCGGAGAGGTGCAGAAGGCCACGGTTGCCTCCGTCTCGATGCAGAAAGACTTCCGCAAGGTGGTGTGCGACATGGTCCTGGACGGAGACGAGCTGGCGCTGAAGTGCGTCGAGGGCGAGCCCGCCCAACTGGAGAAGGGCTCAGCGGCCAACAAGGCGTTCTACGAAGGCCTCGAGAGTGTCCGCCTGGCGGCCAGGGAGACGCAGAAGGTCTATAGCGACTACGCCCAGCTGAGGCAGCATTACGAGAACAACGTGCCGGAGAAGGAGATTAACCAGCTCAGGAACCGGATGGAGGCCATCGACCAGCAGAGCAAGGCGTCGCTGGTGGAAAGCCTGAAGAAGAACCGCGGCAACATGGCCTCGCTGGCCACCCTGCTCGTCTTCAGCCGCGAAATCAGCGCGACGTTCCTCAACGAATACCTTCAGGACTATCCCTTCGCGAAGAGCGAGGGGCTGAAACCCATCTACAGCATGCTGGAGCAGGAGGCCCGCAAGGCTCCCGGCGCCAAGGTGACCGATCTCGTCATGAAGGACCTGCTGGACAAGGAGGTGCACCTGACCGACTGGGTCGGCAAGGGCCAGTACGTCCTCGTCGACTTCTGGGCCAGCTGGTGCGGTCCCTGCCGTGCCGAGATGCCCAACGTAAAGGCGGCATACGAGAAGTATCACGCCAAGGGCTTCGAGATTGTAGGCGTATCGTTCGACAGCAAGAAGGCCGACTGGGAGAAGGCCGTTGCCGACCTGGGCATCACCTGGCCCCAGATGAGCGACCTGAAGGGATGGGGCTGCGCGGCCTCGGACATCTACTACATCAAGTCCATCCCTGCCACGATACTCTTCGACCCCGAGGGCCGCGTCGTCGATACCGACCTCAGGGGCGAAAGGCTGGTCAGAACCCTGTCGAAGCTCCTCAAATAAAGACTCATCCCAAAGAAGAATAATCCCATAAACCAATAAGACAATATGAACACAGAGATTTCAAACAGCATTCGCTACATCGGCGTCGACGACCTGGACATAGACCTCTTCGAGAGCCAGTACGCCGTGCCCGAAGGCATGAGCTACAACAGCTATCTCATCCTGGACGAGAAGGTGGCCGTCATGGACACCTCCGACCGCCGCAAGGCCGCCGAATGGCACAAGAACCTGCTGACGGCACTGGAGGGACGGAAGCCCGACTATCTGGTGGTCCATCACATGGAACCCGACCACGCCTCGATGATTGCCGAGCTGACGAACGAGTTTCCCCAGCTGACGGTCGTACTCAGCGCGGCAGCACTCAAGATGCTGAACCAGTTCTTCGAGCATACCGACTTCACGGGCCGCACCCTCACCGTCAAGGAGGGCGACACACTCCGGCTGGGCACGCATACCCTGTCCTTCATCGCTGCGCCGATGGTCCACTGGCCCGAGGTGATCATGTCCTACGAGAACCAGGAGAAGGTCCTCTTCTCGGCCGACGCCTTCGGTAAGTTCGGCGCATTGGTGAACGAGACGGACGACTGGGCCTGCGAGGCACGCCGCTACTACTTCAACATCTGCGGCAAGTACGGTGTACAGGTGCAGAACGTGCTCCGCAAGGCAGCCGGCCTGGACATCCGCACCATCTGTCCGCTGCACGGTCCGATACTCAGCGGCGACCTCACGCCCTACATAAACCTCTACAACACCTGGAGCCTCTATAACCCAGAGAGCGAAGGCGTCCTAATCGCCTACGCAAGCATTCACGGCGGTACTGCAGCAGCAGCCGGGAAGCTGGCCGGGATACTGAAAGAGAAGGGTGCGCCGAAGGTCGTGGTGAGCGATCTGTCGCGCGACGATATGGCCGAAGTCATCGAGGATGCGTTCCGCTATCCGCGCATGATAGTCTGTGCCAGCAGCTATGATGCCGGCGTATTCCCCGTCATGCACGACTTCCTCTTCCATCTGCAAATCAAGAACTACCAGAAGCGCCGGGTCGGCATACTCGAGAACGGCAGCTGGGCTCCCACAGCCGGAAAGGTGATGCGCTCGATGCTGGAGAGCATGAAGGAGATTGAAATAGTAGAGCCGACGGTAACCATCCGCAGCCGTATGAAGGAAGCAGACCTTCCCGCCCTCGAAGCCCTGGCCGAAGCCATAATAAAATAAGGAAGCCAAACTATAGTCACTATAGTCACTATAGGAACTATAGGAACTATGCACTTTAAACTTTGAACTTTAAACTCTCCTTCCATCCCGTCTTGTCTACTGCCCTCTCTCGTGGAGGGCAGTATGCCGATATCTACGCCGAGGACACTACCGTCACCAGCATCGAGCTACAGGACGGCAAGGTCAGCCAGGCGCAGCAGGCCGTGCTCTACGGCGCCGGAATACGCGTCGTGCATGACGGCCAGACGGGCTATGCCTACACAATGGACCTCAGCGAGTCCTCGCTCAAGGAAGCCGCCCGTTTTGCAGCAAGCGTAAGCGGCAATGCTGTAAACGACAGAAAAGGACTCATCCTCCCGCCGGATCATTTCTGCAGACCCGCCTCAAAAACGGGAAAAACCCGCCTCCCGCAAAATTTAGACCCGCCTCCCGCAAAATGTACGGCCATCCCCAGTCATGAGGTTCGCGAGCTGCTGCTTCGGCTCGACGAGGAAGCACGGCAAAGGGATCCGCGTATCATCCGCGTCAAGGCCGCCCTGACGCAACGCATCCAGAACATCCAGTTCGCCAACAGTCTGGGCGAGGCCTACGAAGACCAGCGGCCGCGGACCGCCCTGGTCGTCCGCATCGTGATGGAGCAGAACGGCCAGACACAGATGGGAATGGCCACCAGCATGATGCAAATGAGCGCGGACTTCGTGACCGGGGAGCGAATAGACAGCGTGATAACAGAAGCCATCAGCCGAGCCTCGTTCCTCTTCGATGCCGTTCAGCCGCAAGGCGGCGAGATGCCGGTCGTGATGGCTGCCGGAGGAAGCGGCATCCTGCTCCACGAAGCTATCGGACACGCCTTCGAGGCCGACTTCATCCGGCAGGGCACCAGCATCTTCACCGGACAACTCGGAAAGCAGATATGCTCCCCCGAAATCACCATCGTGGACGATGGCACCCAACCGGGCGACGCAGGCCATCTGCGATGGGATGACGAAGGCATTCCGGGACAATGCACCACACTCGTCAGAGAGGGTCGGCTGGAGAGTTTCCTCTACGACAGGGTCAGCGCCGAGCACTTCCATGTAAAGCCGACCGGGAATGGACGCAGGGAGAGCTTCAGGCACGTGCCTCAGCCACGAATGCGCAGCACCTATATGCTGGCCGGACCGGCTACGGAGGAAGATATCATCCGCAGCGTGAAGCGGGGCATCTACGCCCAGGTCTTCACCAACGGACAGGTACAGATCGGGGCCGGAGACTTCACGTTCTACATGAAGCAGGGCTACCTCATCGAAGACGGAAGACTGACCCGTCCCATTCGCGATGTGAACATCATCGGCAACGGTCCACAGGCCCTAAGGGACATCAGTATGGTCGGCAATAACCTGCTGATCGACCACAGCGCCAGTATGTGCGGCAAGGGCGGCCAGAGCGTGCCCGTCAGCCAGGGCCTGCCCACGGTATTAATCAACAAACTGATTGTAGGATGAAGACGGAGATAGCAGACAAGGCAATGGAAATGGCACTCGACTGCGGCTGCCAGGATGTCAAGGTTGTGCTGATGCAGAACCAGGAGAACACCATCCAGATCCAGAACGGAAGGACCGAGAAAATGCAGCAGTCCACTGCCACATCGCTGGCCTTCAACCTATTCATAGACGGTCGGGACGGCTTCTTCTACACCAACAAGCTCGATGCCGCAGAACTATTCCCGTTCATCCGTCAGGCAGTGGAAACGACCCGCCTGCTGGAGCCCGATGAGAGCCGCACCCTGGCCGACGCCTCGCGCTACTACAAAGGCAACGGGCCCGACCTGCAGAACTTCGACGCGGAGATGAACAGGGTTGACCCGGCCGAGAAGAGAGCATTGGCAGAAAGGAACAATGCCAGGCTGACAGGAAAAGACCCTCGCATCATCAGCGCAGAGTCGCACTACAGGGACCGCCAGCACGAAGCCTATTACCTCATCTCCAACGGCTTCAAGGGCAGCGAGCAAAGCAGCTACTGCATACTCAGCACCATTGTTACGGTTGAGGGACGAGACGGTCAGCATCCTATGGACGGATGGGGCAATACGCGCATCTTCTACAAGGACCTGCCCGAAGAAGGCCTTGCCGAGATTGCCCTGGAACGCACCATGCGCAAGATAGGCCAGCGCCCCATCAAGAGCGGCAACTACACCATGATTCTGGAGTCTCCCGTAGCCGGCAGCCTGTTGCAGCCATTACTCAACGCAATGGGCGGACAAGCCCTTCAACAGCGCACATCATTCCTTTCCGACCGCCTCGACCAACAAGTGGCCTCTCCCCTATTCTCGCTCGTCGACGACCCGCTTATTCCCGGCACCCGAGGCGCCAGCCTCTTCGACTACGATGGTGTGGCAACCAGCCGGCGCCAGCTGTTCGAACAGGGCGTTCTCCGCACATACTTCATCGATACCCCTTGCAGCAAGAAGCTGGGCATTCCTCCCACGACACAGGGCATCCATCACCTCATCATGGAGCCAGGCAACCACAGTTTGGACGACCTTATGAAGGAGGCGGGACGGGCCATTATGGTAACCGACCTGAACGGAGGAAACTGCGACCCGACTACAGGTCGTTTCTCATACGGCATAGAGGGATTCCTAATCGAGGAGGGAAGAATAGCGCAACCCGTCAGCGGCATGAATATCACAGGCGATATGCTCTCCCTGTGGCAGAACCTCATTGCCGTAGCCAACGATGCCGACCCGTGGGAAACGGAGCTTATCCCCTCGCTCACTTTCCGCGACGTAGCGTTCAGCGGCATCTGACCTCCCTTCATACTTTGAACTTTGAACCTTCCATCCATGCTCACAGAGAAGACCATAGAGAAATTGAGGATACTTGCCGAGTCGGCCAAGTACGATGTCTCGTGCTCATCGAGCGGCACAGTACGGAAGGGGAAACAGGGTATGGTAGGCAATACGGTTGGCGGAATGGGCATCTGCCACAGCTTTGCCGATGACGGGCGGTGCATCTCCCTGCTGAAGGTCATGCTCACCAATTACTGCAAGTACGACTGCGCCTACTGCATCAACCGCCGCAGCAACGACATACCGAGGGCCACACTCTCCGTCAGTGAACTGGAGGAGATTGTGATGGAGTTCTATCGGCGCAACTATATCGAGGGGCTTTTCCTGAGCAGCGGCGTCGTTCGAACGCCCGACTATACTATGGAAAGGCTCACAGCTATTGTGCGCGACTTGCGCACCATACACCGCTTCAACGGCTATATCCACCTGAAGAGCATCCCCGGTGCCAGTCAGGAATTGCTCAACGAGGCCGGCCGATATGCCGACAGGATGAGTGTGAACATCGAGATTCCTCGCGAGGAATCGCTTAAGCTGCTGGCGCCCGAGAAGGATCACCAAAGCGTATTCAAGCCGATGAAGCTCATCCAGCAGGGTGTACTGGAGAACAAGGAGGACCGTCGCAGGATGCGGCACGCCCCACGCTTTGTGCCAGCCGGACAGAGCACTCAGATGATAGTGGGCGCTACTGCCGAGACCGACCGCGATATCCTGAGCATGTCATCAGCCCTCTACGGACAGCCCACAATGCGGCGCGTCTATTACTCTGGCTACATCAGCGTGAACACCTACGACCCTCGACTGCCCGTACTGAAGCAACCGCCACTGGTGCGCGAGAACCGGCTCTACCAGGCCGACTGGCTTATGCGCTTCTACCAGTTCCGAGTGGACGAGATTGTAGATGAGCTCCACACCAACCTCGACCTGGAGGTGGATCCCAAGCTGGCCTGGGCGCTCCGCCATCCCGAGGCCTTCCCCGTAGATATCAACACAGCTGAGTACGAACGCATTCTGCGCGTGCCGGGCATCGGGGTGAAGTCGGCCATGCTTATCGTCAGCTCACGACGCTTCAACCGCATCACCTCCTACCACCTCAAGAAGATGGGCGTCGTCATGAAGAAGGCCAAGTACTTCATCACCTGCCACGAACTGACCGACGGCTATGCCAATCCCATTGTGGGCATCAACGAGCTGCATCCCGAACGGCTCCGTCCCCTCCTGGTCTCAGCGGCACAGCGCAAGAAGGCCGCGGCCGAACTGCAACTGACACTGAACTTCGAGGAGTGAACTATGAACTATGAACTGTGACCTCCCATGACCGTCTATACCTTCGATCATACACTCGACGGCTTGCTGACGGCGGTCTTTGACGCCTACGCCCTGCATCAGATGCCCGATTCGCTGAGCGTAGAAGGCGATATTCTGACTATGTTCTGCAACGAGGTTCACCAAGTCCGAACAGCCGAGGACAAGGCCCGACGCGTTTGGGCCGGACTCGAGAAACGTCTCTCTCGCGAAGCCCTCCGTTTGATTACCGTCGCCTGGCTCTCCGAGGAGAAAGAACTCAGCACCCCGCTCTTTCATTATATATATAAGGTATTCCGCCAAAAGGAAGGAGCGCCCAGCATTGAACGCAATTTCTCCGACCCCGACGTGCTTTTCGTCACCAATACCGGCCGGAGAGTCATGCATGAACAGCTGAGAATGAAGCAGTTCATCCGGTTCCAGAAGACCAAGGACGGCACCTACCTGGGCGTCGTATCGCCCGACCACAACGTGCTGCCCCTCATCATTTCTCATTTCCGCGACCGCTTCGGCGACCAGCCATGGCTCATCTATGACGCCCGACGCCGCTACGGCTTCTATTACGACCGGCAGCAGGTGGTGCGCATCACGTTCGAAGACGAGGAAGCCCTGCCCTTCGACCTCGACACAGGCCGCCTCAGCAGCGAAGTGCTCAGCCAGGACGACCAGCTCTTCCAGGACCTGTGGCGCACCTACTTCAAGGCTATCTGCATCCGCGAACGGATGAATCCGCGCAAACAGCTCAGCGATATGCCCCGACGCTACTGGAAGTATATGACCGAGAAGCAGTAAGGCCTCCGTTATCACACCGCCACCCTCCGCTTTGGGCTATTTAGGCGATGTTCGGGTACAACTATACGGGAGAAAAATGGAATAACGGATCTACAGAGAAAGAAATATGCAAAAAAAGAGCAGAATTATTTGGGGGTTAGTACCAAAAATAGTACCTTTGTGTCCGAAATAACTATTTCATATGGGTTCAAAAGAGAAACTGGTAGAGCGTTTTAAGAAGAAGCCTAAGGACTTCACCTATGAAGAAACAGTGAGCCTTTTAGCATATTTTGGTTACTCTGAGTACCAAAAGGGAGCGACGTCAGGTTCTCGTGTGAGATTCAAAAATGAAAC
Source organism: Bacteroidaceae bacterium (assembly GCA_024693505.1). GTDB lineage: Bacteria > Bacteroidota > Bacteroidia > Bacteroidales > Bacteroidaceae > Physcousia. The sequence continues at coordinate 16,515 of JAILKU010000136.1, read as the reverse complement.
GACTGGATACTATATTGATATTCACCGTCCTCACCCGGGCAGTATTATGAAGGAGTGGATGGTTAAGACGATATACCAGCATCTAAAGAACAGCGGGTTAATAAAATAAAAAAGGAGATACAGATTTATGGATTATCTGGAATACAAAGGCTATAAGGGCAGTGTGGAGTACAGCAAAGAGGACAACTGCCTGTTTGGAAAAGTGCAGGGCCTGAGCAAGGAACTGATTACGTATGAGGGCCAGACACTTGACGAGTTGCGCAAAGATTTTGAAGATGGCATTGAAAGTTATCTGGACTATTGCAAGGAAGAGGGCATTGAGCCGGCAAAACCTTACAGTGGCAAACTGAACCTGCGCATGCCATCGGAGCTTCATTCTCGTGTAGCAGCATTTGTTGCTTCCACAGGTATAACAATAAACGATTTCATCAATCGGGCTATCACGAACGAATTGCAGAAGGCTGCGGCCATGTAAGGTTGCTCCGAGTCAACTAACTTTGTGCAAAGTTCTCAAATTGGCATGATACTGTAAAAGAATTGTTTCCAAATATCAAGATACTCCAAAAGACAGAAACCAATCCCTTGTTTCTACAATAGGGACATTTCCGTTGTTTACTTTATAGTTCAAAGAATTTGCTACCATCTCCGTAAAGGAGTTGTTCAAGGTCTTCATCACCAACTATGCGGGCAAGATGATTACCCTTCTGTTCTTGTTCTTCAATAGCGATTAGCTTGATGAAACCAACGTTGCTGGTACCGAGGATGACAGCATCGGTATTTCTTGCAGGCTTTGGCACCTTTTTTGCTCCCATCGCAGCAATAGCTTTCTCAATGTCCTTGCGTTCGTAGCGGAATAATCCGGTAACCACGACTCTTTTACCATGCAGTGGATTGTCTTCACAGGTGTTCAGTCGCTTAAAATCTATAGCCAGTGGATTTGTCTCTTTTATGATGTCACCTTTATCGAAAACATCAAGGACCTGAGGCATTGCCCCCTTATAAGTAGATGCCAGCTCACGTTGAAAGATACAAAAATATAACTCAACATCAACTTTTCATTGAGATATTATTCATTTCTGCCTACATGCCTACATATATAGGCCATTATCTGTTGTATTCCAATTAATTAGGCATAGTACATGCCTACATAATGCCTACATGATGCCTGCATACTGCCTACATGCCGAACCCTTGAGGTTCTCCCTTCCTCACCCCTGTCGTTTTGAGTATTCTTCACGGTGCTTCATCATCAATACCGTTATGCTGATTCAAAATTCTCGAGAGAATTTTATGCTTACATAGGGTTGTCTTGCGATTTCAATAGGGTTGTTCTGTCAAATTCTCTAGAGAATTTATCTGAATGATTTAAGGAAAGAATATGCTTGAAGCAGTTTATTTCTTCGTCACCCCCTATAGAAATGATGTGCAAACGCTCTTCTTGTCAAAAACATGTAGGTTTAATGGATGATTCATGTATGCTATATGTATGCTTTATGTATGCTTATATCATTATAATTCATTGGATAACAATTTGTTATATGCAATTTATGTAGTCATGTATGCATATTCATACTTTGTATTACAATATTTGAATTGATGCCCTTTGTCGAACACGAAGGTTTAGATCGATGGCCGAAGGGGAAAGTCAATCTAAGGAATATCTTTGGGGGGCATCACTTATGCGAATAGTCGCAAGCGACTGACTAAACACATTCGCCAAACCGGATTGGAGGCCACTATCGCCCAATCGTACAAAAAAAGTTGGGCAATTCCTTCGGGGTATCGATTTTTTGCACTACTTTTGCAGCATGAATAACAAAAACGGAATGAAATTATGAAACGTATCCTACTTCTGATGGCCCTGCTTGGCACTATGATCGGTGCTCTTGGCGGAGAGAAACTGAACCTGACGGACCTCTGCAACGGCCAATACGGCACGCGACGCATTGGCGGACTCACCCCACTGGCAGACGGCGAGAGCTACAGCCAGCTGAGCAGCGACCGCAAGCAGATTGTGCAGTACAGTTTCCGCACCGGCGAGCAGACGGCTGTCCTCTTCGACGTGAACAACGTAAAGGGCAAGATACGCCTGGAATCGATTGACAGCTACCAGATGAGCCCCGACGAGAGCCACATCCTGCTGCAGACGAAGACGAAGAGCATCTATCGCCACAGCCGCACAGCAGAATACTACATCTATACGGTGAAGAGCCGTATGCTGGAGCCGCTTAGCGACGGCGGGCCGCAGGAAGTGCCCCTCTGGAGCAGGGACGGCAATATGGTGGCCTTCGTGCGCGACGGCAACCTGTTCCTGGTGAAGCTGCTCTTCAACAACAGCGAGAGTCAGATTACGAAGGACGGCAAGTTCAATGAGGTCATCAACGGCAAGCCCGACTGGGTCAACGAGGAGGAGTTCTCGTTCGACCGCGCCTTCGACTTCAACCAGGACGGCACGATGCTGGCCTGGATACGCTACGACGAGTCGCAGGTGCCCCTCTACAGCTTCCCCTGGTTCAAGGGCCTCAGCCCCGAGAAGACGGAGTACGCCGAGTACCCCGGAGCCTACGAATACAAGTACCCGATAGCCGGCGCGCGGAACAGCACCGTCTGCGTGCAGACGTTCGACATCAAGAGCCGTGTTATCCGCCAAGTCCAGCTGCCTCTGGAGGAGGACGGCTACATTCCCCGCATCAGCTTCACCGACGATCCCGAGAAGCTGCTCATCCTGACCCTGAACCGCCATCAGGACCGCCTCGACATCTATGTGGCGAACCCGCGCAGCACAGAGGCGCGATGCATCGTCAGGGACGAGACGGAGAAGTATATCTCGGAGGAGGCCGTGAAGGGTTTCACCACCGTGCCCGGCGGTTTCGTACTGCCCAGCGAGCGCAGCGGATGGAACCACCTCTATCTCTACGACCTGAACGGCACATTGAAGCGCCAGCTCACCACCGGCGAGTTCGTCGTCACCTCTTTCTACGGCTACGACACGAAGACGGGCATGGTCTACTATGCCAGCACGCAGGAAAGTCCCCTGCGGCGCGCCGTCTACCGGAGCGACGCCAAGGGCAAGGTGACCAAGCTGAGCACACAGGAGGGCACGAACGGCGCGCTCTTCAGCCGAAGCTACAAATACTTCCTGAACCAGTACAGCAACCTGAACACGCCGCCCGTCTTCTCGCTCTGCGATGCCCAGGGCAAGACGCTCAAGGTGCTCGAGGACAACCAGGCCCTGCGCAACAAGCTGGCCGGACTCGACCTCGGAAAGCGCCAGTTCTTCACCTTCCAGACCGGCGACGGCGTGCAGCTGAACGGCTTCATGGTCCTGCCGCCCGACTTCAGCGAGTCCCGGAAGTACCCCGTCATCATGTTCCAGTACAGCGGACCGGGCAGCCAGCAGGTGCTTGACAGCTGGAATACCGGCAACATGGGCGGCTCCCTCTATGAGCAGTACCTCGGACAGCAGGGATTCATCAGCGTCGTCGTGGACGGCCGGGGAACAGGCGGACGCGGTCGGGACTTCGAACAGCAGACCTACCTGCGCTTGGGACAGCTGGAGAGCCGCGACCAGGCCGAGGCCGCCATTTACCTGGGCACCCTGCCCTACGTGGACAAGGAACGCATCGGCATCTGGGGATGGAGCTACGGAGGCTTCAATACCCTCATGAGCATGAGCGAGCCGCGCGGCGTCTTTGCCGCCGGTGTGGCCGTGGCACCGCCCACCAGCTGGCGCTACTACGACAGCATCTACACCGAGCGCTTCATGCGCACACCGAAGGAAAACAGCGAGGGATACGACGTTTGTCCCGTCACCTTGGCTTCCCAGCTCCACGGACATCTGCTGCTCTGCCACGGAATGGCCGACGACAACGTCCACTTCCGAAACGAGGCCGAATATACCGAGGCGCTCGTGCAGGCCGACAAGGACTTCTGCTCCCTCTCCTACACCAACCGCAACCACAGCATCTACGGCGGCAACACGCGCAATCATCTCTTCCGTCAGATCACACAGTGGTTCCAGCTCTACCTGCAGCAGCTGAATTGACGGATAATGGCGTCACAGACCGCTCCCGACATGACAAAAGGCAGGGAAAGCCCGCCGCAAAACAACAAAATGACAGCAGAAAGCAATTTTTTCGCTCAAAAGTTTGCGAGAAATGTAGAAACTCCGTACATTTGTGCCCGGTAGAACCTACTAACCCCAAATTTTAAAATTTATGAGCAACAAACAGAAGCGTTATTTCCTCACCGAGGAGGAGATTCCAACCCAGTGGTACAACATTCAGGCCGACATGCCGAACAAGCCCCTGCCGCCCATCAATCCCGCCACCAAGCAGCCGCTCAAGGCCGAGGACCTTTTCCCCGTCTTCGCCGAGGAGCTCTGCCGTCAGGAACTAAACCAGACGGATGCCTGGATTGACATTCCCGAGGAGGTGCGCGAGATGTACAAGTACTACCGTTCTACCCCGCTCGTCCGGGCCTACGGACTGGAAAAGGCCATCGGGACACCCGCCCACATCTATTTCAAGAACGAGAGCGTCAGCCCGGTGGGCAGCCACAAACTGAACAGCGCCCTGGCACAGGCATACTACTGCAAGAAGCAGGGCATTACCAACGTCACCACCGAGACGGGAGCCGGACAGTGGGGCGCAGCCCTCTCCTACGCCGCAAAGGCATTCGGACTGGAGGCCGCCGTCTATCAGGTGAAGATCAGCTACAACCAGAAGCCCTACCGCCGCAGCATCATGCAGACCTACGGCGCCCAGGTCACCCCGAGCCCCTCCATGTCCACCCGCGCCGGCAAGGACATACTAACTGTAGACCCGAACAACCAGGGATCGCTCGGCACAGCCATCAGCGAGGCCATCGAGCTGGCGCTGAACACTCCCAACTGCCGCTACACCCTGGGCTCCGTGCTCAGCCACGTTACCCTGCACCAGTCCGTCATCGGCCTCGAGGCTGAGAAGCAGATGCAGAAGGCGGGAGAGTATCCCGACATCATCATAGGCTGCTTCGGTGGCGGCAGCAACTTCGGCGGCATATCGTTCCCTTTCATGCGCCACAATATCAAGGACGGCAAGACGACGCGCTTCATAGCAGCCGAGCCCGCCAGCTGTCCCAAGCTGACCCGCGGCGTCTTCCAGTACGACTTCGGCGACGTGGCCGGCTATACGCCCCTGCTGCCCATGTACACGCTGGGCCACAACTTCATGCCCGCCAACATCCACGCGGGAGGCCTCCGCTACCACGGTGCAGGCGTCATCGTAAGCCAGCTGCTGAAGGACAAGATGATGGAGGCCGTCGATATCAAGCAGAGCGAGTCGTTCCAGGCCGGACTGCTCTTCAGCCAGGCCGAGGGCATCATCCCAGCCCCGGAGTCGTGCCACGCCATCGCCGCCACCATCCAGGAGGCCAAGCGCTGCGCCCAGACGGGCGAGGAGAAGGTCATCCTCTTCAACCTCTCCGGCCACGGACTCATCGACATGGCCGCCTACGACCAGTACCTGAGCGGATCGCTCCTCGACTACGAGGTAACCGACGAGGAGGTTCAGCGCAACATTTCACAACTGGAAAAAGTTCTGTAGTCCTGTCCAATAGGCTCTGTCCCGTGAAGGCGGGGCAGAAAACAGCCCCCGCGGAAGAGATTCGTCTCAACCGCGGGGGCTTTTCTGTCAGGACGCAGGCGGAGGCTGCGAGTCGTTTTTATGGTTCGACATGCTTTCTGTCTTCATATAATAATTTATAATGTATAACGTCGGGTTGATGTATCCCTGGTCCTTGCGCCCGACCGCCGCCCGCCTACCGCCCCGGGGCGGAAAGCTGGTACACGGTGATAGAGCCGAAGGCGTCGCCATACTCCACATTAATGACGAACTTGTGGGCGAGCCCGTCTTCGCTGGGGGCTACGTTGACGGTGACCGTCTGACCCTCGGAATGAGCAGTGAGGTATTCCGAATTGAGGTGGTACATGTCACCCACGGCAGCATCAGGATCCAGTTGGGTGGGCAGGGCCTTTCCGTCGCGGGAGACACCCAGGAGCCAGAGGCCCTTGTAGTTCTTCACCGAGGTCTGGACCGTTCCGCCCTTGGCAGGCACCTCCAGCGGGTTCTTGGTCAACTTGATGGGGTCCCAGTCCCCGTCTTTTTCACTACAGGCCGAAAGGGCCAACATGGCCAGGCAGGCCATAAAGAGAATCTTTTTCATTGTCCAGTAGAATGTCTTTGTATTCGTTTTGCGACACAAAATTATGAATTATCGGTATTTTGGCAAAACAAAGCAGCCATTTTTTTGCGTTATAGACGAGTTATCCGTACTTTTGTAGCCTAAAGATTACATATAAACGGATATGAAAACTAAAAGACAACTCGCTTTGCTGCTGACGCTCTGTCTGGCTTCAGCATCCTTCGGAGCTAAGAAGACAAGTGCACCGACCACCTATCGCGCCACAGCAGACAGCGCACTGCTGCACCGCCCCTTCGGCCCTGCCGACGAAAAGACGTTCCTGCGTCCTGACCGCATATTCTATCCCGAGACGTGGTTCCACTTCGTGAACGGTAACGTCAGCCGCGAAGGTATCACACGCGACCTGGAAGCCATTGCACAATCGGGCATCCAAGGCGTACAACTCTTCCACGGTAAGATTGGGAGCCCGGAAGACTGGCCAGGTACCGAGGAGCACATTGAATGCCTGACACCCAAATGGGAAGACCTGGTGCGTCATACAGCCAGCGAGGCTCACCGACTGGGTCTGCGCTTCAGCCTGCAGACCTGTCCGGGATGGGCAATGAGCGGCGGTCCATGGATCAAGCCCGAGCAGGCCATGCGCCACCTTATATATACACGTACAGACGTGAAAGGCGGACAGAAGGTTGATATCACCCTGCCCGTCAATGCCAAAGAGGCATGGCGCGACTGGCAAGACATCTGTGTGCTGGCCTTCCCCACCCCACAGGGCGATGACAACCGTTATTGCGAGGTGGAAGAAGTGACAGCCAATGACCGTCAGCCAGAATGGGAGAGACTCCTGAAGAACGGGAAAGACTTCGTGCTGCCTGCCACTCAACCTGGCAAGCCCTACCGTTTCAGCCTGAAGCTCAGACGTTCCGAGACGGCACGCACTGTGGAGTTCAACCCGATAAACGATTTCAACCACAGCTTCTGCGCACAGCCCGACATCCACCTGCGCATCATTGCCACCCACCAACACGAAGACCGCATAGTCCTCGACACCGACTTCCCCGCCGGCAACTGGCAGGACTCGGAGAAAGGCATGACATTCGCCATCCCCGACAAGTCAGACCACGGCGAGTACCAAGTGGAGATTACCAACCTGCACGACATGCACATCCGCTATATACGCTTCTCGACTGCCGCCCGAGGCCACAACTGGGAGATGGAGGCCGCCTGGACCCTGCGCTCGCTGCTCCCCATGCCCTTTGCCGAAGACGAGTCGCCGCTGAAGGACGGAGCCTGCTTTGTCAACAGGGCCAACGTGCTCGACATCTCGGACTGTATGGATACTCAGGGACACCTGCACTGGACTGCGCCCCAGGGACATGAGAAATGGACCATCCTGCGCATAGGTCACGTCAACACAGGCCGCCGCAACGGTCCAGCCCCAGACGAAGCTACGGGTTGGGAGGTTAACAAGCTGGACACCGCCTTTGTCACCTATCAATTCAACAGCTACATAGGCCGTCTGGCCGACGGCCCCCTGAAAGGCCTGATTGACAACATGCTGATGGACAGCTGGGAATGCGCCTCGCAGACCTGGACCAGGTATATGCGCCACGAGTTCCTGATGCGACGCCACTATGACCTGATTACCTGGCTGCCCGCCATTTTCGGCTGGGTCATGGACGATCGCGAGCAGACCAGTCAGTTCCTGACCGATTGGCGACGCACCATCCACGAACTGTTCACCCAGAACTTCTACGGACACATGACTCATCTGGCTCACCAGAAAGGGCTCACTGCCAGCTACGAGACAGCAGCGGGCGACATCTTCCCTGCCGGACCGATGGAATACTATAAGTATGCCGACGTGCCCATGACCGAGTTCTGGCAACCCTTCAACCACATGCTGGCGAACCATAATTTCAAGCCCATACGCCCAACTGCCTCAGCAGCACGCATGTACGGCAAGCCGAGAGTCAGTGCCGAGTCGTTCACCTCGTTCGACCTCAACTGGGACGAGCACCTCAGCATGCTGCGCGAGGTGGCCAACCAGAACATGGTAGAGGGTGTTACGCACTGCGTCTTCCACACCTACACCCACAATCCCGATTCCGACCATTACTTCCCAGGCTCATCATTCGGCGGAGGCATCGGCACACCGTTCCTTAGGAAGCAGACATGGTGGCCTTACATGCAGAGCTTCACCACATACCTGGCCCGCTGCGCCTTCATGCTGGAGCGCGGTCGCCCTGTAAGCTCGGTGCTTTGGTACTTAGGCGACGAGACAGAGCAGAAGCCCGACCAGTACGTATCCTTCCCCGAGGGCTTTGTTTATGACTACTGCAACAGGGACGCCCTGATGAACCGTATCAGCGTATGCGACGGAAAATGGGTAACACCAGAAGGCATCAGCTATGACCTGCTGTGGATCCCCAAGCACGGACGCCTCTTGCCCGAGACCCTGGAACGCCTCAGTCAGCTTGTGGAACAGGGCGGCCGCCTGGTGGCCGATGAGCCTACAGAGATAGCAACCCTCTCCTCCGACCAGCAGCAAGCCTGGCGTTTCCGCTATGCCGTAAGCCAGTTGTGGAGCCAGACCAATACCCAAGCCAACCGTGTGCTGACGAAGTGTACGCTGGATCAAGCCCTGCAGCAGCTTGGACTCAAGCCTGACGTAAAGGGCGGCGTAAGATGGCTTCACAGACAGGACACAGGAGCCGACTGGTACATGGTCTGCCCGCAGCAAGAACAGGCCTTCAGCGGCACGGTTTATTTCCGTCAAACTGGTCGTCGTGCCGAGCTATGGAATCCTATGAACGGAAGCGTGACACCCGTAACCTCAAAAGCCGATCTCGATTATACAAGCATCGATCTCAACTTGAAGCGCGGCGAGATGCTGTTCGTTGTATTCCGTCATAGGGAATGGATTCCCTCCCCTGCTCCTTTCCCGATTAGAGAGGGACAGCTCACTGCTCTGCCAGGCTCCTGGACCCTGACCTTCCCAGAGGGATGGGGCATCAATGAGCCACTCACTCTCACCGAGCTGAAACCATGGAAAGACCTGCCACTTTCAGACGAAGGAAAGGCTTTCTCCGGCACTGCCACATATGAAACTACGTTCTCCCTTGATAAGAAAGACCAGCAGAGTCGCTTCATGCTGAACCTGGGCCGCGTGGAGGAAATAGCCGTAGTCAGCATAAACGGGCATGTCACTGACACTCTATGGGCCGAGCCTTACGAGACCAACATCACCCGCTTCATAAAGAAAGGAGAGAACAAGCTGAGCATTCAGGTGACCAGCACTTGGTTCAACCGTCTGGTATATGATGCCAGACAGCCAGAGGAAAAGCGTCGCACCTGGGTCATCAACGGCCCCGGAAAGGACAATGCCCTGCGTCCCTCCGGACTGCTCGGCCCCGTGAAGATTATGAAACTGTAAAATCCGACTTATAACAATTGAATAAAGGTCAAGGCTGCGAGGACTCCGAACTTGTTCGCCTGAGCACCTGCGGAGCGCAAGAAGTGAGAGAGATGGCAAATTTATTTGGGCATTTCCGAGCGTGAGCAGGCTCGACCGAATGTCAAGGGCGCGAATAAGCATCATGAGACGCATCATTTTGATTACAGGCGGCGAACGCTCGGGCAAGAGCACCTATGCCGAAAAACTGGCGCTGAGCCTCTCCCCTACTCCCGTCTATATAGCCACAGCTCACCCCTGGGACGAGGAGTTCCGAGAGCGCATCCGCCGCCATCAGGAGCGACGAGGACCGCAATGGACCAACATAGAGGAGGAACGAGAGCTGAGCCGCCACCGGCTGGAGGGCCGCGTGGTGCTAGTGGACTGCCTGACCCTTTGGGCCACCAACTTTTTCTTCAGCGGCAAGGACGAGGAGCTGCCCGACGTGGACCAGGTGCTGGCTGAGCTGAAGGCCGAGTTCGACCGCTTCACCAGTCAGCAGGCCACCTTCATCCTGGTAACCAACGAGATAGGAATGGGTGGAGTGAGTGCCAATGCCATACAAAGACGCTTCACGGACCTGATGGGCTGGCTGAACCAGTACGCGGCCCAGCAGGCGGACGAAGTGGTGCTGATGGTAAGCGGAATTGGAGTGACGATAAAAGAACCACCCCCAGCCCCTCCCAATTTTGAATTTTGAACTCCCGGAGCAGCGAGAGCAGAGCCAAACTCGTTTGAGCTTTGCCGAGTCGTGACAGGAGTAGACCATAGGTCAATTTATAAATTTTGAATTATATCTCATGTTCCTAAGAGACGAACTGATACGAAAGATAGACAACCTGAACAAGCCTAAGGGCTCGATGGGACGACTGGAGGAACTAGCCCTGCAGATAGGACTCATCCAGGGCACGCTGACACCCGAGCTGAAGCATCCCTGCCACCTGCTGCTGGGAGCCGACCACGGCATAGAACGGGAGGGAGTTAGCATCTCGCCCCGCGAAGTGACATGGCAGCAGATGAAGAACTTCTCGCACGGAGGCGGCGGAGTGAATATGTTCTGCCGCCAGCACGGCTTCGACCTGACCCTGGTGGATGTGGGCGTAGATCATGACCTTAGCGACTGCCCCGGTATCCTAAACCGCAAGATAGCCCCCCACGGCACACGCAATTTCCTCAACGAAGCTGCAATGACCGAGACCGAGATGGAGACCTGCCTGAGCCTGGGCAGCGAACTGGTGGACGGCTGTCGGGAGATGGGCTGCAACGTCCTGTCTGTAGGCGAGATGGGTATCGGCAACACCTCGCCCAGCAGCCTGTGGATGAGCGAGCTGCTGGACATTCCCCTGGAACAATGCGTAGGCGCCGGCGCCGGACTGAACAGCGAGGGTGTGCGCCGCAAGCTGCAGATACTAAGCCGCTGCCAAGAGCGTGTCGGGCACACTACCGACCCCGGGACGCTGATGAGGGAATATGGCGGCTTCGAGATGGTAACAGCCGTAGGGGCCATGCTGCGGGCTGCCGAGCTGAGGATGGTCCTGCTTGTGGACGGCTTCATCATGTCGGCCTGTGCCCTGATGGCCTCGCGCCTCGAACCGACATTCCTGTCCTCGGCCATTTTCTGCCACCAGGGCGACGAGGCCGGACACCGGCTGATGCTCGACGGCATGGGCGTAAAGGGTCTGCTTCAGCTGGGAATGCGCCTGGGCGAAGGGACGGGTGCCCTCTGTGCCTACCCTATCGTGGAGAGCGCCGTCAGGATGATAAACGAGATGAACAACTTCGACAATGCAAAGATTACGAAATACTTTTGATGACCTCTGGGCCGCCCTCATCTTCTTCACCCGCCTGCCTTGGTGGAGGCTTCACGAGGTGGGAGCAGACCACTTTCGCAAGGCCGCTCAGTACTGGCCCTTTGCCGGTTGGCTGACAGGCGGCGCTATGGCGGCCACGTTCTGCTTTGCCTCGCAGGAATTGCCCTTCGCCACCTCCATGCTGCTGGCACTTGGGATGCGCCTGCTGCTGACAGGCGCCCTCCACGAAGACGGATTAGCGGATTTCTGCGACGGAATGGGAGGAGGACGCGACCGCCAGCACACGCTCTCCATCATGAAGGACAGCCACATAGGTACTTTCGGCGTACTGGGTCTCATCTTCTACTTCCTAGGGATGTACAACGTACTGCCCGGCATCGCAGAGGATTTTGTCCGGCTGAGCAACGAGCCGCAGGATGTCATCCCGAAGGTATGCGCCCTGCTGCTGACGGCTGATGTATGGGGCAAGTGCTGCGCCGCCCTGCTGACCGCTCAGTTGCCATACGCCCGAAAGGAAGAAGAGGCCAAGGCCCGCGTCGTCTACACCCCTATGCTATGGGGAGGACAGGCCCTGCGCACCCTGCTGGCCATGGCCCCGATAGCAGCCCTCTGGTTCTGGCTCGACTGGATACCTCATCCCCTGGCGCTGGCCGTCCCCCTGCTGACTGAACTGCTGCTGATGCTATGGATGCGACGCCGGCTGGATGGCTATACAGGCGACTGCTGCGGCGCAACGTTCCTGCTCTGCGAGGCCAGTATCTACCTTATGACAGCCCTTCTGGTTCACTAACGGAACAGACCACATATTTAATAATGAGTAAAAAGGAAAATAGAAAGATAAAGATGAAGCATACATCCTGCTTAATGGCTGCACTGGTCCTGGCGGCAACCCTTTCCCTGCCCACGGACCTCTCGGCACAGAACCAAGAAACGACATCCGGCACGACAAACGCCACGACGAAGATGCAGGGAACCGTAACAGACTCGAACGGAGAACCCGTCTTCGGAGCCGTAGTGAAAGAACAAGGCACCACCCGAGGCACAACCACCGATATCGACGGTCGTTTTGCCCTGGAGTGCAAGGCAGGCAACGTCCTGACCATCTCCTGTATGGGTTTCAAGAGCATCACCCTGAACGCTCAGCCCGATATGAAGGTCACCCTGGCAGACGATGTTGCCCTGCTGGACGAGATTGTGGTGGTGGGCTATGGTTCTCAGAAGAAGGTGAACCTGACTGGAGCCGTAAATACTGTGGACGTCAATGAGACACTGGGCTCAAGACCCGAACAGGACGTAGCCCGTGCCTTGCAGGGAGCCGTGCCAGGACTGACGGTAACGAACAGCAGCGGCAACCTGGACGAGACTCCATCGCTGACCATCCGCGGCGTGGGCACCCTTTCGAACGGAGCCGTCAGCAGTCCGCTTATTGTAGTGGACGGTGTACCAGTTGACGATATGAGTATGCTGAACGCAGAAGACATCGAGTCGGTAAGTGTGCTGAAGGATGCAGCCTCTGCAGCCATCTACGGTACGAGGGCAGCCTTCGGCGTCATCCTCATCACGACCCGCCAGGCCCGACAGGGCGAGCACCTGAGTGTGAAGTACAGCAACAACTTCGCCTGGTCGGGCGCTACCTGTCTGCCCGACTTCCCCGACGTACCGACCCAGCTGCAGGCCGCTCTCACAGCCAAGAACCGTCAGTCGCCCGGAGCCGCAGTAGAACTCTTCGGCATGTACTTCGACCAGCTGCTACCCTATGCCCAGGCATGGGCCCGGCAGAACAGCGGGAAGAAGGGATATGGTCCCATGACCCCCTACCAGAGCGATGACGCTGTTGGCGACTACCGCTTCATCGGCAACCAGCCCCTGTACTACGCAGACTATGACATTCAGGATATCTGGTACCGCAAGGCCGCACCCTCGCAGACCCACAACGTCAGCCTGAGCGGAAGCAGCCAACGCACACAGTACTACCTGTCCATGGCCTACAACGGCCGTCAGGACGTCATGAAGATAGAGCCCGGCGAACGACAGCGGTTCAACGTGAACATGAACCTGCAGACCGATATCACATCCTGGCTCAGGGCCGGAGTGAGAACCTCCTTCTCGCGCCTGAAGACAGACCAGGCCGACACCTGGGCCAACATCTACCAGTACCTCTGGCGATGGGGCTCCTTCTTCGTACCGAACGGGCACATCGACGGTACCGACTTCCGCTTCATGGCCATGCAGAAACAGGCTGACCGCCGCATAACGACCCACGACCAACTGCGCATGACGGCCTTTGCCAAGGCCAACATAACCAAGGCACTTACCCTGAACGCCGACTTCACCTACCAGATGGACCATGGAAATCGCCGGACAAGTGACTTCAGCGTGAGCGGTTACGACTGGTCGGGCACGAAGGTGACTACCATCGTCACACAGGGCAACAGCAGCACCTCGCGATACAACGCCAAGGCCGACACCTGGACCGCTAACGCCTACCTCGAATACGATGCTACTCTGGCCCGTCGGCATAACCTGAAGGCGATGGCCGGACTGACCGGCGAGGAACGGCGCTACGACTCTTTCTTTGCCACGCGCAAAGGTCTCTATTCCACCGATTACCCTGAGCTGAACCTCACTTGGGGCGATCCCTCGGGATGGAGCATCGGCAGCAATACCAGCGGATACGCCACCGGACTGCCCCGCATGAGAGGCGACTACGCTACAGCAGGTTACTTTGCCCGTCTGAACTACGCTTTCCGCGACACCTATCTGCTCGAACTGAACGGTCGCTACGACGGTTCCAGCAGTTTCCCCGGAAACAAGCGATGGGCCTTCTTCCCGTCCCTCTCGGCCGGATACCGCTTCACCGAAGAACCCTACTGGAACGAGGCCATGCGACAGGTGCTGAGCAACGGTAAGCTACGCTTCTCCTACGGCCAGATAGGCAACGAAGCCGTGGGAGATGCTATGTATCTGGCACGCATCAGCAGCTCAACGATGAGCTATCTGGGTCCCGACGGCACCAAGCTGAATGCCTTCTCCATGCCTGCCTGGGTCTCTTCAGACCTCTCTTGGGAACGCATTAGCACCATTAACCTGGGCCTCGACCTGAGTTTCCTGAACGACCAGATTACCCTGACCGGAGAAATATTCCAGCGCGAGACCCGTGACATGCTGGCTCCCGGCGCTGCCCTGCCCTCCAGCGTAGGTGCGGAATCGCCCTACACAAACAACGGAACCCTGCGCTCTCGCGGATGGGAACTTACCCTGGGATTCCGCAAGCAGATTGGTCGCGACCTGAAGCTACATGCAGCCTTCAGCATCGGAGACTCGCGAGTGAAGGTTACACGATGGAGCAACAATGCACGCCTCATCGGCCATCCCTTGGACGCCAGCTACGCCTATGAAGGTATGTACTGGGGCGACATCTGGGGATTCGAGACAGACCGTTACTTCACACCTGACGATTTCAATGGCCGCAACGCCGACGGCTCGTGGAACTACAAGGCAACAACGCCCGACCAGACAGGACTCGAGACCAACCAGTTCGTTTACGGTCCGGGCGACATCAAGTTCAAGGACCTGAACGGAGACGGTGTCATCAACGGCGGAAACGGGACTGCCGAAGACCATGGAGACCTGAAGGTGATCGGCAACGCCCTGCCCCGCTACGAGTACAGCCTCAGGCTGGGCGGAGAATACAAGGGCTTCGACCTGGGCCTCTTCTTCCAAGGTGTCGGACGCCGCCAGATGTGGACCCAAAGCGCCTTCGTCTTCCCCGAGATGCGAGAGGCCGACCTGGCTATCTACGCCCATCAGACGAAGTATAACGTTTACGATCCCGAGCACGGCATCATCAACATCAGCGAGGAGAACGAATTCCCATGCCTCTATCCCGGTAACGAATACGCAGGTAACGTAACCGGACTGGTCGGCGAAGGCGGATGCCATAATTACTACCCGCAGTCGAAATACCTTGTGAACATGGCCTACCTCAGGCTCAAGAACATTACTCTGGGCTATACCCTGCCGCAGGAACTGACACGCCGGGCTCACATCCAACAATTGCGCGTCTATGCCAGCGCCGAGAATCCATGCCTCATCTTCAAGGGCAACGGCAACCTGCCCCTCGATCCTGAGATAAACGCAGGACAGGGCTCGCTCTCCTATGCCACCTGGGGACGCACCTATCCCATCACTCGAAGCTGGTCGTTAGGCTTACAGCTAACTTTCTGAAGACAAGAAACTGCATATCACACCACATACAGAAGAAAGAACAAGATGAAAAAGACAAACATAATACGAGCAATCATAGCTGGCACAGCCCTGATGCTGATTGCCTGCAACGATATGCTGGAGAAGACACCCCGCGACAAATTCCTGGACTCGTCTGAATTCTGGAGCAGCAAGAACATGGTGGAGAGCTACTGCAATACCTTCTATGCCAACTTCAGCGCCTACGGCAACAAAGGGGCCGACGGAGAGTTTTACTTCACCAGTCTTAGCGACGACCAGGCCTATCACAACTTTGACAACTGGCGCTATACAACCGTCCCAGGCACAGCAGCCGACTGGAAGAACCCTTGGAGCGAGATACGGCGTGCAAACTACCTGGTACGCGGCATGGAGATCAGCACCCTGCCCGCTACGGACCGGGAGCGTTTTCTGGCCATCGCCCGACTGAACCGTGCCTGGCAGTACTTCCTGTTGGTTCGTGCCTATGGAGACGTTCAATGGGAGAACGAAGTCATTCAGCAGGCCGATAGTGAAAGCCCCTTAGTGAAAGCCGAACGTACACCACGAGACATCATCGTGGACAGCATCGCTGCCGACCTGGACTATGCCATCGCCCACCTGCCGGCACCTGCCGACAAGTTCACTTGGAACCGAGACCTGACTCTGGCTATGTTGAGCGACGTTTGCCTCTACGAAGGCACTTACAGACGATACTGTACAACAGCCGAGAACGGACAGGCCCCAGACGAGAACCGCGCCAGGCGCTATCTGCAGCGATGCGTCCAGGCCAGCGAACAGCTGATGGATGCCGGCTATAGCCTCACCCCGCAATACGGTCAGATT
>JAILKU010000129.1 GCA_024693505.1 Bacteroidaceae bacterium | reverse complement strand
TAGCAGTTGGTTGTAGGTTTCCATTAGTGAGCCATAGGCTATTTCTAAGAAATGAATCTGTTACTTCAATGACCTACGTCCACTGCCTTCTGCAATGTTTGAAGGAACTGATACTATGGCTCTTCTTATCTGGTCACAGAGAGCATATTTTTCAAACTTTGGAAAATTGTCAAGCAGATGATAAACATCTACCATCAGTTTCTTGGCTTCCTGCCAAACTTTCAGTTTCTCAAAAGAATAAACAATGCCCGTCATTCTACTTAACCTACTAAGCTATTAACCGATTAAACTAGAACTTCCTCCATACCATTTTATTAACAACCCCCACATAACTCTGAATAATACGTACCACCTTGGTGGAGACGTTCTCATCTACATAGTCGGGCACGGGAATGCCGGGTTCGTGGTTCCGGATGAGCTCTACAGCTACATCTACGCTCTGCAGGAGGCCCTTGGTGTCAATGCCACTGAGCACGAAGCAACCTTTGTCAAGTGCCTCGGGGCGCTCGGTGCTGGTGCGGATGCAGACGGCCGGGAACGGATGACCAATGCTGGTAAAAAAGCTGCTCTCCTCGGGCAGTGTACCACTATCAGAAACCACACAGAAAGCATTCATCTGAAGGCAGTTGTAATCGTGGAATCCCAGAGGCTCGTGCTGAATGACGCGTTTGTCAAGTTGGAAGCCACTGGCCACCAGGCGCTTCTTGCTCCTGGGATGGCAGCTGTAGAGAATGGGCAGATCATACTTCTCTGCCATCTTATTGATAGCAGTGAAGAGGCTCATAAAGTTCTTCTCTGTATCAATGTTCTCTTCACGGTGAGCGCTCAGCAGGATGTACTTACCTTTCTCCAAGCCCAGACGCTTGTGAATGTCGCTGGCCTCAATCTCTTTGAGGTTATTGTGCAGGACCTCTGCCATAGGGCTGCCGGTGACGTATGTGCGCTCCTTAGGCAGACCGGTGTCTGCCAGATACCTGCGGGCGTGCTCAGAGTACGCCATATTCACATCAGAAATGATGTCAACAATCCTACGATTTGTTTCTTCGGGCAGACATTCATCCTTGCAACGGTTACCAGCTTCCATATGGAAGATAGGAATATGAAGTCTCTTTGCTCCAATCACTGACAAACAGCTATTAGTGTCTCCAAGTACAAGAACAGCATCCGGTTTTACATCTACCATCAGCTGATAGCTCTTGGCAATAATGTTACCCATGGTCTCGCCCAGGTCATTACCAACAGCATCCATATAGATGTCGGGATCAGCCAACTTGAGGTCTTTGAAGAAGACTCCGTTCAGGTTATAGTCATAGTTCTGACCGGTGTGTGCCAGCAAGCAGTCAAAATACTGGCGACACTTGTTAATCACTGCAGCCAAGCGAATAATCTCTGGGCGCGTGCCAACTATGATGAGAAGTTTAAGCTTCCCGTTATCTTGAAATAATGCCATAATTACACAAGATTAGGGATTCCATTCAGTTCGTTCTGTATATAAGTCAAGGATGCAATCTTTTCCTTTGTCTCTTCCAAATTGAGTCGACGAGTATTGTTACTATTGAACTCCTCGATTGTAGCACGTTTAGTGTCACCATCCTTGAAGTACTTGTCGTAATTCAAGTCTCGATTATCTGCTGGAACTGCGTAGAAATTTCCCATATCAATAGCCTTGGCAGCCTCTTCCTTGGTCAACAGAGTTTCATACATCTTCTCTCCATGGCGGATACCAATAACGCGAATCTCGGGTTCAGCAGGAGCTTGGTGCTTGAAAAGCTCAACAACTGCCTTTGCTTGTGTCTCAATCGTGCAAGCAGGGGCTTTCTGAACCAGGATGTCACCATTCTTTCCATTCTCAAAGGCAAAGAGTACAAGGTCAACGGCTTCTTCTAAGCTCATGATAAAACGAGTCATGGTTGGTTCCGTCAATGTGATAGGATTACCCTTGCGAATCTGGTCAATCCAGAGAGGAATCACGCTACCACGGCTGCACATCACGTTACCGTAACGGGTGCAGCAGATCTTGGTGTCGCCACTCAGGCGGCTCTTAGCCACAGCAATCTTCTCCTCAATGGCTTTGGTAATACCCATGGCGTTGATGGGATATGCTGCTTTGTCAGTGGAGAGGCAGATGACGCATTTCACACCGGCATCAATGGCGGCATCCAGCGTATTGTCCGTACCAATAACATTGGTCTTCACGGCCTCCATAGGGAAGAACTCGCAAGAGGGAACCTGCTTCAAAGCTGCTGCATGGAAGACGTAATCCGCACCCTTCATCGCATACTTCAGCGTGCTCTTGTTGCGAACATCGCCAATATAGAACTTAATCTTGTTGGCTACTTCCGGCATGCGTGCCTGGAAGTCGTGACGCATATCGTCCTGCTTTTTCTCGTCACGGGAGAAAATACGAATCTCACCAATGTCGGTTCTCAAAAACCTGTTCAACACTGCATTACCGAAACTACCTGTTCCTCCAGTAATTAAGAGGGTTTTGCCTTTAAATACACTCATAATTATAATGTTTTTATTGTAATCTCTATACTCTAACTATTGTATTGTTCAATGTAGTATTTTTGATAATCACCTGAAGTCACATTATCAAGCCACTCTTGGTTATCCAGATACCACTTCACAGTTTTTTCTATACCTTCCTCAAACTGGAGACTAGGTTCCCACCCAAGTTCTTTCTGGAGTTTAGTGCTATCAATGGCATACCTTAAATCGTGCCCTGCACGATCAGTCACGTACGTAATCAAATCCATGTCAGCACCTTCTAGTCTGCCCAGTAGGCGGTCAACGGTATTAATGAGCACCTTGATAATATCAATGTTCTTCCACTCGTTGAATCCACCGATGTTGTATGTTTCTGCAATCTTGCCATTATGGAAAATAGTATCAATGGCCCTTGCATGATCAACCACATACAGCCAATCACGAACATTCTCGCCTTTACCATACACCGGCAGCGGCTTGCGGTGGCGAATGTTATTGATGAACAACGGTATCAACTTCTCAGGGAACTGATAAGGTCCGTAGTTGTTGGAGCAGTTAGTTACAATCGTAGGCATCCCAAACGTATCATGGAATGCACGAACAAAGTGGTCACTGCTTGCCTTAGCTGCACTATAGGGACTATGGGGCTGATATTTCAAATCTTCAGTGAAGAACTTTTCGCCATAAGCCAAATGATGCTTACCGCTGGAGGCCTTGGTGGTAAAGGGAGGCTCAATTCCCTCGGGGTGCGTCATCTGAAGTGCTCCATACACCTCATCAGTAGAGATGTGGTAAAAACGGCAAGGCACATCAATAGTATCTTCATAAAAGCATACACCATCAACTTTATTAACAGCGTTATGTAAAAGATGATAAGGTGTGGGCTGGCTTTCCCAATATGCCTTAGCTGCCTGGAGCAGACTCAAAGTACCCATTACATTGGTCTGAGCAAAGGTGAAAGGGTCCTTGATGGAACGATCCACATGACTCTCTGCAGCCAGATGTATTATTCCATCCACTTTCTCATCCTGCATCAACTTCAGAACGCCATCAAAGTTGCAGATATCCATCTTGACAAACTTATAATTAGACTTGTCCTCGATGTCTTTTAAGTTTGCGAGATTACCGGCATAAGTAAGTTTATCCAAATTGATAATCTTATAATCCGGGTATTTATTCACAAACAGTCTTACTACATGACTGCCAATAAATCCGGCTCCGCCGGTAATGATTATATTCTTCATATTGTGATTTTATTTATTATTCTCAAAAGTGGGGCAAGATAATCAGATTATTGAACCTTTTTGTCTTATGAGAGACCCTCATCTCTACTTCTCCAAGATAGACCTGCTGTGGAGAGCCCCATTGGCCGGCACGTCCTCGAAAAGGAATGTCTCGAAGAATTTTCCCAGCAGCGCATCGGTACGGATATACTGGCTGAGCATAGCCCGCTCCCGTGCGAACTCGCTCTGCACACTGCTGATGAAGATTCTAATCCTTTTCATAACTCTTCTTATCCGTAATACTCCTTATACCACTCGGCAAAGTGGCGGAGGCCTTCGCGGAGGGTGATCTTGGGGGTGAAGCCAAAGTCACGCTCAAGAGCAGTTGCGTCTGCATAGGTGGTGGGGACGTCTCCGGGCTGCATGGGCACCAGTTGCTTGTGGGCCTCGAAGTCGTAGTCCTTTGGAAGGACACCAGCTCTCAGGAGTTCTTCCTGGAGGATGTTCACGAAGTCCAACAGGTTCTCCGGCTGACCGCCTCCGATGTTGTATACTTTGTAGGGAGGGATGGGCAGACCGTCTTCGCCGGTCTGCTTGGCCGGAGCTTTCTGCATCACTCTTACAATGCCCTCTACGATGTCATCAACGTACGTGAAGTCCCTGCGGCAGTTACCGTAGTTGTAGATCTGGATGGTCTGGCCCTTGAGCAGCTTGTTGGTGAACCCGAAGTAGGCCATATCCGGACGTCCGGCAGGACCATAAACCGTGAAGAAGCGGAGGCCGGTGCTGGGAATGTTGTAGAGCTTGCTGTAGCAGTGCGCCATGAGTTCGTTGCTCTTCTTGGTGGCGGCATACAGGCTCACGGGGTTGTCCACGCGGTCGTCCGTACTGAACGGCACCTTCTTGTTGCCGCCGTAGACGCTACTGCTTGACGCATAGACCAGGTGCTGCACACCCTGATATTGAGATTCTTCGCTTCGCTCAGAATGACAAAGGGTCTTCTCAGAATTACGAGCGGAGCACGGAATGGCATCATAGGAGTGACGGCAAGCCTCGAGGATGTTGTAGAATCCAATGATGTTGCTCTCGATGTAAACATCCGGATTCTCGATGGAGTAACGCACGCCAGCTTGTGCCGCCAGATTCACCACGATGTCAAACTTCTCCTCTTCGAACAGCCTATCCACTAGCACTTTGTCGGCAATCGAGCCCCTCACGAAACGATACGCCGACTCTGATTCTTCGCTCGCATTTAGAATGACAGAGAGCCGGTACTCCTTTAGGCTAACATCGTAATAATCATTTAGATTATCCAGCCCGACGACCCGGCACGCTTCGCCCATATACCCGTCACGCAGGAGTCTCAACACGAGATTACTTCCTATAAACCCGGCGCTGCCAGTTACTAATATTCTCTTCATATCCATTTATTTAGCATTTACCCTTTCATCCTTAAATCCAAACATCGCCTCGAAATGGTTTTCCCAGATCGAGGCGATGAATTCCAAATCATACGTTCTGTAGTCCGATCCAGGCCATGCCGGGTACACCGGGAAAAGGTAGCCGTTATTCCAAGGCAACAGAACTAGTCTCTTCTAAACAGGTCACGGGTATAGACCTTCTCCGCCACATCATCCAGGATAGGACTGAAGCGGTTGGCGAGGATGACGTCGCTCTCGGCCTTGAACTTCGCGATGTCGTTCACGACGGTGTTGCCCACGAACTCGCTGCCATCTTCCAGCGTCGGTTCGTAGATGATGATGTTGACCGCATTCGCCTTGAGGTGCTTGATGATATCCTGGATGGCGGATGCGCGGAAGTTGTCACTGTTGCTCTTCATCGTGAGGCGGTACACGCCCACGGTCTTGGGCTTGCGCTTAAGGATGGTGTCAGCGATGAATTCCTTGCGGACGGCGTTGCTCTTTACGACTGCCTCAATCATCGTCTGGGGCACATCCTTGTAGTTGGCAAGGAGTTGCTTGGTGTCCTTGGGCAGGCAATAGCCACCATAGCCGAAACTCGGATTGTTGTAGTGGCCGCCGATGCGCGGATCCATACACACGCCGTCGATAATCTGTTGCGTGTTCAGGCCCTTGACCTGGGCGTAAGTGTCGAGCTCATTGAAGTAGCTCACACGGACGGCCAGGTAAGTATTAGCGAAGAGTTTGATGGCCTCAGCTTCCGTCGGATGGGCAATGAGGGTCTTGATGTCCTTGTCCTCGGCACCTTCAGCAAGCAGGTCGGCAAACATCTGCGCTTCCTTCTGCTGGTGCTCGTAAGCACCAACAACGATACGACTCGGATGGAGGTTGTCGTAGAGGGCCTTGCTCTCGCGGAGGAACTCCGGCGAGAAGATGATGTTATCGATGCCGTACTTGGCACGGACGCTATCGGTGTAGCCCACTGGGACGGTGCTCTTGATGACCATCAGCACCTTGGGATTTACCTTAAGCACATGCTCGATGGCATCCTCCACGGCGCTGGTGTCGAAGAAATGATGCTCGTCATCATAGTTGGTCGGTGTGGCGATGATGACCAACTCAGCCGAGGCATATGCGGCATCCTTGTCCACCGTGGTGAAGAGGTCGAGTTTGCGCTTACCGGCGCGGGCTTCTTCGAAGAAGCGCTCGATCTCATCGTCCTGGATGGGACTGATGAACTTGTTGAGTTTGTCTGCTTTCTTGGGGGTGGTCGTGATAGCGGTTACTTTGTGGTGTTGTGCTAGAAGCACAGCGAGGGAGAGGCCGACATAGCCGACTCCTGCGACGGTGATTTTCATATATTCTTTTTGATTCTAAGTTTGTATCGAAGTCCAAAGTTGACCCACTGGAAATTCTGAAGTTCGAACATCGCCTCGAAATGATTGTCCCAGATGGAGGCGATCACGCCAAGGTTGACTGTCCGGGAATCGAACTCTGCAATGCAGTCAAAACTGTCCATGATACCTTTGTTTTGGAGCCAGACTGGTTTCCAGTTAACTCCCAAACAGGGGGCATTGATGTGATAGTCCTTCCGGCGATTGAACTGGTAGCCTGCATGAGCGCCCAGCTGGCCCCAAGGGGTCTGGAAATGTTTGGTGAGCACAATGAAGTTGCGATTGAAGTATCCATTGCCTATTCCGGTTACATCCCCTGTCGAATACTCACCTCCTCCACTTCCCGTCGTTGGGTCACTAATCCCTACCACCAGCGCCGGCATCCAGTCTACGCCGAATTCTCCTTCGCGGAGCAGGCAGACACGACCGGTGAAATGGCGGTCCTGGTTGCGCAGGATGCGTTGACGTTCCGTTTTTTCCTCATCCGGCCGAGGATCCCATGCCCCGTTGAAGATCGTGCAGACATAACCCAACTCCACACGACCCCAGAAAGACACCGCGATGCCGTACTGGAAGGTGTGATAATTCCACTTCGGGGATGTCGCATGCTTGTTCAGGAAGTTGTTCGTGATCATGAACGTCCCGTCCTGCTGCATCTCCGCCGTCGGCATCTGCAGCATGCGCGTGCTGCAGTCCGCGAACTGCGCGTGGGCCGGCCCGGCGCCCGCCAAGAGCACCGCTACAGTCATGATGAGTTTATGAATGGTATGCCGTCGCATCTCTTTTAAATCGAAATGGAGGGAAGAAGTGTGTGCGCGTTATCGGCAGTTCGCATTGCTGGATCCCCCATCAAGCATTCTCAGCTCGAAAAGGAGACTGTTCCGATAGTTTGATGTGTGGTTGGCGATGAGGTACTCAAAGAATATCTTCCCCATCGGATTCAGGTTCATCTTTTCTACGATGAACTTTGCCACTTCCTCGTCCAGTTTGACCCGTTTCTCAATGGTCTCCTCCGTCACACGTCCTGTCGCGAGATCCCGTTGGATGTCTTCCACAAGTTGTCCCATAAAAAGCAGCTTGAAAGCCCTGAACGTTGCCTTGTCCGGCTCTGACAGTTGATCCTTCCCGGACAAGCCCAGAAACTTGTCGATCATCTCAATGGTTGATTTGATCAGGCAAGCGAAGTTCTGCGCTCGGAGTTTGTAATAATCTATTGCAGGCTGTTGCATGGTTGTGTCATCTGCGAACGCGGTCCCTCGCTCATTGTGAGGCCGTCTGTATTCTCTCTGCAATCGCAACGATG
>JAILKU010000119.1 GCA_024693505.1 Bacteroidaceae bacterium | reverse complement strand
CAGCATAGAGGCCCTGCTGGCCTACCTGTGCAAGCTGGAGATGCTGCACCGGTGGGAGAAGCTCGACCCCGAGAACGGCAAGGAAGCCTTCCGCAAAATAATCGACGACCTGCGCGGCGAGGCAAAAGTACCAGAGGAATTCAAGCAGCGCGGCAGCGCTGCATTGTAAAATGTAGGAGATTTAACATTTGACATATAACAACAATATCCATAGATTTTATGACAAAGGGAAAAGTTAGTGGCGTAGTATCCAATATGGTGACGGTTCGCGTAGACGGACCGGTTCTGCAGGGAGAGATATGCTACATTACAACGGGTGGAGACCGGCTGATGGCCGAGGTCATCAAGGTAGTGGGCGAGGATGCCTACGTACAGGTCTTCGAGAGCACCCGCGGACTGAAGGTTGGAGCCGAGGCTGAGTTCACCGGCCACATGCTGGAGATTCAGCTGGGTCCAGGCATGCTCAGTAAGAACTATGACGGTCTGCAGAACGACCTGGACAAGATGGAAGGTGTCTTCCTGAAGCGCGGTCAATACACCGAACCGCTGGACAAGGACCGCCTCTGGGACTTCAAGCCCCTGGCCAAGGTGGGCGACCGCGTACAGGAGAGCGACTGGCTGGGACAGGTGGAGGAGAACCATCAGCCCCTGAAGATTATGGTCCCCTTCCAGATGAAAGGTACCGCCACGGTGAAGAGCATCGTGCCGGCCGGACAATACAAGATTCACGACACCATTGCCGTCCTGACCGATGAGCAGGGCCGCGACATCAACGTGGATATGGTGCAGCACTGGCCCGTGAAGTTCGCCATGACGAACTATGCCGAGAAGCCGCGCCCCTTCAAGCTGCTGGAGACGGGCGTTCGCACGATAGACACCTTCAACCCCATCGTGGAGGGCGGAACGGGCTTCATACCCGGCCCCTTCGGAACGGGAAAGACGGTGCTGCAGCACGCCATCTCGAAGCAGGCCGAGGCCGACATCGTAATCATCGCTGCCTGCGGCGAGCGCGCCAACGAGGTGGTGGAAATCTTCTCGGAGTTCCCCGAACTGGTTGACCCGCACACAGGGCGCAAGCTGATGGAGCGCACCATCATCATTGCCAACACCAGCAACATGCCCGTTGCAGCCCGCGAGGCTTCGGTCTATACCGCCATGACGATGGCCGAGTACTACCGCTCGATGGGCCTGCGCATCCTGCTGATGGCCGACTCTACAAGCCGCTGGGCACAGGCCCTTCGCGAGATGTCGAACCGTATGGAGGAACTGCCCGGACCGGATGCATTCCCGATGGACCTGGGCGCCCTCATCTCGAACTTCTACGGCCGCGCAGGATACGTCAAGCTGCGCAACGGACAGGTGGGCAGTGTGACCTTCCTGGGCACCGTATCGCCTGCCGGCGGTAACCTGAAGGAGCCAGTCACCGAGAACACCAAGAAGGTGGCCCGCTGCTTCTACGCCCTGGAGCAGGACCGCGCCGACAAGAAGCGCTACCCGGCCGTGAACCCCATCGACTCCTACTCGAAGTACCTGGAATATCCCGAATTTGCCGAATATATAGGCAAGCACATCAACGACAAGTGGATCCCCAAGATTCAGAAACTGAAGACCCGCATGCAGCGAGGCAAGGAGATTGCCGAGCAGATCAACATCCTGGGCGATGACGGCGTACCCGTGGACTACCACATCACGTTCTGGAAGAGCGAGGTCATCGACTTTGTGGTACTTCAGCAGGATGCCTTCGACGAGATAGACGCCGTGACTCCCCTGGAGAGACAGGAGGAGATACTGGACCTGGTGACCGTCATCTGCGACAAGGATGACTACCACTTCAATACGTTCCTGGAAGTAATCGACTACTTCAAGAAGATGATCAACCTGTGCAAGCAGATGAACTACTCCCCCTTCAAGAGTGAGCAATACTACAACTACAAGAAGCAGGTGGAAGCCCTGATGGCAGAAAACAATTGAACATTTGAACATTCACAAGATATGGCAACAGCATTTCAGAAAGTATATACACAGATCAGCCAGATTACGAAAGCCACTTGCTCCCTGAAAGCCAAGGGGGTGGGCTATGACGAACTGGCCACCATCAACGGCAAGTTGGCCCAGGTGGTGAAGATTATGGGAGACGACGTTACCCTGCAGGTCTTCGAGGGCACAGGCGGCATTCCCACCAATGCGGAAGTGGTCTTCATGGGCGAGGCTCCCTCGCTGAAGGTCAGCGACCAGTTGGCCGGCCGCTTCTTCAATGCCTACGGACGACCTATTGACGGAGGCCCCGAGATAGAGGGCAAGGAGGTGGAGATAGGCGGTCCCAGCGTGAACCCCGTTCGCCGCAAGCAGCCCAGCGAGCTCATCGCCACAGGTATTGCCGGCATCGACCTGAACAACACCCTGGTGAGCGGACAGAAGATTCCCTTCTTCGCCGACCCCGACCAGCCCTTCAACGAGGTGATGGCTCTGGTGGCCCTGCGTGCCAAGGCCGACAAGATCATCCTAGGCGGTATGGGT
>JAILKU010000105.1 GCA_024693505.1 Bacteroidaceae bacterium | reverse complement strand
GTTGTTTGTAGAGGGCGTGTCATTCTCGGCATGCCCTCCTTTTTTATCCTTACGGTTCGTGCGCTGAAACAACGTCGTTGTTTTGCCCTTTCTACACCGATGTTTTGCCAAAACAACGGCGTTGTTTTATCCTTCCTACGTTGCTATCTTTAATCCTACACAGACTGGCGCTTTTCATTCTGCCGGTTTGGACCGTTAAACTGCATTGATAGTCTCACCTGTTCTGCTGGTTTCCCGCAATCAAACGTATATAGACATCTATATAAACGCATGTGTTGTCGCATCAAAATGTTTGAGTTGCTGCATCTAAATGCCTGTATAGTCGCATCCAAACGTATGAGTTGTTGCATCTAAATGCCTGTATTGTTGCATTCAAACGCCTGCATAGTCGCATTCAAATGCTTGGATTATCAAATTCAACCGGTTGGATTGCCGTTATCAAACGGTTGGATTTTGCAGATAAAAAAGGCTCAGGAGAGATCTCATAACCAATCTCTCCTGAGCCAAATATGTTTTCGTACGGTGTGGCGCTTGTTCTTTTGCCACATTGTCCGTATCTTGTTCAGAACTCGGCGTTCTTTGGTGTACGCGGGAACGGAATGACGTCGCGAATATTCTGCATGCCAGTTACGAAGAGTATTAGGCGCTCGAAGCCGAGTCCGAAACCGGCGTGCGGGCAGCTGCCATAGCGTCGTGTATCCAGATACCACCACAAGTGTGTCATATCCATTTCGCGGCGGTTAATCTCTGCCATCAGCTTATCGTAGCTCTCTTCGCGCACGCTGCCGCCGATTATCTCACCGATTGAGGGGAAGAGCACATCGGTGCCCTGCATAGTGGGACCCGGTGCGACTGCTCCCTTATAGCCGATGGAACCGCCGTCAGCAGTTGCCTGGTTCTGCTTCATATAGAACGATTTGAAGGAGCGTGGGTAGTCTGTCATGATAACCGGCTTCTTGAAATGTTCCTCCACAAGGTAGCGTTCGTGCTCGCTGGCCAGGTCATCGCCCCACTCGCAGGGGAACTCAAACTTGTGTCCCTGCGCCTTTGCTTCTTGCAGAATGCGTATGCCTTCGGTATAGGGCAGGCGTACGAAGTCCTCCTTCAGTACTCCTTCGAGTCGTTCGAGAAGGCCCTTGTCGACCATCTTGTTCAGGAACTCCAGGTCGTCGCGGCAGTTGTCCAGTGCCCAGCGGACGCAGAACTTGATGAAGTCTTCCTCCAGATCCATCAACTCCTCCTGGTCCATGAAGGCTATTTCGGGCTCTATCATCCAGAACTCGGCCAGATGTCGCGGCGTGTTGCTGTTCTCGGCGCGGAAGGTGGGGCCGAAGGTATAGATGGCTCCCAAGGCTGTTGCACCGAGTTCGCCCTCGAGCTGTCCGGAGACGGTGAGCGATGTCTGCTCGCCGAAGAAGTCATCGCTGTAGATAATCTTGCCTTGTTCATCCTTCTTCAGGTCGTAGAGGTTCTTGGTGGTCACCTGGAACATGTTGCCTGCTCCCTCGCAGTCGCTTGCCGTAATCAGGGGCGTGTGGAAGTAGTAGTAGCCGTGTTCGTGGAAATAGGTGTGGATGGCCATTGCCATGTTGTGGCGGATGCGGAAGATGGCTCCAAATGTATTGGTGCGCGGACGCAAGTGAGCTACGGTACGCAGGTATTCCCAGCTGGCGCCCTTCTTCTGCAGGGGATAGGTGTTGTCGCAGTCGCCCAGCACCTCTATCGCCGTGGCCTGAATCTCGCTGGCCTGTCCGGCTGCTGGACTCTCCACAAGCTTTCCCATCACGCTGAGGCAGGCTCCCGTGGTGACACGCTTCAATGTCTCTTCGGGGAAGTTAGCATCGTCGCCCACGATTTGTACGTTCTTTATGGTACTGCCGTCGTTCAAGGCAATAAAGAAGATACCCTTGCTGCCGCGTTTACTGCGCACCCAGCCTTTCACGTTAATTTCGGCACCGAAATCTGTCCGCTTCAGTGCGTCTATGATTCTTGTTCTTTTCATTATTCTGACTTCAAAGGTTAAGTTCAGGGATTACTCAAATGAACCGCGACGAAGCATGTTCACCTCGGCTTCGGTAAGGAAGCGCCAGTCGCCGCGCCGTACATTCTTCTTAGTCAGACCGGCAAAGTAAACGCGGTCCAGCTTGATGACGTGGTAGCCCAGGCTCTCGAAGATGCGTCGCACGATACGGTTGCGGCCCGAATGAATCTCGATGCCTACTTGCTTCTTGTCCGTCTCGCTGGCGTATTCGATGGCATCGGCCTTGATGTCGCCGTCCTCCAGCGTTATGCCGTCGGCAATCAGGCGCATATCGGCAGCCGTAAGAGCCTTGTTCAGATAGACGTGATAAATCTTTTTCTTCAGGAACTGAGGGTGAGTGAGCTTGGTAGCCAGGTCGCCGTCGTTGGTAAGCAGCAGCACACCGGTGGTGTTGCGGTCGAGTCTGCCCACGGGATAGATACGCTCGCGGCAAGCATCCTTTACCAGGTCCATCACCGTCTTGCGGTTCTGGGGATCTTCGCTGGTGGTCACGTAGTCCTTGGGCTTATTCAGCAGCACGTAAACCTTCTTCTCGATGTTCACCGGCTGGTCGTGGAAAACCACTTTGTCCGAACGCTTCACCTTCGTGCCCAGCTCAGTCACCACTACGCCGTTCACACTTACCAGTCCGGCAGTAATAAACGTGTCGGCTTCGCGACGGCTGCATACGCCGGCGTTGGCCAGGAAACGGTTCAGGCGGATTGGCTCCTCGGGGTCGAACTGTACAGACTTGTACTCTATCTGCTTCTTCATGCTGTACTTGGCATTCGGATTGTAGTCCGCCGTGTGGGGCTTACGCTGGGGACCGCCCTGGCGCTTCTTGAATCCGCCCTGCTGACGGGGCTGGTATCCGCCTTCGCGCTTTTGGTATGTACCCTGCTGACGGGGACGATATCCGCCTTCACGAGGCTGATAACCCTCCCTGGGCTGGTATCCCTCGCGGGGCTGATAGCCTTCGCGCGGCTGATAACCCTCCCTGGGCCTATATCCCTCGCGTGGCTGATAACCTTCGCGCGGCTGGTAACCCTCTCTGGGTCTATATCCTTCGCGGGGCTGATAACCTTCGCGTGGCTGGTATCCCTCACGAGGCTGATAGCTCCGGTTTGCGGGTCTGCTTAGTTTGCCGTCAGCACTTGCGCTGAAGGCTGAACGGTTGATACGGGGACGCAAGGGGCGTCCGCTGGCGCTGAAGCGGCCAGTGTTTTCACTTCTTTGGGGGCGAGAACCCTCTCGGTCCGTGTCCTCATTGCTGTCGGAGAACTTCTCCTTCCAGCTTTCGTCTTCAATACTCATAGAATTTTTCTTTTGATAGTGAATTTTTAAATGCCTGTATATGTGTGAGGAGTTATGGCTCGCAGCTCATCCTTCACGGACTCGCTCACCTTCAGCCCCTCAATGAAATCCTTTATTGTCTGTTCGTCGATACCTTTCCCCGTACGCGTCAGGGCTTTCAGGGCCTCGTAGGGATGCGGGTAGGCTTCGCGGCGCAGTATGGTCTGTATGGCCTCTGCCACCACAGCCCAGCAGTTATCCAGGTCGTGATTAATGGCGTCCTGGTTCAGCACCAGTTTGCGCAAGCCCTTCAGGGTGCTCTGTATGCTGATTACCATGTGTCCGATGGGTACACCCACGTTCCGTAGCACGGTGCTGTCCGTCAGGTCGCGCTGCAGGCGGCTCACGGGCAGTTTCTGGCTCAGGTGCTCCAGCAGGGCATTGGCTACGCCCAGGTTGCCTTCCGAGTTTTCAAAGTCGATGGGGTTCACCTTGTGGGGCATTGCGCTGCTGCCCACCTCTCCGGCCTTGATCTTCTGGCGGAAGTATTCCATCGAGACGTATTGCCAGAAGTCGCGGTCCAGGTCGATGATGATGGTGTTAATGCGCTTCATCGTGTCGAAGAGGGCGCCCAGGAAGTCGTAGTTGCTTATTTGCGTGGTGTACTCCTCGCGCTCCAGTCCCAGTTTCTCGGCTACGAAGCGGTTGCCGAACTGGCGCCAGTCGTACGCAGGATAAGCCACGTGATGAGCGTTGTAGTTGCCCGTTGCCCCGCCGAACTTGGCGGTGATGGGGCATGCCTTCAGCATGGCCAGCTGGCGCTTCAGGCGATATACGAAGACCATTACCTCCTTGCCCAGTCGGGTCGGACTGGCCGGCTGTCCGTGCGTCTTGGCCAACATAGGCACCTCGGCCCATTCGTTGGCGTACGTCTCCAGCTGGCTGATGAGTTCCTCTATCTGCGGATAGTACACCTCGTTCAGCGCCTCGCGGATGCTCAGGGGCACGCTGGTGTTGTTGATGTCCTGCGAGGTCAGGCCGAAATGGATGAATTCCTTGTATGCCTCCAGGCCTCCAATGGCATCGAACTGTTCCTTTATAAAGTATTCAACGGCCTTTACGTCGTGGTTTGTCACCTGTTCTATGTCTTTTACGCGCTGAGCATCGGCCTCCGAGAACTCGCCGTAAATGGCACGCAGGCGGGGGAACAGGCTGGTCGGGAAATCCTTCAGTTGGGGAAGAGGCAGCTCGCACAGGGCAATGAAATATTCCACCTCCACTCTCACGCGATAGCGAATGAGGGCATATTCCGAGAAGAACGCAGCCAAAGCTTCCGTCTTACTGCGATAGCGGCCATCAACTGGTGATATAGCTGTCAGTAAATCCAATTTCATAATAAAAGTGCAGAACTTTAAGTATTTTACTTCTTTTCTATTTCGTCTAGATCCTTTTTTCAGGGTTATCCTTGTTGTATATTCCCCTTTTTTTGATTTAGGGCACAAAGGTACAACATTTTTCTATAATAAGAATAGAAGAAGGATTTTTTTTTGTTATTTACGCCGAAAAGCACGGCAGGAGGTCAAAAGTTAGGGCAAAAGGGTCAAAGTCCGGTAACTAGCATGACAAAGACCGCCCGTATTTTGCGCTAAGGCCGCTCATTTTCTTTATCGGCTTTGGGGAAATGTCTTATTTTAGCCTATGGTTGAAGGCAGGAAGCACCTCGGAAGCAAAAATAAATGGCTAATTATTTTGCGATTCACTCGGTTTTCACTACCTTTGTAGTGTCTTGTGGATTATTCCGCCCTAAAACGGAACCTGAACCTCAATACATGATTGTTTGCATAGCAGAGAAACCGTCAGTGGCCAGGGACATCGCCCATGTGCTGGGTGCCACACAGCAGAAGGACGGATACCTGGAAGGGAACGGATACCAGGTAACGTGGACCTTCGGCCATCTTTGTGAGCTGAAGGAACCCCACGAATACACTCCACTCTGGAAAAGCTGGAGCCTGGGCCAGCTGCCTATGATCCCACCTCGATACGGCATCAAGCTTAAAGCCGACAAAGGCGTAGAGAAGCAGTTCCACATCATTGAGCACCTCATGCAGAACGCGCAGGGCATCATAAACTGCGGCGATGCCGGGCAGGAGGGCGAGCTCATCCAGCGATGGGTGATGCAGAAGGCGCGGGCCACTTGTCCCGTCAAGCGCCTGTGGATAAGCAGTCTGACGGAGGATGCCATACGCGAGGGCTTTCAGCATCTGAAGGACCAGAGCGAATACCAAAGTCTTTACGAAGCAGGTCTGATGCGCGCTATCGGCGATTGGACGCTGGGCATGAACGCCACGCGACTCTATACGCTGAAGTACGGCGCAAACCGTCAGGTGCTCAGCATCGGACGGGTGCAGACGCCCACTCTGGCGCTCATCGTGCGCCGGCAGCAGGAGATAGAGAACTTCGTGCCTGTGCCCTACTGGGTACTGACTACCGTCTATCGCGACGTCACCTTCTCTGCCGTAATGGAGGAGGGCGACCGCGGATATCGCACCCGCGAGGAGGGCGAACGCGCTTTGGCCTCCATACGCGAACTGCCCTTCACCGTTACGGCCGTGCAGAAGAAGAAGGGTAGCGAGGGGCCTCCAAGACTGTTCGACCTGACGAGCCTGCAGGTGGAGTGCAACAAGAAGTACGGCTTCAGCGCCGACACCACCCTGCAACTCATCCAAAGCCTCTACGAGAAGAAGTTTACCACCTATCCTCGTGTTGACACCACCTTCCTCAGCGACGACATCTACCCCAAGTGCCCGCAGATCATGAACGGACTCAGGGCATACTTCCACCTCATGGATCGCATCAAGGGAAAGCCGCTGCCCAAGACGAAGAAGGTCTTCGATAACTCGAAGGTTACCGACCACCACGCCATTATTCCTACGGGAGTCGTGGCGCAGGGCCTCTCCGAGATGGAGATGAAGGTCTACGACCTTGTGGCCCGCCGTTTCATTGCCGTCTTCCATCCCGACTGCCTTTTCACCACAACTACAGTACTGGGCCAGGTGGCCGAGGTCCAGTTCCGTGCAACGGGAAAGGAGATAACCGATCCCGGATGGCGGGTGGTGATGGCTACTTCAAATGCGGACGGCGACGAGGCTGAGACTCCGTTGCAGGAAGGCGGCGCGGAGACAGCCGCTAAGGGCGGACAGGGCGAAGCCACCCCGTTGCTGCCATCCTTCACCAAAGGCGAATCGGGACCCCACACACCCGACCTGGCCGAGAAGCAGACCACTCCGCCCAAGCCCTACACCGAAGCCACCCTGCTCCGCGCTATGGAAACGGCCGGAAAGATGGTCGAGGACGACGAACTGCGCGATGCGCTGAAGGAGAACGGCATAGGGCGCCCCAGCACCAGGGCTGCCATCATCGAAACGCTGTTCAAGCGTCACTATATACGCAAAGAGCGAAAATCCCTTTGGGCTACCCCTACAGGAGTGGAACTCATCGGTCTCATTCGCGAGGAACTGCTCAAGAGCGCCGAACTTACGGGCATCTGGGAGAAGAAGCTGCGCCAGATAGAGCGGCACGAGTACGAGCCCGCAACCTTCCTCGGTGAACTGAAGCAGATGGTTTCCGACATCGTGATGACTGTGCTGAGCGACAATGCGCCGCGTCGCGTAACGGTGGAAGTGGGGAAGAAGTAAGGGATATCTAGCCTAAACCGTAATAGTCAGCAGCTCGCAGGCCAAAGAGTGCAAGCCTTCAGCAATTTTACGCACCTGTTGGGGCCTGGGTTTAGAGACTCCAGAGGCATAATGGGCTAATTGTTTCTGGTTTATTCCTGTAATTGTCTGCAATGCAGAGAAAGAGAAAATGCCCCGGTAATATTCTAGAAGCGAGCGGACATCAAACTTGTAAACGACTTCATAGTCTGAGTCGAAAACGGAAGGATACTCATCTCCGTCAGCCTTCGCACATTCAATATAGAAGTCAATGCTGTCCTTTACCTCTTTTTTGAATTGCTCAAAATCATTAGAACCAGATACTATCCATCCGGGCAGGAGGTCACAGGAGCAACTGTAACCTATTTCGGTGAGGCCTGTGTTCATAATAATTCTTTCCATTTGACTATAATTTAGGTTCAACAAATAAGTTCGTCTTTGAGGATTAAATAAAAGTCCATTAGAACTTCAACCCCGACTGAGCCTCAATAGATTTCAGCAGGAATCCACAGACGACATCGCTTGGATGGCCATTTACTGTCACCTTACCTGGCTTAACTGGGTGCTTGAACTGGCGATGACTTCCCTTCTGTGCCGTCATGACCCAACCGTCCTTATTGAGTGCCTCCAAAATTCTGGATACTTTAATATTGTTCATATTGCCAAATCCATATTTCCTGCATATCTCAGTTTCTTGGATGCAAAAGTAGTAAAAATACTACGGACGAGCAATTATTTTAAAGAAAACTGCATAAAAAAATACTACTTTTTAATATTCTGAGGGTATTTTGACATCCAAAAGGGTTTCTTACTCGAATAAAAATTAGGGACAGAGCGCAATAAAAACGGCAAGCGTACGTTATTATATATGTGATGCCTAAGACAAGTAGACTCATATTATTGCTTATGCCCCTGCTCTTCCTGGCGTGCAGCGTTGACAAGTACATCAAGAAGGGTGATGCCTTTATGGCTATCGGCGAATACTACAATGCCGCCGCCGAGTACAAGAAGGCCTATTCCCGCACACCTACAAAGGACAAGGAAAAGCGAGGCGAGCGGGCATGGAAGATGGCAGAGAGCTACAGGCTTCATAACTATTCGGCCAAAGCAGCCGGAGCCTATCAGAATGCCGTGCGCTACAAGTATCCCGACAGCCTGGCCATCCTCTATCTGGCACAGATGCAGCACCGGATGGGCGACTACAAGAATGCCCTGAAGAACTACGAGGCCTATCAGGAACTGGATCCCAAGAACCTGCTGGCCAACAACGGACGGCGCGGATGCCTGAAGGCCCTGGAGTGGAAGGCAAAGCCCACCCTTTATACCGTCAAGAAGGAAGCCCTCTTCAACAGCCGGCGAGCAGACTTCTCGCCTGTACTCTACGGCGACGAATGGGATCAGCTCTACCTGACTACGACGCGTCCGCAGACCACAGGAACCGAGATAAGCGGCATCACAGGCACCAAGAGCAGTGACATCTTCTTCAGCAAAAAGGACGACAAGGGGAAATGGAGCCAGCCGGAAGTCGTCGAGGGCGAGCTGAACTCCGACTACGAAGAGGGCGCCTGCGCCTTTTCGCCCGACGGGAAGACGATGTACCTGACGCGCTGCACCTTCGACCCCGACTATCCCCGATATGCCGAGATATGCACCAGCACCCGCTCTGACGCAAGCTGGAGCAAGCCACAACCCCTTCAGATTACGAAGGACACCCTGTCAAGCTACGCCCATCCGGCCGTTTCGCCCGATGGCAAGTGGCTCTATTTCGTCAGCGATATGCCTGGCGGGCAGGGAGGACTCGACATCTGGCGCATAGCCCTCACCGATGCCGGCCTGGGCGGCGTGGAGAACCTGGGTATCTTCGTCAATTCGCCCGGCAACGAGATGTTCCCGACCTTCCGCCCGAACGGAGACCTTTACTTCTCCTCCGACGGACATCCCGGTATGGGCGGGCTCGACCTCTTTTGCGCACATCCCGACAGCCTGGGACGCTGGGAGGTGGAGAACCTGCAATATCCCATGAACTCCAACGGAGATGACTTCGGAATGACATTCGAGGGCACCCTCAATCGCGGCTACTTCTGCACCAATCGCGGCGATCCCCGCGGATGGGACCACATCATGTCCTTCGAGTGCCCCGAGATTGTGCAGACCGTCAAGGGATGGGTCTATGAGAGGGACGGCTACGAGCTGCCCGAGGCAATCGTCTATATGGTGGGCAACGACGGCACGAACCTGAAACTCAGCGTGAAAGGCGACGGATCATTCGAGCAGGAGATAAAGCCAAACGTCGATTACGTCTTCCTGGGAACCTGCAAGGGATTCCTCAACCATAAGGAGGAACTGCGCGTTGATACCACTAGCGTCAGTTGCGAATACGTCCTGCAGTTCCCCCTGGCCAGCCTGAACCATCCCGTCCTCATCCGCAACGTCTTCTATGAATTCGACAGCGCCGAGCTGACCGAATCCAGCACAATGGCGCTGGACAGCCTCGTCGATCTCCTCAACCAGAACCCCAATGTCACAATCGAGCTCTCCAGCCATTGCGACTTCCGCGGAAAGGACGAGTATAACAACAAACTCAGTCAGCGCAGAGCCGAGAGCGTAGTCAACTACCTCATCAGTCACGGCATAGAAAAGGACCGACTGACGCCAATGGGCTATGGCGAAACCCGCCCGAAGGTAGTTACCCGCAAGATGGCCGAGCAGGTGGACTTCCTCAACGAGGGCGATACGCTCAGCGAAGCCTTCATCATGGCTCTCGATACGGAGGAGAAGCAGGAAGTCTGCCACGCCCTGAACCGCCGCACTGAGTTCAAGGTGCTCCGCACCACCTACCGCCTCTTCGAAAGCATGAAGCCCGACGAAAACGCCTCCTCAGCGAC
>JAILKU010000099.1 GCA_024693505.1 Bacteroidaceae bacterium | reverse complement strand
ATCCATCCCGCTATTCCGTAGCGGTATGGAGTCCGCGACTCAACGAGAAAGGCAATTCGGTCATGGGAATGAAAGCACTTGAACTACTCACCACCGAAACGGAAGAGTCTATTTTCTAAGAGTGGATTGTGTTTTCTAGCTTGCCAGCCATACAAACCAGTCTGCTACCTGCTTCAAGGTGGCACTTGCCAGTTCCGTTTAACCGCTCAAAAGCGGGGCGGGAAATGTTCCAAAGAACCACTTCAAAAGCGTTATTTTGAGAGGAAATAACCAAATTATGTATTTTTTTGCAATATATTCTTGCTGGTTTCGGACAAATTGCCTAAATTTGCACCACTAGTTGAAAGGCATTCACAATAAGGATTATTCCGTTGTGAACATTAAAGAGAGCCAAAACTATTCCCTAATAGTGGCGGTTCTTTTTCTTTTGAGAATGACAATGACTCAACAAGAAACAAAGCACAGGGACGAACAGGCAAGGCTCAGCGGGCCATATCGGAACTGGGATATGTATCAGGCGAAACGATGTGCAGCGGCAAGCCAGACAGATAGGCGTTGATGCAGTAGTAAATTACAAAAGTTAATGACGAATATTGAAGAATAGGAAGCGATGACCAAGAAACAAGCTGACATCCAGCACTACGCCGATGGCACCGCCAGCGTGATGCGCAAGGCTGTGGTATATACTGAACTGCGGTTCTATAAGCGCAGCGATGTGCTGTATCAGTTGACACAGGTGTTCTGTCAGCGCTATCTGCCCCGCTATGGCGACCGCACCGTTGACCAGATGGTGCAGGCAGCACGCAGCACCAAGCAAAACATTGTCGAGGGCAGCACCGACGGCCAGACATCTACCGAGACAGAGCTGAAACTGCTTGGCATTGCCCGGGGCAGCAACCAAGAACTGTTGGAAGACTATCAGGACTACCTGAAGCGAAACGGAATGACCGAATGGTTTGGACGGAATGACCGTTTTGACCGTCTGCACCGCTTCTGTCAGGAGCATACCCTTTGGGATGAGTATCGCCCTCTGACAGAACGTATGAACGGCGAGGAGCTGGCTAACATGGCTATTTGCCTGTGCCATCAGGTGGATAAGGCAATGGCCAAGTATATCGAGCGAAAGGACCGCGAGTTTACCACGGAAGGCGGCATCCGTGAGCGGATGACAGCAGCCAGGCTTGGCCAGCGTGAGACACAGCGACAGATTATCGAAAGGCAGGCGGCAGAGATAGATGCCCTGCGAAAGGAGAATGCCCGCCTAAAAGAGATTATCAAGGAGGCCGGAATTACCGGAAAGCCCGGATAATCCGGATAAACCGGATAGCCGGAAAACCCGGAGATTCCGGAAAGCCCGGAGATTCCGGAAAAGAAGACAAGAAGACAAAATAAACGAAGAAACTTATGGAAAATAGACAAATAGACTATAGTGAGATGACGCACGATGCGCGGCGTGCGCTCGAGCGGGAGCGCGACGACCTCATGGAGCGGGCAGAGCAGCTGGAGGCTCACCTGCGCGTGCTGGATGTGATTGACGGTGTGCTGAAGGAGAACCGCGAGCTGAAGGAACTGAACGAAGACCTGCAGCAGCAGCTGAACGACGAGAAACAGATGCGGGCAGAACTGGAGATGAAACTGATGGAGATGTCGAAGCTGTCCACGGGTATGGCCAAAAAGGCATCGGAGGACAACCTGCTGAAGGCGCTGCGCACCTATGTGAACCGCTCGAAGCGCAAGACGGCCGACAAGAGGGCCTTTGCGAAGTCCGCCACGCTGGAGATAGCCAACGCCAACGGCCTGGATCTGCCCGAGGACCTGAAGGCGGCCATTGAGAGCCTCGACGACGAGCAGGCGGAGCCGAAGGTGGTGACGGTGCAGGGCAACTACAACGATGTACATGACAACAATAACGTGAAACTTGACGATAAAGAGAAATAGGCGTATGGCAGGTAATACAGTATACGTGCAGGGATCGTATGTGGACGTGCACGACAACGAGGTGGTAAACCTCTCGATAGACAAGGCTACGGTGAACGGCGTTGATATCAACGATAACCTTAGCGATAGCCTTAGCGATAACCTTAGCGGGGCAAAAGAGGGGCAGCGCAGCGAGGAGCAGTTCCATTTTGTCCACCCTGAGCTTGACGAGGATGAGGCATGGCGTATCCACGATGCCGTGAAGCGGGCGGCAGCTCATCAGCGGGTGCCTGAAATATGTGCGTACCTGAAAGAGCTGAAGCAGAAGGGCAAGGTAATGTTACCTTCTGCCCCAGCAGTCATGTATAGTGAGTTGGTACGGCTGGGAATGCCGACGGGCGGGGGATTTAGCGAGAAGCATTTCAGCAACAGCTACACGAAATAGGACACATCGCAGCCGGAACCCGCTTCGGTTGAAGTCCTGCAAGCATCAGAGCTCATGTTCTGGTGCTTTTTTTGTGCCCTTTGAAAGGCTCTCGACACGGGATTTTAGGGGGATGACGGGATATCTCGGGATATGACGGGAAAGTACGGGAGGGGCACCGTGAAATCCATTCAACCGCCAATAATAGTACGTATCTTTGCACCAGTCAAACCGACGAGGAGGCACTCAGCGTTGAGGCTTCGGGCAGCGGTTGACGGGCAAAGACGAATATGGAAACAAGAATCTTGAAAGTGGTACGTCAGGGCGAGCCCTTCAGCGTACTGTCGGCAAAGGCCGACGGCGGTCAGATCCAGAAGTGCAGCATCGTGCTGAGGGAGCTGGGCGGCTCGAAGTATGAAAACGAGTATGCATGCGCCATGCTGGGCAACCTGGCAGCGTGCAGGTTCTACGAGGGCGACCTCGTCATCGCAACATTGCGATTCTCTGCCCACGAGTATCAGGGGCAGTCGTACCAGGAGATCCTGGCAACTGACATCGTGAAGCTTAACAGATAATTTCTAACCCTGAGTTGAAGCCGAGGAGGATATTCCCGGGTAAATGGCCAAAAAATCTGAATGCTTCTTCTCGCAAATCAACTCAAAATTATGACACACATTATTAATATTATTCAGAAAGAACAAAGTGAACAGACCATGACGTCGCTCGAGATTGCCGAGCTGACAGGTAAACAACACAAAGACGTGATGAAAGCCATACGAAACATGGAGCCTGCATGGTTGAAGGTATGTGGGCGCAATTTTGCGCTGACATCCCGAACCATCGTTCAGCCCAACGGCGGCACTCGCGAGGTGCCCTGCTACCAGCTGACCAAGACCGAGTGCCTCTACATCGCCACGAAGTTCAACGACGAGGCCCGCGCCAAGCTGGTGCTGCGCTGGCAGGAGCTGGAGCTGCAGGAACTGAAACGCCGCCAGCAGCTCTGCCTGCCCGAGCCTGAGGAGATCCTCCGCCTGGCCGACCACATCATGGGCGAGGCGCTCGCCGAGATGAACGCCGGTGCCGAGGACACGCTGACGGCCACGCAGGTGGCGAAGACGTTCAACATGACGGTGTTCGACTTCAACCAGGTGCTGCGCGACATGGGCATCCAGTACCGCAGCCACGGCCGCTGGAACATCGCCGACAACCTGTCCGACCGCGACCTGGTGCGCTTCAGGACCTACGTGAGCTACTCGCTGAAGGGGCAGAAGAAGGTTCACACCTACATGACGTGGACCATGAGCGGCCTGCGCTACTTGAATTCCAAACTCGGTTACCCGAACTTTTAACTCATAATGTATAACCCACAACTATGATTTACAGGATATACTACGAGGGCAAGCGAAAGTTTGCCCTCCCCATCAAGAACCGCGAGGAACTGATGGCGCTGCGCAACTCGCAGCAGAATCTGGAGAACCTGAGCAAGGCGCGTCAGGGCGACGAGAAGGCAAAGGCCGGCCTGCTGCAGCTGGCTTACAACATCGGTCATGCGGACGGGCTGATAGCGGGCTGCAAGAGCATCGGCAGCTTCTTCTTCCACGATGTGGACTGCTACGACAGCGAGCACTCGGAGCGCATCAAAAGCCTCATCCTGGAGAAGAAGGACGAGATAGGCCTGAGGATGCTGGAACGAAGCGCCAGCGGCGGTTGGCACTTGGTTTGCGAGCGCCGGCCGGGCACCACCATCCTGGAGAACCAGGTGCGTGTGGCAACGATTCTGAAAGTGGAGATGGACACAGGCGCAAAAGACTTGCAGCGGGTGGTATTCTCGACCAGCGGCAGCGCGGACGACCTGCCCTACCTGGACGATTGCCTGTTTACGGAGCCCATGTCGGCAGAGGAGTGCGAGGCCGAATACAAGCGGCTGAGCGAGCGTCAGCAGCGGGGCGAAGAGGATGTACCGGCAGGCGCGAAAAAGGCGAATAAGCACTACAGACCGTGGGAGGAGGATGGAACTGCGGAACCACGGAATCAGGGAACTGCGGAGCCACGCAATCAGGGAACTGCGGAACCACGGAATCAGGGAACTGCGGAACCCTCTGCTCCTGCGCCGTTCCCGACACACTATCACGGCATTCCCTTTGCGGACATCATCGCGAAGTACTGGGAGGTGAACAACCGCGGCTTTGAGCCTACCCGGGGCGACCGCGACACGCTGACGTATCAGCTGGCGTGCGACCTGAGGCATATCTGCGGCCGTAGCTTCGAGTGGCTCGACCAGGTGATCCCCTGCTACGACGGATTCCCGGTAGAAGAGAAGCGGGCGAAGATCAGGAGCGCCTTGAGTTCGGAGTTCAACGGGTTCCCCATCCGCCTGCGCAACACGCTCAGCGCGTTTGAAATGGACAATGGACAATGGAAAATGGACAATGGACAATGGAAAATGGACAATGGACAATGGAAAATGGACAATGGGGAATGGAAAATGGACAATGGGGAATGGGAAATGGACGATGAGCAGTTGTACGCCATCAGTCCTCAGTTGTCCGGTAAGCGGATGCCGCAGGGTGTGCGCGACTCTATCGAGGCCGTCGGTCCTGCCCTGGCGATGCCTGTGTTGACCGCCATCTGTCCGGCTATCGGCATGCTGGCAACGGGTGTGCGGCTCGACGTACACGGCCAGAAGAAGGGGCTCAACCTCATCAGCTACATCGCCGGTGACTTCGCCAGCGGCAAGGGTCAGATCGACCCCGTGATCGATGCCTGGACGGGCGAGGTGAGGGCGCAGGACATGATGTACCAGATGCAGGAGGACGAGTGGCGCCGCAAGAAACGCGCCGCCAAGAACAAGAAGGAGCAACCCGAGGAGCCGAAGCTGCCCGTGCGCTGCCTGCCGCTGAACAACACGGTGGCAAACCTGGCCGAGCGGCTGTCCAACACGGAGGGGAAGCACGCCTTCTCCTTCACGCCCGAGGCCGACACGGTGGCGCAGAAGTGGAAATCGGCGATGAGCGACTTCTCCGTCATGCTGCGCCAGAGCTACGACGGCAGCAAGTACGAGCGCGAGGCCCGCTCGGCAGATGCGGTGAACGTGCACATCGAGAAACTGCTGTGGAACGTCACGCTGTGCGGCACGCCGGATGCCCTCTACCGCGTGGTATCGAACTACACCGACGGGTTTCAGAGCCGTATTGCCGTTGCCCGCACACCCGACAACACGTTTCTGCCCCTGGAGGACAAGCCCCACGTGCTGACCGACCGCCAGCAGGATCACATCCGGCAGGTTGCCCATCTGCTGCCGCTGATGCAGGGCGATGTGGTGCTGCCGAAGTTGGAGGCAAAGGGCCGCGAATGGGTGGAGCGCATCCGCCTGGAGACGATGAAGAACGACGACCGCACCCAGGCCCGTCAGCGCTTCCGCATCTGCGTGACGGCCCAGCGCATGACCTGCTGCCTGATGCTCTGCAAGGTGGCCGAACAGCTCATCCAGAAGCACGGCATGAGCGGTGCCGAGAATCTGTTGAAGCAGAGGCCCGACCTGTGGCAGACGATGCTGCAGAAGGCTCAGACACCGCAGCTGCTGGAGGCTTACGATGTCATTGCCGACTATCTGATGGAGACGGCGCTCTACTTCTTCCGCGACCGCATAGAGGCGGCTTTCCAGAGCCGCGACTACCGGGGCAACAACGACCGCCAGCGCATGGGGAAGAACGACTCTATCTTTGAGCGCCTGGACGTGGAGTTCAGCTTCGAGGAAGCCCTCCGGCACAGCGTCGCCGTGAAGGGAGCCGGCGTATCGCGCAACAACGCCCGCCAGATGCTGAAGAACTGGCGGAAGCAGGGCCTCATCGTGCAGACGGAAGCAGGGCGGTACAGGAAAGTTGAGCGTTTAGAGAGTAGAGTTTAGAGCGGTCATGAGTGTCATGTGTCATGAGTGTCATTAAGGATTTTACAACTATGGACATCGCGAATACCCAAGAATGCTTCGTGCAGCTCTGGCTACGGCTGGAGCACACGAGGCGCCTCCTCGGAGGCCAGTACAAGCGCTTCTGCATCCGCAACGTGCTGAAGGCGTGGTTCGGCCTGAGGGCCAGCGACGACTTCATCTGGGAGGTGTGCCTCCGCTGCGAGCAGGAAGGCTGGAACGAACTGCCTATGCCCGCCCTCTACCCGCGCAGGCACCGCGAGCTGCTCCGTGCCGTCGTGTCGGTGAAACTGGGCATCAGCTCCTACAGGATCAACCTGAAAGCCCTCGACAGCGCCTACAGCATCGCCTTCCCGAAAAGTACGCCGCTCAACGTGAACAAGAAGAAGAGATAGCACCCGGGCAGCCGGCAGGGACATCCGGAAAACCCGCCCCCCTGCCGGCTACCGGGCGCCTATTTCATTTCTGTTGTTCTCATACTTGCCGTCTTTGTATAGAACCTTGCCATGAGCGGGGGCAAGACAGAGCCTCAGTTGTGCACAAGGGTGCCAATATCCTGCCCTTCGATGACGCGCCGCAGGTTGCCGTACACATCCATGTTGAAGACATAGATGGGCAGGTGGTTCTCCTTGCACATCGTGGTCGCCGTAAGGTCCATTACCTTCAGGCCGCGATTGTAGATCTCGTCGTAGGTAATCTCGGAGAACTTGGTAGCGGTGGGGTCCTTCTCGGGATCGGCGGTGTAGACGCCGTCCACGCGGGTACCCTTCAGCATGACATCGGCCTCGATTTCTATGCCGCGCAGGCTGCTGCCCG
This sequence comes from Bacteroidaceae bacterium, assembly GCA_024693505.1. Classification (GTDB taxonomy): domain Bacteria; phylum Bacteroidota; class Bacteroidia; order Bacteroidales; family Bacteroidaceae; genus Physcousia. The sequence continues at coordinate 17,125 of JAILKU010000099.1, read as the reverse complement.
TATCTGTGGTGAAGTAGGGGTTACCCGTGCCTGCGCTCATGATGACCACCTCGCCGTTTTCCATTGCTTCGATGGCCTTCCATTTGGTATAAAACTCGCCAATGGGTTCCATCCTGATAGCCGTCAGGACGCGACTCTTTACGCCGGCCGAGGCAAGGGCGCTATTCAGTCCCAAGGAGTTGATGACCGTGGCCAGCATACCCATCTGGTCGCCCTTTACACGGTCGAAGCCCCTGCCTGCGCCACTCAGCCCGCGGAAGATATTGCCGCCGCCAATGACGATGCCTATCTGCACACCCAAATCGTGTACTTCCGCAATCTGCCGGGCATAGTCAGCCAGGCGCTTTTCGTCGATACCATACCCTTTTTCGCCCATAAGGCTCTCTCCCGATAGCTTCAGGAGAATACGATTAAACTTCTTCATCTGTCTTTTTGTTTTTATGTGTTACAAGATATATTCTACCTCCTTGAAGGCATAGCGGCGCGTGTGGCCGCCGGTGTCCGTGATGATAAGATGTCCCGAGGGGTCCACTCCGGCTATACGCCCCGTGAAGTTCCCGTTCGCGTCGCGGAAGGCGTGGGTGCTGTTGCGCCGATAGAGTAGCCCTTCAAACTCGTCATGCAGGGCCTGATAGTCGTACGCCTGAATCCTGCTGTAGTAGGAACGGAACTGACCGACAAAGTTATGGAGCACTTCGCTGCAAGGTATTTCATGGCCCAAAATCTGCCTGAGGGAAACGGGGTTCGGCGCATCGCTGAGGAACTGCATCTGATTCACGTTGATTCCCACGCCCATAATGCAGGACTGCACCCTGCCGCCCATAAGGTTGTTCTCAATGAGCAGGCCGGCAATCTTACGGTCACCATAGTAGATGTCGTTCGGCCATTTGATGCTAAACCCCTGGATGTAATTCTGCAAGGCATGCCATACGCTGAGGGCCAAAGACCCGGATAGCACAAAAACATCAGGCGCCTCTACAAAGACGGGATGAGTGCGTAGGCTGAAGAGCAGGTTCTTCCCCGCCTCCGACTCCCACCGGTTACGCTCCGCACCGCGTCCCGCCTCCTGGTAGCAGGCCGTTACCAGCGTCCAGTCCTCATTGTCCCCGGGCGGCAGATTCTTGAGGTAGGTGTTGGTTGAGTCAACGGAATCCAGAGAAATGATGTTCAACATCGTCTTCTTCAATAGGTTTTGGCGTTAGGGCGAAAAGCGTCTTCGTAATGCTCTATCTTTTCGCGATGGCCTTCGCCCAAATGACTAATGGCAATCACGTCGAATCGCACAGGCATATCAATGAAATGCATGCGTACGTAGGCATTTGCCGCAAGAACCAGGCAGCTTATCTTTCTCGCCGTTACGGCTTCCTCCGGACGGCCGTAGGTGTTACGCCTGCGGGTCTTCACTTCCACGATGACCAGCTGCTCGTCCTTCTGCGCCACAATATCCAGCTCCTTGTGGCCGAAGAACCAGTTCCTTTCCAGTATCAGATAGCCTTGCTGTTCCAGGTATTCAGCCGCCACATCCTCGCCGGAACGTCCGTAAATATTGTGTTGCGCCATTTTTCCACGTGAATTTTTGTGCAAATTTAGAAAAAAAACGTAACTTTGCCACATAAAAACAGAGAAAAAACATGATGGATGACTTTTTTTACATGAGACAAGCCCTCGAAGAGGCCGGAAAGGCCTTCGCGGAAGATGAAATACCCGTGGGAGCCGTTGTGGAGTGCCAGGGGCGCATTATCGCCAGGGCGCACAACCTGACTGAACGGCTGACCGACGTCACAGCGCATGCCGAAATGCAGGCTATCACGGCGGCATCGGCCCATCTGGGCGGCAAATACCTTACGGAATGCACCCTTTATGTCACGGTAGAACCCTGTGTGATGTGTGCCGGTGCCTTGGGATGGTCGCAGATAAAGCGCATCGTCTTCGGCGCTGCCGACGAGAAACGGGGCTTTCTGCGTTTTTCGCCTCAGGCCCTGCATCCCCGCACGGAGGTTACGGCAGGCATAATGGAGCAAGAATGTGCAAAACTGATGAAAGAATTCTTTCAGAAGAAAAGATGAAAAAGTGATATTTATGAATTATTCAACCATAAATATCTAATCTTATACCTCACTATCCCAAATGATTCGTAATTTTGCAGCCGGAATAGTCTCGAAGGACAAGGGCTGACAGTCATATTTAAACCTATTCTCTATGGATCGGATCAGAAATAAAATTTCGCTCATCAAAAGCCGCATAGCAGAGCTGATTGCCCGAAAGGAATCAGCACCGGTACGACTGGAACTATACTGGATTGCGCGCGACGTGGACGAACTGCTGGCCCCTCCCGCGTCAGGTCAGCCGATAAACGTCCCGACAGCACACGATCATCAAACCCTGCACAGGATTCATCCCAGAACCCACCGCAACCTGATCCTGGTCGTTGACGAAGACGAGGCAGCGCGCAAGTACCTGACCGTCCCCCTAAGCAAAGAATTCGACATAGCCGAAGCCGGAGACGGCGGCGCGGCCTGGGAGATGGCCCTGGAGCTGAACCCCGACATCATTATCTCGGATATGATGACCTCAGTCATACCGGGCGACGAGCTCTGCCGAAAACTGCGTGGGAATGTCGAGACAAGCCACATTGCCATCATCCTGCTCTCCGCGCTTTCTGAACGCGAAAACATTATCTACGGACTGGAGGCAGGGGCTGATGACTACATCGCCAAGCCATGCGACCTGGACATCTTGCGCACACGCATCCTGAGTTTGCTCAAACGCCGGCAACGCCTGCGCCAAGAAGTTGTCAGCATGCAGGGGCACACCGAACTGGTGGAGTTTAAGAGTCAGTTGGACCGCGACTTTATGCGACGCGTCTTCCGCATTATCGAAGGGCAGCTCTCCAATGCCGACTTCTCTATCGGCGACCTCTGTTATGAATTGGCGATGAGCCGCTCATCCGTCTACAACAAGATAAAGACCCTGACGGGACGCGGCCCGAACGATATCATCAAGATTGTACGCCTTAGCAGAGCCCGGGACCTGCTGACCCGCCGTCCCTGGCCCATCGCCGAAGTCGCAACGATGGTAGGCTTCTCAGACCCGAAATATTTCAGCACATGCTTTAAAAAAGAATATGGCATTAGCCCCAGCAAATTAAATGATGAAACACGACAAGACACATAACCAAACGGATGCCACATATTTAGGTATCATACTGAGTGGCTCCCGCCTCATGATTGGCGAGATAAACGCTGCCGGCAACATTCTGCAGCACAAGGCATATAAACTCAGTTTCTTCAACCAGGAATCGGCATTGGACATCATACGCACCTCTATGGACGACTATGTGCGCAGTGCCGGCTGGAAAGAGAAAAGGCCCGCTGCCATTGGCGTGGGACTGATAGGGCGCGTCAACTCCGAAGAAGGAATGTGGTACCAGATAGACCCCGAGCGCACTCATCCCATCAATGTTGCCCGCGAGATAACGGCCTGGTACGGGATTCCCTGCTTCACAGACAACGACGTAAAGAGCGAGACGCGTGCCGTAATGCGTTGGGGATTAGGACAGAAGACAGAGAATTTTGTCTATCTGCACACAGGCACAGGCATTGCCGCTGGCATAGTCATCGACGGAAAGCCTATCCGAGGCAGCCATTTCAATGCCGGAGAGGTAGGTCATCTGCGGGTCGGCGTTCGGGTCGGACTCAAGTGCCCCTGCGGCCGGATGGACTGCATAGAAACCATAGCCTCCAGCGTAGGCATAGACCGTCAGGTCCGTTTCCTGAAACGCTACTACGATACACAGCTCCTCATTCCGCAGCAAGGCGAGCGGGTCAGTGTCGAAGAGGTCTATCGTCTCTGCCGCGAGGGCGACTCGCTCTGCACAAAGGTTGTGGACAATGCAGCCGAGGCGATGGCCAGCTTGATTATGAACCTGGTTCGCGTATCCGACCCCGATACGGTCATCCTGGCAGGTGAGATGCTGTCCGACGGTTTCCTGCTTGAGCAAATCCGCAAGAAACTGCAGCCCGTAACCATGCGCTTCGTAACCGGAGGTGTAGTCCTTACACAACTGGATGCCCAGAACATAGGTCTGCTTGGCGCCGGTGCCTTGGCGATTGACGGGTTGGAAAGAGAGGCAAGATGTAAGAAGTAAACTTTTCAAAATATGAGAACACTCGCAAAATTTATGCTGTTACTGGCCGCATTCAGTTTGTCGGTAACCTGTTACGGAAAGAAGAAAGAAGCAAGGGACATGATCGTCGTTGCCTACGTGACTTCATGGACCAACGAAGTGCCCGATCCCACCGTGATGACCCACATCAACTACGCCTTCGGACATGTCAACGACACGTTCAACGGCGTTCGCATCGACAATCCCGACCGCCTGCGCATGATAACGGGACTCAAACAGCAGAATCCTACCCTGAAGGTGATGCTCTCCGTAGGAGGATGGGGCAGCGGACGGTTCAGCGAGATGACTGCCACGCAAGAAAACCGCCAGGCCTTTGCACGCGACTGCAAGAGAGTGGTGGATGAGTTCGGACTGGACGGCATCGACATCGACTGGGAGTATCCTACCCAGGGCGGTGCGGGCATCTCCTCTTCGCCCGACGACACGAAGAACTTCACACTGCTGATGGCAGCCCTTCGCAAGGCACTCGGCAGGAAGCAGCTGCTCACCGCCGCTACCGTCAGCTCGGCTCAGTTCATCGACTTCAAGAGCTGCATCCAGTACATGGACTTCGTAAACGTAATGGCCTACGACATGGGAAATCCCAGCCACCACCACGCAGCCCTCTACCCTTCCGAAATCTCGGGCTACTGCACCTCGTCGGAAGCCGTCGAGAAGCACCTGCAGGCCGGGGTGCCTCGCGAGAAACTGGTGATGGGTGTGCCTTTCTACGGGAAGGGCAAGCGCGATGACGAAGGCCTCAGGCAGTATAACCGTACAGGCCGCCTTCCCCAGGGCTACGAAGAGCGGTGGGACGAGAAGGGTATGGTGCCCTATCGCGTGAATGACAAGGGCGAGTTCGTCTGGGGTTACGAGAACACGCGTTCGCTGGCTGCCAAGTGTAAGTACATCCTGGATAACAACCTGCGGGGAGGCATGTACTGGGACTATGCCAGCGACAACCCGCAGGGCGACGAGAGCCGCACCCTCTGCCTCAGCCTGATGAAGAACCGCCAGGCGACTATCCCACCCCGTCGCGTACTGGTGCTGGCCGAGCGCGGAGGTCTGCACGAAGGATTCACCGCCACCGGCCTGCAATGGCTCGAAGACCAAAAGGAAAAGTTGAACATAGAGCTGACGGTGCTGAACTCGGCCAAGGAGATTCCGCAGGGCGAGATCAGGAAGTATCACCTGGTGCTGCAGCTCAACTACCCGCCCTATGCCTGGAGCGAGGCTGCCATGAAGGACTTGCAGGAATACATCGACCGCGGCACAGGAGGCTACATCGGTTTCCACCACGCCAGCCTGCTGGGCGAGTTCGACGGCTACGGGATGTGGCCCTGGTTCTCCGACTTCATGGGAAAGATCCGCTACAAGAACTATATCGCCGAGAAGAGCGACGGCACCGTGCAGGTCGAGGACCGCCGGCATCCAGTCATGCAGAACGTTCCCGGTACGTTCGTGGTGGCCGATGACGAGTGGTACACCTACGACACCGACCCGCGCCCGAATGTTCATGTCCTGGCTCACGTTGACGAATGCAGCTATACGCTGAAGACCGATATCAAGATGGGCGACCACCCGGTCATCTGGACCAATCCCCAAAAGCGGGCCCGCAATGTCTATTTCCAGTTCGGACATAGCAAATCGCTCTACGAGAACCCTGCCTTCCTCACCCTATTCGAGAACGCACTCCGCTGGACCCTGCGCGACGGCGAATGACGCACCGCCTCTTCATACTTGCCCTGTACTGCCTGCTGGGTTCCCCGGAGAACACAGCTCAGACGCTCGCTCCGGACCGGACCCTAGAACGTCAGTTGCGTGCCTCCGGAATGCTTAGCCGTCCGCTGCCTGTCGATGACAGCCGGTCGCTGGAGGTCCGGCAGCTGCAACAGAAAGTCGTGCAGAGGGAAGCGTTGTCCGTCGGCAATCCTCAGGAATGGGAGCAGCGGGGCTTCGGGCGCCTCTCCTTCCCCCGGAACGGTGTCCGCCTCCACGTTCCCGTCTCTACGGGACAGAGGGCAAGGGGACCGGCCGGCGATCCCGACTACGCCACCTTCGGACGGGCAAGCCTTTCGCTGAAGATGCACGGACGCGACCTTCGCGCCTTCCACCGCCTCGTCATGGAGGTATTCCCCCAATGTAGCGGAACGGTTATTATGAACCTGAATGCCACTTTACAGAACGCGAAGCCAAACGACATCGGCGCCCATCTCATCAATCTTCGGCCAAACCGATGGAATACCGTCGTCTTCGACCTCAGTACGCTGGAACGCGAGCAGGTGGAGCGCATCACGTTCTACACTGACCTGAAGGGACGCAACGGGGCGCTGGGCGATACACTCACCTATACCCTGCGCCGCCTCCGACTGGAGCGGTTGGAGGAAGTGGAGCCGCAGCGGGGATGGACACTGCCATCCGGACTTATCTCCTATTCGATGTCCGGCTACCTGCCGAAAGGACAAAAGACGGCTCTGGTAAGAAGCAGCACGGCAGAAAAGACCTTCCAGCTGACTGACGAACGCGGCAGACGCGTCCTGTTCTCCGGCAGCGTTCAGGCCTCATCCACCAGTTTGGGCACCTTCGGCATCCTGGACTTCTCGGCATTTCAGACACCTGGTCGCTACCGGCTGCGCATGGGAAACATTACAACCGAACCGTTTCTCATCTCAGACGATGCTTTCCTCAATGCGCAATGGCGACTGCTCAACTACATCTTCTGCCAGCGGTGCGGATATGCCGTTGAGGGCATTCACGGCCTTTGCCACCAAGACCTCTTTTGCGACCACAACGGACAGCAGGTCTGCTACGGAGGCGGCTGGCACGATGCAGGCGACCTCTCGCAACAGACCCTGCAGACAGCCGATGTGGCATACGCTCTTTTGGAGGCCTACGAACAGCAGCAAGGAACACAGCCCCAACTTGCCGACCGACTGCTGCAGGAAGCCCTTTGGGGGCTGCGCTTTGTGCTGCGCTGCCGCTTTGGCGACGGATATCACGCCAGTAGCCTGGGCCTGCTTCACTGGACGGATTCCCAGGTAGGCACATACGATGACATTCATACCGTTCGCAAGCAGGACAACGCCTTCGACAACTTCCTCTATGCCGCCTACGAAGCATACGCAACCCGGGTGATGCCTGCCTCTGCCCTGCGGGACAGCCTCGCCGAAGCCGCTGCCAAGGACTTCCGTTTTGCCGAAAGAAAGTTCCGCCGCGACGGTTACGACCGGTTCCCCCATATCATGGAGCACGTCTATAACACCTCGCCGTCTCTGTTCCAGGCCGCCAGGAGCTGGGCTGCCACTCAGCTCTTCCTGCTTACCGGCAAAGACCCTTATGCCCAAACAGCGGTGGAGAGCATCCGCTACGTACTCGACAGTCAGGCACAGGGTGAGCTGGGCGGTTACTTCTGCCGGGACACTACGCTTCGCGTCCCCGTTCATTTCATTCATCAGTCGCGCGACCAGCTCTTTGCCCAGGCTCTTATTGCGCTCTGCCAGAGTCAGCCGGAGCATCCTTCGGCTGGAGAGTGGCGGGCAGCTGTGCAGCGCTATGCCGACTATCTGAAGCGGCTGATGCCCTACACCGCACCTTTTGGCATGATTCCCTCAGGCATTTACCACGAGGCGGAGTATGCCGATTCAGCCGGGTTCTATTCCCTTCACCTCTTTGCGCCTTCAGATGCACCCCTGCTCTTCGACAGGCAGCTCAAACAGGGTGTCCGCCTGGACGAAACGCATATCCTGCGCCGCTTCCCTGTATGGTTCGGCATCTTCAACGGCAACGAGGCGATAATCCTTTCCACAGGCAAGGCCGCTGCATTGTGCGGACGCTTCCTTCAGGACGAGGCATTGCGCCAGATCGGACTGGAACAACTCTACTGGACCGTGGGCAAGAACCCCTTCTGCCAGTCGCTCATCTATGGCGAAGGGCACCGCTACCCCTCTATGGACAGCTTCTCTTCTGGCGAGATCACCGGCGAGATTCCCGTAGGCATTCGTTCGTGGGGCGACAGCGACGAGCCCTACTGGCCGCCAACAAACAATGCCTGCTACAAGGAGGTGTGGCTCACCTCTGCAGGCAAATTCCTGTCCCTGCTCTCTGAATACTAACATAACTAATAAGGAAAAGATATGAAGACACATTTTCAAAAACTCTTGCTGCTGACTGCAGCTGTTTGCTTCTCCGCAGTCCTTACCGCCCAGGACGACGGCGAGTATGCCGCCAACTATGCCCGTGCCCCACGCTTCAAAGCCCTGCTGCACTACGAGCCGGGGGCCGAAGAGGCCCATGTCCAGTTCGACAAGCAGGCCATCGAGTTCTTCCACAAGCTCACCTACGGCGAGGGCTGGATCATGGATGTCACCACCTCCCTGGCCGAATACCCCTACGAGAAGCTGAAGGAGTACAGCATCATCATCAGCCTGAACGCCTCGCCGGGTGGTAAGGCGCAGCGTGAGGCCTTCGAGAAGTATATGGAGAACGGGGGCGGATGGATAGGCTTCCATGCCTCGGCCTACAACGACCGACGCACCCAGTGGCCCTGGTTCAACAAGTTCCTGGGCTGCGGAGTCTTCTACTGCAACAACTGGCCGCCACAGCCGGCTCTCGTGGTCTGCGATACGCAGGAGCATCCCGTCACCTACTCCCTGCCCCAGTCGTTCGTGGTGCCTGCCAGCGAGTTCTATCAGTGGCAACCCAGTCCGCGCAAGAATCCCGACGTTCAGGTGCTGCTCTCCATTTCCCATAAGATGTACCCCTTCGGACTAAAGGATGTCGTCAAGTTCGGCGATTTCCCTATCGTATGGACCAACACCAAGTACCGCATGATCTACCTGAACATGGGTCACGGCGACGAGGGCTTCATCGATGCCACTCAGAACCTGCTCTTCGTGAATGCCTTCCGATGGGTGGTGAGCCGCGATCCCTCCGGCGACCCGTTTAAGAAGTGATTCGAATTTTGACCTTTGAATTATTTTGCCCTCCTCAAATGAAACTAACCATAGAACCCAGCGAAGCGGCTTTCGACCTGGCAGCAGCGCAACGTATTGTCAATCAGATAAAAGAGAAGAAGAACAGCGTCATCGGCCTCTCCACAGGCCGTACAACGGGGAATATGCACCGGAAGGTCGTGCAACTGCACCAGGAAGAGCCGTTCGACGTCAGTCCGGCCACCTTCTTCGGAGTAGATGAAGTGGTGGGAGTGCCGCGCGAATATGCCGGAGCCTGCTACACCATGCTTCGCACCGAGCTGGCTGACGGTCTGGGCATCAGCGACGAACACCTGCTGATGCTGCCCACCCAGAGCGACGACTACCCCGCTGCATGCCGGCAGTTCCAGGCTGAGCTCCAGGCGCGCGGAGGCATCGACCTGCTCATACTGGGCCTCGGCGAGAACGGACACCTGGGCTTCAACCAGCCCGGCACACCCTTCGAGAGTACCGCCTGGGTCAGCAAGATGAATCCCGAACTGGAGACGCGCATCCGGCGCGAGACCGGATTGCCCGAGGAGCACCCCCTGGGAGGCGTCACCCTCGGTTTGGCCGATATCATGCAGGCCCACCGCATCGTACTCGTAGCCAAGGGACGCCACAAGGCAGCTATCGTTAAGAAGATATTGCAGGGACCCGTCACCACCGATGTTCCGGCTTCCATCCTGCAGCGGCATCCCGACTGCGAAGTCCTCCTCGACAGCGAAGCGGCGACGCTTATCGGTCAAGAGGTTCAAGGGCCTTCCTACCTGGCACCCTTCCTCTCTATGGTATTCCTGTTCCTCGTCATCGGCTTTCTTACCACCGTCAACGCCCAGCTGCAGGGACCCCTCCAGTCAGCCTTCCTGGACCGGGTGGGCAGCCTGCGCAACACACTGGCTACCCTGGTCACCTTCTCCTGGTTCCTGGCCTATCCCGTCTGCGGAGGGCTGGGCAGCCGCTGGATAGACCGTTACGGATACAAGGGCACCCTCCTTCGCGGGCTGGGTGTGATGGTTGCGGGCCTTGCCCTCTACTTCCTCTCGTCGGTCTATACCGTTGCCTATCCCCAGTCGGCACTTGCCGTGAGCGACGTCAGCATCCCCCCTGGCTTCTTCATCTTCCTGCTGGGTTCCTTCGTGCTGGGCGGAGCCGTCACCGTCCTGCAGGTCGTCATCAATCCCTACCTGATGGCCTGCCACGTCAACGGCACGCAGCCCATCCAGCGCCTCGCCATCGGCGGTTCGGCCAACTCCGTGGGCACCACCATAGCCCCCTACTTCGTCTCCGGCATCGTCTTCGGCGGCGTTGCACTCGAGCAGGTGCAGGTCAGCCAGCTGCGCCTCCCCTTCCTGACCATTGCCCTCCTCATCCTGCTGGTGGCTGCCGTCCTCTACCGCCTCTCGCTTCCCGACCTGGCGGGCACGCGGGCTGCCGATGCACCCCTCGAACGCAGCGTCTGGAGCTTCCGCCACCTCACCCTGGGCGTTGTGGCCATCTTCTTCTACGTGGGCTGCGAGGTCTGCGTGGGTGCCAACATCAACCTCTACGCGCTTGGCGACCTCGGCCTCTCCACCTCCACCGTCACCCTGATGGCTACCCTCTACTGGGGCCTGATGCTCGTGGGCAGGCTCTGCGGCAGCAGTTTGCGCAGCGTATCGCCCCGTGCGCAGCTGACATTTACCACCCTCATGGCCCTGCTCATGCTCGTGCTTGCCGTAGCGTTCAACCAGCCCTGGCTGCTGGTGGCCGTGGGTCTGTTCCACTCCATTATGTGGGGCGCCATCTTCACCCTGGCCACAACCGGCCTGGGGCGCTACACCTCTGCCGCATCGGGTGTCTTCATGACAGGCGTGGTGGGCGGTGCCATACTGCCCCTCCTGCAGGGAGCCGTAGCCGACAGCCTGGGTGCCTGGCGCTGGTCGTGGCTCATCGTCCTCTTCGGCGAACTCGTCATGCTCTCGTACGCCCTGGTGGGCTCCAGGCCAAAGGAAAAGGCAGAATAGCAGCAGAAAAGAAGGGGGGGGAGTTCTTCTTGCCGGATAAAAAAAAGAGAACATCCCATGCAGTCTTTTGGTGCCTTTTTGTATCTATATCTACGGGGGTCGTTCATCATGATCCCGTCTGCTATATGGATTCGGATAACTTAATTCAGAGGGCAAAGAAAAAGGACCCCAAGGCGCTTGATACGATTTACAGGACGTACTATCCCCTGATGGCGCGGATATGCATGCGCATCACGGGGGAGGACAAGGATACGGTCAGCGACCTGGTGCACGATGCCTTCATCCTGGCCTTCGTTTCAATAGGGAACCTCCGGGACGGTTCAAGGATCAGTGAATGGCTGACATCCATCGTCAGGAATGTGTCGCTGAAGCATATCGAACAAAGGGGAAGGGTTCATATCCTGCCTGTCTCCTCCCTGAAGGACGATGATGCCGCGCTTGCCGACGCATCGTCATCACCCGATACGGACTACGGCTACAAGGAGCTGCTCGGACTTATCGACCGCCTTCCGGAGGGATACGGCAAAATACTGCGCCTCTCTGTCATTGAGGGCTTCTCGCACAAGGAGATAGCAGACATGCTGGGCATAGAGCCCCACAGCTCATCCTCGCAGCTCTCCCGTGCGAAACGCTTCCTGAGGCGCCTGATCGACAACAGGCTGACTGGCATCATCGCCCTGTTGCTCTTGCCATTGGCCTGCTACCTCATATTCCATCATGGCGGGAAGCAGGAAGATGACATTGTACAGGTGGAGACGATACCCGAGGAGCAGGCAAAGCCGGAACCGGACAACAACCTTGCAGAGGAAGAAGTAACTCGGGTTTCTGTCCCGAAAAGGGCAAAAAGGCCTCAGCCAGTCCTTTCCGACAATGCAATTCTCATCCCTGATACTGATTCTGTTACGGTCAGTCATCAGGAGATCCTCATTGCCGAGTCCTCTGAAGACTCGGTTCAGGCTGTTGCGAAGGACACTGCCATAGGAACGACTACGCTGCCCGAAATAGATATTGCAGAAGATCTTGACAAGAAGAAGGACAGGACGTGGCAGTTCCTCGCTGCAGGCTCTCTCGGCCCCTCGCTGGCGCAGAGCGTCTACAAGCTGATAGCCACAAACACCTCCACCCTTCCGGAACCTGATGGCCCCGTGCCGGAAGTGCCGGCCTATGTGACCACCTGGGAGCAGTATAGCAGATATCTGAAGGCTGTTTCCTCGCCCACCCCCACTGCCGATACTCTTCAACTGATTGAGATAGCGGAACGGAACACCGGCAGGATAAGCCAGAAAGAGCATCACGACAAGCCCATCACGTTCGCCGTCTCGTTTACGAAGTCCCTGCCGGGCAGGTGGAGCCTCGAGACAGGACTGCAGTATTCCATCCTCAACTCGCAGTTCTCGATGGGAGAAAACGGCGACTCCGCAACCACCAGACAGAGGATTCACTACCTGGGCCTTCCGCTCCGTGCCTCATACCGCTGGATTGACTACAGGCGCCTGTCGGCCTACAGCTCGGTGGGCCTGACGATGCACATCCCCGTCTATGGCAAGGTCTGGGGCAGTTACTACAGCGACAGGCAGTGTGTCTTCTCCGATGCCGGCCATTTCAGTCCCTCCCTGCAATGGCAGACGGGCATCAGCATCGGCATGCAGTACAGGTTTGCCCCGCATACCAGCCTGTTCGCCGAACCGACTTTCAACTGGTTCATCCCCTCAGGCAGCGACACCCACACGGTATGGACCGAGCATCCCTTCATGTTCACCTGCCCGTTCGGCGTGAGGATAACGTGGTAAGGGGGCAAGCTGCAGTCTCTCCGTCTGAAGAAGAAGGAAGCTGATGCCGCCTCATTTCAGGATATAGAAGCAGCTGGAGCTGAGGAAATCCCGCAAGTACGGGACTGATGAGAGCGGACGCTTCAGCAGGCGCGGAGTCAGGCCGAACTTGACCTTGTAGTGCGGGTTGACGAGGTACAGCGTCCTGTCCTGAATCGTCAGGTTCGCCTGGCCGACAAGCCTCTCGAATGCTTCTATCGTTATGCGGATACTTCTGATGGCGAGCAATTCCTGCAGGCAGGCTCTGCTTTCACCGGACAGCCGGATAACGCCCTTGTACAGGGCTTCGGGCAGGAGGTGGACGAATGGGAGATGAGAAAGTATCCTGCTCCGGCAGATTTGCTGATGTCCGCCGAAGGGCATCTGCCAGGCTGGGAATGACATGAAGACGATTCCGCCCGGGACCAGACAGCCGGCAATCCGGGACAAGAGCCGGTACTTGTCGCCAATGTGCTCCAGGACGTCGTGACTAATAATGATGTCGTACCCGCAGGCTGGTTCCTCTAGCTTGAGGATATCCGCGGCTATGAAGCGGCCCCAGGCCTGCTCATCCCTGAAGAACCTCCTGGCTTCCTCAATTCTGCATGATGCGATATCCACTCCCGTCACCTCGCAGCCGAGCCGCGCAAAGGGCAGCAAGTTACCACCCTCGCCGCATCCTATCTCCAGGATCTTCATCCCGGCCCTCACTTCGTGCCATCGCGTTATGTACGGAATATAGTAGTTCGCGCTGGTCTCTGCCAACTCCCTGAAATAGAGCCTTCTGTTGTTGTGTCGTTCCTGCATGTCAGTTATTCTGCTTGTTGACCTTTCGCTTATATTGATAAAGTAACGAGCCCGAATACTGCACGCACAATTTTTATTTCCGGCCGGTGCAGTCTTTACCGCTTTCGGAGTATCTATATTAGTGCGGAGTCGCTAAGACGAAATACATTATACATATGAAGCAGGAGATTACGATTAAGACGGCCCTCGTGGCCCTGCTGTCGGCAGGTTCGCTGGAGGCGTTCGCCCGGCAGGAAGCGAACGGAGGAGGAGGTGTGCAGCCAATCATCACGGAAGTTTGTGTGGCGAACATTGACCAGACCCTGGATTATTCGAACAACTATGGCAGTTGGATTGAGCTGTATAATCCGTCCGCAGCAGCTATCTCACTGGATGGGTGGTATATCAGCGATGATGCACAAATGCTGCAAAAGCACAAGCTTTCGGGCCTTGGCATTCTGAGACCGAAGTGTTATCAATGTATCTTCTTCGACCATAACGCAGCTGATGGCGAGTACGGGCCCGATGCTTCGAGGCAGGTGAGGTTCAAGCTGAGCAGAAAGGGCGGGACGCTGTATCTGTCGAGGTATGGGAATAGTGCGGACCTATCCGTCTCTTATCCTGAATCCTTACCACGCTGCAGTTATGCGAGAGTCAGTTTGTATGCCGACGAATGGCTGTATTGCGGGATGCCCACTCCAGGCAGGACCAATGCGGGACATTACGCAACGGAAAGCCTGCCAAGCCCTGCGGTGAACTGCGACTCCAGGCTCTTCACCTCCAGCTTCGATGTGCATGTTCAGATTCCTGCCGGAACCACACTACGCTACACAACGGATGGAAGCACGCCGACGCTTACCAACGGAACGGCAAGTGCCGACGGGGTGTTCTCAATAACGAAGACCACAATACTACGACTGCGTTTGTTCTCGGACGACAAGCTGCCAAGTGGCGTGGTTACGCGTTCATTTATTTATAAGGACAAGGCCTATTACCTGCCGATTGTAGCAATAACCACAGATCCGCGCAATCTCTACGACGACATGACTGGCTGCTATGTGGACGGTACAAACGGCATAACGGGTCGGGGCTCGAAAGAGAAGTCCAACCTCAATATGGACTGGGAGCGACCCGTCAACTTCGAGTATCTGACAGCGGACGGCAAGATGGTCATCAACCAGGAGACAAGCTTTGAGGTGGCGGGCGGATGGAGCAGACATTTCAAGCCTGCATCGTTCAAGGTTCAGGCCAGGAAGCTGTATGACGGAAACGGGAAATTTGATTATCCGGTATTCACAACCAAGCCGTACCATGAATATAAGCAACTGCTGATTCGCAACGGTGGCAACAATAACCGCACCGACGGAGGGCCTCGCATCAAGGACGGCATCACTCAGCAAGTGCTGACTACAAGCGGGTTCTATGTTGATGCGCAGGAGTATCAGCCTGCCCATGTATTTATCAACGGGCAATACCTGGCCATGATGAATGTGAGGGAGCCGGGCAACCGCTTCCACGGTGCGGCAAACTACGGCTACGACGACGACGAGATGGATGCTTTCGAGTATAGCAGCGGCAGTTACCACCAGAAAGGCGGGAGCCGAGATGCATTCGACAGGATGATACAACTCTCATACAACGCCGATACGGAAGAGGGATATGCACGAATTGCGGAAATACTCGACATCGATGAGTTTGTGCGCTATATGGCGACGATATGCTACACAGGCAACAGCGACTGGGTGCTGAACAACAATAACGTGAAGGGCTATCGCTCCCAGCAGGACGGTAAGTTCCATTTCGTCTTCTTCGACCAGGACCTGACTTGGGAGAAGACCAACAATGTGGAAGAACTGGATGCCAACGAAATCGTGTACCTCTACCGCAACCTCAAGGAAAACAACAAATTCCGACAACAGTTTGTGACTGCATACTGTATCCTCCATGGAAGTATTTATACGCCTGAGCGATGCCAGTTTATCGCAGACAGCATTTGCTCTTTAGTTAAGGATGCCCTGGCGTTTGACAGCCGTTATACAGCCGCAACCTACCGCAAACTGCAACAGACGATGTGGGAGGACAGCCACAGGGAGGCACGAATCCAATCCCTGATGAAATCCTATTCTCTCTCAAATAAGATTGACGTAAACCTAGGCACGAACTGCCCATCCGCACGGATTCAGATCAGTGGCATGGAAGTGCCTTACGGCAAGTTCTCTGGCGTACTTTTCGCTCCTGCCACAATAGCCACTTACGCGGCGGAGGGCTACCACTTCATCGGATGGAGAGATCAGACAGGAAGATGGGTAAGTCGCGACAAGGAACTCCGGATCCAGAAAGATGGAACCTATACCGCCGTCTATGAAGAAACGACCGGGGAGAAATTATCTCCCATCTGCATCAATGAGGTGAGCGCTGCAAACGACATATACGTGAACGACTACGGCAAAACGGCAGACTGGATTGAATTGTATAACTGGGGGCAGGAGCCTGTCGACGTCGCCGGCTGGCTCTTCAGTCCAGATGGCAAGACGAGTCATCAAATTGATGCAGCGGGCGGAGCAGGCACCATAATACCGCCCGACGGCCACCTGGTAATATGGTGCGACGAAAAGCCTTCCGTATCTCAGTTGCATCTGCCTTTCAAACTGAAGAATGCAGACGGCAGCATCCTCGTCCTGCAATCTCCCGACGGGAAATGGAAGGACATATTAAGCTACAACACGCATTCAGGGAAGGAAACGGTAGGCAGATACCCGGATGGAGGAAGCAGTTTCCGGGCATTCTATCACCCCACCATAGGCACTCAGAACATACCGACCTCCTACGACAGGGCTGCAAGCACAAAGCCGAATCTGATGAACTCCCCTGCCCTGCCCGATGAAATCGAGAGTATCGCCTATTATACCCTTAGCGGAATCAGGATTCCGGGGCCGGGCGGCGAGTTGTACATCAGGGTCGTGCGCTACAGGGACGGACGCACGGGGCGGGAGGTTGTCCGCGGTAAAACCGAAACCCGTTGAAGGTTATAGTTTTCAACTTTCGCAAGCCTTGACCTTCGGTCGAGCTGGCTCGATGAAATCAAAATGCAAAAATCGGAGCAGCGAAACACTCTGTTATGGGTTGAATGCCGGCAAGGAACGGAGAGGGAACGGGGGGAGCGGCAAACTGTCAGTATGGTGGAGATTAGCTTCGTTTTGGGCAGCAGAACGGTTGTTTCGCGTTCGGGAGTTAACGATTCCGCCCTGGCTGGCTCCTGTTTTCAGAGGGGGAAAAGAGAGTGTTTGCCCGAGGCGCCCCGAACTCTTGCGCAAAGGCCTTTGAAATTTTACGGGACCCGGGTCTGGTAAACAGGGAGGGGGTTGGGACAATTGAGACAATTGAGACAAT
>JAILKU010000029.1 GCA_024693505.1 Bacteroidaceae bacterium | reverse complement strand
GTCGGGCAGGAAGCGGATGTGCAGCGCCTTCAGGTGCTGGTTCACGTTGAACTCCGACTCCTTGTCTGCCCCACCCTTCTGGCACTCGCACGTCAGATAGAAGGTGCCCAGGCCGTTCACCTTGACCTTCTTCGACTCCAGGAGGCTCTCGATCAGACACGACTTGAACTTCTTCATCACACCTTCCACCACATCCTCCGTAAAGACAGAGCCATGCTCGGAGATGTGCCTGGCGAGCTTCTCGATACTCAGCGTCTCGATGCTCTTCAGACGGGCGTACCACTTCCCGTACATCACGGACTCAGAGTCCTTGATGTCATTCTGGTAAACTTCGTAAATAATTTTACTCATAACTTGAATGTATTAAAATTAGACTTAATCCAGGTCAGGATTCTCCTGCCTTTTCACGCTACAAAGATACTAAAAATCAGCGAATTATCCAAATATTTTGGCGATTATTTCGTGCAAAAAAGTGTAAAAAATCGCCCTTTCTAAACGTCGTCGCTTTCCCCCTATGAACCTCAGGCTGCAGAGGGGCAAAAAGGGTGGCAGCAGCAGAAGAATTCACACATATAATTCATCATTCACAGTGGCTCGCGGGTGGTGAGATTACGGCTCACCGATGGTGGGATTACGGCTCGCGGCTCACGACATTACGGCACGTCATTTCAAGTTTGAACGCCGGCTTCCGGGGCATCTGAGACCGGGGTGCGGATGTAGTGCGGAAAGTAGGAAATGCGGAAAGCAGACATTAGCAGTTCCCACATTCCTTAAGGGGTAATAACCAGTATAATTTATTTTAAATTCTTATTTATTATTATTTATAATATATCCCTTATAATATATAAATGTCTACTTTCCTACTTTCCTACTTAACTACTTTCAACCGACTTTTTTGCTTTTTTTTTATTAATAAGTTTGTATAAAGAAAATAAAGTCGTACCTTTGCAGAAAACTAACAACAATACATGAAAACAGATAAGCAACAGGCAGCCGCAGCAGCGGCATTCGCAGAGCGCTGGAAGGGCAGAGGCAGTGAGAGGCGCGATTCGCAACCTTTCTGGCTCGACCTGCTCAGTAATGTCTTTGGAATTGAGACACCATCAAATGGTTTCATCACATTCGAGGAGCATCACATGGTCGATGCTTCCAACTTTATCGACGGCCATATCCCTTCTACAAAGGTTCTCATCGAGCAGAAATCGCTTGGTGTGAATCTGCGCTTGGGCATACGGCAAAGCGATGGTGCAGTCCTGACTCCCTTCCTACAAGCTCGTCGCTATGTGGTCAGTATGCGTGTTTCTGAACATCCCCGTTGGATTGTGACCTGCAATTTCTCTGAGTTCCTGGTCTATGATATGGACACCCCCAATGCCGAGCCTGAGAGCATTTTGCTGGAGAACCTTAGCAAGGAATTCTATCGCCTGCAGTTCCTCGTGGATAGCAAGAAGGAGCACATATCGAAAGAAGAGCGGGTTTCATTAGAAGCGGGGAAGATTGTGGGTAAGATGTACGATGCCTTGGTGAAGCAGTATGCCGATGATTCGCCCCAAGCTTCACGATGGCTTAACATCCTTTGTGTCCGCCTCGTTTTCTGCCTCTATGCCGAAGATGCCGGGCTTTTTGCCCATGACCAGTTCCACGACTTTCTTGTCCGCTACGAAGCAGACGATTTGCGCCGTGCCTTGCGTGACCTCTTTGAAGTGCTGAACACGCCGCCGGAAAAGCGCAGCAAATACCTGAAAGACGACCTGAAGGCATTCCCCTACACCAATGGCGGACTATTCGAAGAAGAAATTGAAATACCGCAATTCACAGAGGAACTGAAGAAGATTCTTTTGGAGGACGCAAGCCTCGACTTCGACTGGAGCGAGATTTCGCCCACTATCTTCGGAGGCGTGTTTGAGAGCACGCTGAATCCAGAGACGCGTCGCAGCGGTGGCATGCACTATACCAGCATTGAGAATATACACAAGGTCATCGACCCGCTTTTCCTGAATGACCTGCGCAGCGAACTGGACACCATTCTTGAAGAAAAGGTGGAGAAACAAAGGAGGAAAAAACTTGAAGCCTATCAAAACAAACTGGCAAGCCTCACCTTCCTCGATCCTGCTTGCGGTTCTGGCAACTTCCTCACAGAAACCTATCTGAGCCTTCGCCGTCTGGAGAATGAAGCCATTCGTGAGATAACCCACGGACAGACTCAACTTGCCTGGGAAGGACTTTCACCTGTTAAGGTCAGCATCCATCAATTCTATGGCATTGAGATAAACGACTTTGCTGTGGAAGTGGCAAGAACTGCCCTATGGATCAGTGAGGCACAAATGCTGACAGAAACGGAGCACATCATTCATAACGAAGTTGATTTCCTGCCATTGAAGAGCTATGCAAACATTGTAGAAGGTAATGCATTAAGAATGGATTGGAGCGAGTGGGAAGTAAGCGAAAAAACTCCGACTGTGATAGCTAAGAACACATACGTCATTTTCGAGGACGAGACCTTAAGGGCCAGTGAACCCGCAATTGAATTCAAAGACGTCAATCTGGTTACTTCCGAAATTCAGCGAGGCCCGAAGCCAGCCCCCAAAAGAAAAGTTACTTTTGACTACATCATGGGCAACCCGCCGTTCGTGGGTGCCCGACAAATGAACGAAGAACAAAAACAAGATGTCATTGATATCTTTGGAGCAAAGTGGAAAAATGTAGGCAACATGGACTATGTTTCTTGTTGGTACAAGAAAGCCACTGAAATTTTGAAACATGATCTAAACACCAAGGCCGCCTTTGTTTCTACTAACAGCATTTGTCAGGGCGAGCAGGTTGCTACGTTATGGGAAAAGTTGATGAAAGCAGGACTACGTATTAACTTTGCCCATCGAACTTTCCGTTGGGATAGCGAAGCAACATTAAAAGCGCACGTACATTGTGTTATCATCGGCTTTGGTTACAAAGATGCACCAATAAAGATGATATATGACAACGAACAAAAGAAAAAAGTTGACCACATTAATGCCTATTTAACAGAAGCGCCTGACGTATTCATAGAAAAACGGAATACTCCCATATCTCAAGTCCCTCCTATGAACTATGGTAGCTTTGCCCTTGACGATGGTAATTATACAATAAGTAAGGTAGAATATGACGAGTTGATACAGGCAGATCCATCCATTGCTCAATTCCTTCGTCCTTTTATTGGCGCACAGGAAATGCTTCACAGCAATGAGCGCTATTGTGTATGGCTGAAAGATGTACCATTAAGTTCATACGCAAGAAATTCCATTATTCGTACTAAGGTAGAACGTGTACAACAGTGGCGTTCTGCAAGCAATAGGAAAAATACTGTCGCATTGGCTAACACCCCAACGCTTTTTGCGGAAATACGCCAGCCATCCAGCCAATATTTGGCGGTTCCTACAGTCTGTTCAGAAAAACGGCGTTATATTCCGATGATGTATCTTTCACCAGAAATTATTGCCTCTAATCAAGTCTATATCGTTCCAAATGCTACACTCTATCATTTTGGAGTCATGCAATCAAATGTCCACATGGCTTGGATGCGAGCTGTATGTGGAAGACTTGAAACTCGGTATCGATACTCTAACAGTGTGGTATATAATAATTATCCATGGCCTTCACCTACAGATGAGCAAAAGGCAAGAATTGTACAAACAGCCCAAGCGATTCTTGATGCCAGAGCTAAGTATTCAGACCTAACATTGGCTGAACTGTACGATACAGTTATGATGCCTCCAGAACTCCGCAAAGCTCACCAAGAAAACGACAGAGCTGTTATGCAGGCATACGGATGGAAGGCCAACAGCCAGTTCACCGAAAGCATGTGCGTAGCAGAACTATTCAAGATGTATCAAGATTTAACAAAATAAAACAGACGCATATGACTTATGATGAACTTAAAATAAGGATTGACAACATGGGATTGGAGGATATTGATAGAATGAGTCCCAGTAACATGGCCATACTGACTGATAATTTCAGTGAGGAACTCGTCAGATATATAATTCTAAAAGCTGTAAAAACAACCGTCATCGTAAGATGATAAAAGTCATAATGGGGAAATATGGAGATTGGAGGAAAGAGATTGGCGATATTTTTTGGGGAAATCCCTATTTCGGTAGTAAAAGAGATTTTCCAAAATATATGAAGGATTTGGACTTCGACATTGAATGCGATATGCCCATTGATAATATATCTCAGGAGAAAAATACCCTAATGCCAACTCCTACTATCTTGCCTGAAATACAAAATGAGTTAATTAAAAATA
This sequence comes from Bacteroidaceae bacterium, assembly GCA_024693505.1. Taxonomy (GTDB): domain Bacteria; phylum Bacteroidota; class Bacteroidia; order Bacteroidales; family Bacteroidaceae; genus Physcousia. Next base: position 63,592 of record JAILKU010000029.1, on the reverse strand, counting down.
ATGAAGCTCAGGCAAGTCGTATCAAGGAACTGGAATCTGAATTGAAGCAAGCAAAAGAACATGTATCATCGTTGGAAGAAAAAATCAATGAACAAGAAGAGCTGCTTGAATCCATGAAGAAAAATCTTCCTTCAATAGAAGCCCAGCAGAAGGTTCGCATGGAGCTGGCACGGAAGATAATGTCGGAAGCAGGCTTCACTATAGAGTTCCTCAGCGTACGTGGGCGGAAAACGAAAGTTGCCACCTTGATGGGAATTATGCTCGACATTCCCATTCATACCTGTCAGTCGTGGCTTTCGTGTCAGGAGTTAAATAGAGAAGAACACCATAAAACTATCAAGGAAATAAATGACACGTTGGAGGCTTTAGATATCGAACTACGTATCTGAGCTTTGGAATTTTCTTAGGAAAAACTCTCATGAGTAAATCCAAACCCTTGGAGATAATCAATTTGAGATAACTTCAAGGCAGAAATACAAAACTGTTATACTTTTGCACCCGAGAAGTTTAAAGGCTTCCTCGGGTGCATTTTGTATTTGTGCCTGTACGGAAAGGAGGCAGACCTTCCCACGCAACGCATGCAACGCGTGGATACATTATTATATAATCTATAATACAAAAACTATGGACTATATTTCACAACCCGCGTTTCTGCCAGCCATGAGCGGCAAGATTCGCAAAGACAAGAAGATGAAAGTCTTCTATCATGACTTGAAACACAGTGTTAAATCAGATGGTTTCTCACTGCGTTTGTTGAACGACACCATGCCCGACTGGCTCTACAAGGGGCTGCGCAAAGACATGGTATACTCTCTGAAGGGCTTCACTGATGAGGTGGCTCTTGAAATCGTTGACAACCTGATTGATTGTTGGTCGGGACTTAGTCTCAGTCTGACTGGAATCAGACATGTTGACGCGATGCTGTGGGATTTCTACTGGCGGATTCTTGACTGTGCTCACACAAAGGGCATAGAGATCGGAAACAAACAGTAGAATAAGAATGTGGAGCTGGCCATAAGGCGCCAAGGCTGGCTCCGCTTTATTAATTAATGTATTATTATAATTAAATATTTATGGAAACCAAAGAAAAGAAAATCAAGGTTCGAGGCACGGGCACTTACGACCCTGCCGACAACACATTTGGATTCGTGCCATTCAACGAAGCACCCAGTACACAAACCGACGTAAAGAAATGCGCTGGCGGTGGCAAGCGTTGGGTGACAACAGGCTCTGACCCTTCGAAGATGATCAGTCTGAAAAGCAAGGAGAGCTCTGCCGACCAGTATGCCGACTTCGTAAGTCAGTTTAACGCCCTGACCAAGGACCTGAAACCCAAGAAGCCCGTTGCGATGCCCGACAACCTGCGCGTGGTGAAGGAACAGGGACTGGAGTGCTGGCTCGACGATGCGAAGAACGAGATGACCTTCAGGGGCACCATCGACCTTTCGCGTCATAGCCGCGACTGGCAAGCCGAAGTGCTGCGTCAGGTTCAGCTTGTGGTGCGCCGGTTGCCCGCAAGCGAGAGATTCAACAAAGTAATTAACAATATTAAAAATGGAGGACTTAACTATGTTTAAAGTAACTTATCAAGTCAACATCTGGCTCCAGATGATGCAGATGGGCTGGGACGAGTGGCAACAGGCCATGAAGAAGGCAAGGCCTATAGTTACGGAAATAAGACGCGTGTACAAGACCTATCTTGAGACAGGTGACAAGGCCTACAAGGCGAAGGCAGACGAGCTGAAACGCACCCTGCCCGGCGCATGCTTCCAGGTTTCGCATTTCGACGTTAGCGTCGGCACCAAGAAGTACAACAAGGGAAAGCGCGGGCACTGGCGCGAGATGCGCTATGCCTACCTGAACGGACTTGTCGTCATCGATGCCGACCACATCAAGAATCCGCGCGAACTGTTTGAGCAGATAAAGGCCAAGTTCAACCTGAAGGAAGAGGGCATCCTGCTGGTCTATATCTCGGCACGCGGAGAGGGCATGAAGATTGTCTTCAAGACCCGTGCCGGATGGGGCAACCTGATATGCCAGCAGTACGAGATGGCATCCCTGCTCGGCATCCTCGACTATGTGGACGACGCCTGCAAGGACTCGAACCGCCTGTCGTGGATAACAGGCCCCGACGACGTGCTCTATCTGGACCGGGAAGGCCTCTTCCCCGAAACAGCCAACGGCACCGATGAAGAGCGCACAACCTACGACATGCAGTACGGCGACCGTTACCGCGCTACTCCCAAGGGCGATTCGTCGCCCACGGAGCAGAAGTGGATAGACTTTGAGGCAGAGCGCAGCAAGGACAAGCGAAAGGCTAAGACCACACCTGTTGCCGACAAGGCTGACAAGGCAACGGAACCGGCAGCTCAGGACGCAACGCCCACCGAAGCAGTCGAGCTCACCGATCGCGAGCGAGCCATTATCAAAGCCCTGAACCAGTACTATGGCCAGAGCCTTGGCGAGGGTCAGAAGCACCCCACGTTCTGCCAGCAGACTTCACACTGGCTCTGCTGGATAGCCGAGAACGACCCGAAGAAAGCCATTGCCATGGCCTATCAGCTGGACTATGTCAAGAACTGGCAGCCACTGCCCAATGAGGTAGAGGAGCTGATAGAATCCGCCGCCAAGAAGAAACTGATTAAGCACACACCCAAGGAGCTTGCCGACCTGCTGAAAAGGGAGGGCATTGAACTGATAGCAAAGCCAGAAGTGCCCAAGGGCACCGACCCCATTTGCGAGCTCCCCTTCGACCGTTGGTGCGATACGATAGAAGGCTTCTTCGGCGTATTCCCCTGTCTGCGCGAGGTCTGCGAACCCCATCCGCGCCGTCTGTGGCCCTTCCTGCTTTTTGCTTCCGCAGCCATGATGGGTACGTGTATGACGCTGACATACTATCGGTTCTATGACGACGTGTCTGTCAGAAAACGCCTGAACTACATCATCCTGGGCGTTGGAGACCCCACAAGCGGCAAGGGCACACTGAGCCGACTGCAGGAACTGCTGCTGGCACCCATCATCGATTCCGACAAGCTGGCAGACGAAGCCACAAACGAATGGAAGGAAAAGGTCGATGCCACTGAGGCCAACAAACGGAAAGACCTTCGTCAGAAAATCTACAACCGCATGTTCGGCCCAAGAGCTTCGAATACGGAGTTCATCCGCAGCATGATAAACTGCAAGACTGTTGTCGACGGCGAGGAAATGAACAACCACCTCATTACCGTGGATTCGGAGAAGGATAACTCCATCAACATGTCGAAGTCCGGTGGATGGCAGAACCGCGACATCATGGTCTTAAAATCCTTCCACAACGAGTTCGACTCACAGCACTACAGCAACAAGCAGTCGGTATCAGGACGCTTCAGGGTATATTGGAACCAAATCGAGACCTGCACCCCGCCCACGTTGAAGAGACTGGTGAACGATAACAACGTCAACTCGGGTCTTGACACCCGTATGGCAACCATTCCCATGGGCAAGCCCGACTTCGACATGATGCCCCTGGAGAGCGATCCCGAGAAGATCATTGCCCTGAACAAGACGCTGCGTGATTGGAGCTACAAGCTGGATCAGCGACGCGGAGAACTGCCCCTCTGGCCACTGGTGGAGCACGTTCATAAGTGGTGCGACGAACGGCGTGCCATTGCCGAGTTCAACGAAGACCAGGCAGACTGGCTGCTCATCAAGCGTGTGCCGTATTATGGACTGAACATCAGCGCCCCATACATCGACATGCGACATTGGGAAGAGCGCGAGCAGACGGGGACATACACTCCCGACGACGTGGACCGCTCATTGGTGGATTTGGTGCTTGACATTCAATATCGGACGCAGCACTACTGGTACTACGAACTGCACCGCAAGTATTACGACAACCAGCTGAACGAGGCAGCCAGCCGTCGCAGGCGTACGAGCAAGTTCCAGGAGTGTTTCCGCCAGCTAAAGATGGAATTCACGACTGAAGAATTTTCACAGATTTTCCGCTATGCTAATAATCGGTCCGGGCAGAAGACGTTGCAGCGTCTGGAAGAAGACAAAGCCATCGCACGCACCATGCGCGGACACTACAAGAAGCTCGTTTCGGAACTTCCGACCATTTAAATGCGGAAAGTAGGAAATACAGAAAGCAGACAAGAAGCACTCTCATGCCCTGGCAGCATGGGGGTGCTCTTTTCTTTAGGATGCTATATCATTGCCCCCATTTCATTTTTCGGAATATGGCTGTTGTCGGGATGCTTTTACGGCATCTGCGATACGCCCCGGTGGAAAAGGTAAGCAGTAAGAACGGCGCTCTTTGACAAGTTTTTGGATGGATTATTTGGAGGAATAAAATAAAGTTCGTAATTTTGCCCCAAATGTTATATTTATGTTAGTACTTCAAGATTGTATCAACAAACTAACTGCTTTTAAGAATACTTCCGGTAAGCAGTTCGGTATCACGAAACTCGGCATCTTCGGGTCTGTTGCAAGGCAGAGTAACACCGAGGCAAGTGATCTTGATATTGTGGTAGAGGTTGAGAAACCTACACTCTCGCTGATGTACGAGCTAAGGAATAAACTCATGGAACTGTTTAACTGCAATGTTGACTTGGTGAGGTTTCGTAACAGCCTCCGCCCACTGTTCAAGGCAAATATTCTTAACGATGTAATCTATGTATAGCGACACCTTGGGAATACAAGATAGGCTGGAAGAGATTCTCGATTCGATAGTAATGAAGACCTGCCGAAGTTGAAGCCCGTTATTGAGGAACTGCTGCAAAAATATTCCCATTCAGATTCTTGACAATGGAGCGCCATAAGAAAGAAGCTGCTACGGCAAGCAAATAGCGCGATTTCTGCAAAATTATGGGGCAAACATAATGATATTTGACTGAGATTTCTTATCTTTGCACCGTCATAACTAATATTTCATAAACAAAATAGTCATGAAAAGGATTTTTAACTGGATGCTCGCCGCCATCCTGACCTGCGGCGCAACGGCTGTTGCCACATCGTGCTCCGACGACGACGACAAGCCCGACAAGAAATGCTCGCGTATCGAGGTTAAGTTCAACTTCGCCAACCCTGCCGAGAACGCCAACTACTTCGACGCAAGGTATGCATGGTCGAGCAACGGTACGCTGAACGGCCCCATGAAGGCCACGACGGCTACGATCTCGAAGTCGTATGCCCTGAGCCAGAACATCAACTTCCCCACGAAGGAGTCTTTCTACCTGCACTACGCAGTGAAGAACGGCGTAACGCCCGAGGGTCAGTTCAGCCTGAACAACCAGGGCAGCTACACGGTGATTACCTACAACTCGCTCGGCGAGAAGATGGACGAGGTGGTTAAGTCCTTCGGCATGAACCAGACGGGCGGCGCCACTGCCAACACGCTGGTCATGGCTGCCAAGACGGCATACGTGGAACTGAACTTCACCATTACCGCCAACGGCAAGATTACCGTAGAAGACCTCTCTACCGACGAGAGCAAGAGCAAGAGCGGCATTCAGTGGGCGAAGAAGTGCGCCAACATTCAGGTTGAGTTCAGCTTCGAGAACCCCGAGGAGAACGGCAACTTCTTCGACGGCAAGTACACCTGGTGGAGCGGCAATGACAAGCGCAACCCGCAGCCCATGAACTTCAACGGCGACGTGACGCAGCGCAGCTACTCGATCGATATGACGGGCATGAGCTTCCCGCGCACCGAGGCGCTCTTCCTGCACTACACGGTGAAGAACGGCTACGACGACACGAAGGCGCCCAGCCTGACGAACCGCGGCACATACGCCATGATAACGAAGGATGCCGACGGCGAGGAGCTCGACAGGAAGGTTGTGGACTTCGGTTCTGCCTGGAGCATGTCGTCGTTCATCTCCAAGGAGCACCTGCAGAGCAATGCCGACATGCAGTACGTTGAGCTGATCTTCAACGTGAGCGAGTTCGGCGTCATCAGCGTGGAGGACAACAGTGCTAACCCCAGCGGAAGCCAGAGCGGCATCACCTGGTAAGGTCAGTGCGGAAACAATACGAAGAAGCCCCGTCAGCAATGGCGGGGCTTTTTATATGTTTTGATAATATAATGTGTTAATGAGAGAGGGGGTAATGAAACCGTTGAGTATAAACGGCCAGAAGAAAGCCCGAAGAAAAGCCAAGGGGCAAAACGCCCTGGAGGGGCATCAGCACATAGCCCAGGGCATCGCCCTGGGTAGTAGCACAACCGTTAATTTCCGCCCTGTAAGGGCATAAGCCCTACCCGATTCATTGTGCTTTTGCCCCCTGCAGGGCGCTCTGAATATGTACTATCAATATACCCAGGGCGATGCCCTGGGCTGGGAGCTGTTGGCCCTTCAGGCCGAAAACGGTGCCATGGGGCTTTTCCTTCTCAGAACTTATAGCGCATGCCGATGAGGGCTGTTCCCTGCTCGCCCATTCCCAACTCGACGAAGCCGCGCAAATGACTTACGCCTGCCTCCATTCCGATGAGGGTGGCCTGGAAGTTGAAGAAGGTGTCGAAGTCGCTCTGGCTCTTCAGGCCGTCTGCCTTATGACGCTCGGCACGCATAGTAACACCCAGTCCGAGCTTGGAGTACATGCCAAAGAAACGTCTGCGGAGCCAGTCGCACTTTATGGCAGGCAGCACGGTGAAGTAGTTGTCGTAGGCCGTTCCTACCTTCTGGTTCTTGGAGAGCATGGGCTGCTTGTTGTGGGTGAATACGGCTATTCCGCCCACGCCGAGCCAACGGTTCACGCGGCAGATGTACTCCAGCGAGAGGGGCCCGAAGTAGCTGTCGGAGCCGTAGCTGTAGTCGGTCAGGAACGGGTAGGTTACCATCTCGCTTATCCCGTTCATATAGTGCGAGGTTGACAGGGCGCCGTAGCTGATGCTGATTTCGTTGCGGCTCTCATACTCGATGTTCTTCGACAGGAGTTTGTGCTCCTTGGCATTCAGAAGGCCACAAAACATCAGGGCGGCCAGTGCGCAAATTGTTTTTCTCATCATTTGATTAATATAATTTGGTCATAAAAAGTTCAAGAAGCTCAGTTGCTGAACCTCTTGAACCCTTAAACTTATTCTTCTCAGAACTTGAAGCCGAGCGTACAGGTAATGGCCTGGCGCGTCAGATCTACCTCGTGAGGTGCCACGCGCTGACCTGCGAGCTGGGGATTGTCTATCACGAACTGCGATTGGGAGGACGGCTGGGCATAGGTGCAGTCGAAGGGATAGAAGTTGCCCTTCAGATTGCGTACCTTGTAAGCCAGGTCGGCATAGAAGTGCTTGTAGGCATAGCCGAGACCGAAGGCGACGATGTTGGTGGCACCGGTGGTCATGTAGCAGGTGCTGGTGGAGAAGTCCATGGCACGGCTGTCGAGGCTATACTGGTCGAAGCCCGGATTCTTCTTGAAGGGCGACGAGATGTAGTTGTAGCCCACTCGGATGGCAAATGCGCTGACGGGACGGAACTCCATGCCGACCTTGACGGTGTGCTGCGACTTGAGGGTGTTCTTGGTGAGCTCGTTCATCGCCTGGTCCTTGGTGCCCTGGAAGGTGGAGTAGCCTCCGTAGTTCCAGTCGTCATAGTCGGGGTATCCCATCCGCGAGCCGCCCATATTGGCAAACTCGTAGTCGACATCCCATGCAAAGCTGCGGCCGAGGGTGCTGCCCAGGCTGGCGCGAACCTTCCAGGGGTTGTGGTAGGTGTACTCCAGATAGCTCTCGGTGGTGTTGGTCACGTCGCCGGTCACCTCATCCTTCAGGTCGAAGTATGTGCTGCTCTTGAAGCGGTACCATGTGGGGGTCTCTACGGCAAAGCCCACACGGAAGGATGACTCCTCGAAGGGACGCACGATGCCGCCCAGCTTCACGTTGATGCCGTATCCGTTGATGTGGTAGTCGTTGTAGAGGCTATAGTCGCCCAGCACGTTCTCTCCCTTGTCGTTTAGATAGCTGTTCTCCTCGTAGTAGTTTGTCCAGGAGCGATACGCCATGTTCTCGGTACCCAGTCCCAGGCCGATAAAGGCACGGTCCTGGATGTTGGTGCTGAAGTTGAGGTCGTAGCCCTGCAGGGAGCCGTGGGAGTGATGGGTGTAGTTGCTGAAGTCGCCACCGAACTGGTTATAGTAGTACTTCACATCGGAGTTGGGATTGGTAGGATCCACAAGCGCCGGCGTCAGATAGCCGTTGTCGACAGCCTTTCCTGCCAGGTTCATATCCGTGTCGTACCCGTCGGAAACGAGCTCGCCGAGAATGTCCATCTGCGAGAGTCCGTTCATTTGGTTGATGGGCGCATAGAAATTGTAGTTGAAGTTGGCCTTCTTCTGATAGTTGAAGCTGAGGTTGAAGAAGCGGCATACATCGTTGTCGGTGCTGATGCTGTAGACAAAGCCCATCTGGTCGAAGGTACCCTTTCCGCGGTTCACCTCGTTGATGCGCTCCTTGTTCCACTGCCCGCCGAAGGTCAGGCTGATATCGTTCTTGCGATAGAGTCCCATTCCGGCAGGATTGAAGGTAATGGAGCTCAGATCGGCACCAAGGGCACCCATAGCGCCACCCATACCCACATAGCGGGCAGAACCGATGACGTCATTGGTGGAGGTGAGATGCTGGTTCAGATAAGTATCCTGTGCATACGTGGCCAGGGCCAGGAAAGCCGCTGCACTAAGAGCAAATATTCTTTTCATCTTTATATCAGTTTTATCTGTTAATTCGTTGATTTGTATCTAATGTTGACAAGTTATCAGCAGGGCATAGGTGCCCCGGAAGGCTGAGGACTATCTGCCTCCGCGACTGCCACCTCCGCCGGAGAAGCCACCGCCACCTCCACGACTGCCACCGCCACCGGAGAAACCACCTCCGCCAGAGAAGCCTCCACCGCGACTGCCACCACCGGAGAAGCCTCCGGAGGAACCGCGAGAGGACGACGTAGATGAGCCGCGGGAAGAAGACGCCGACGAGCTGCGGGATGATGAGGAAGAGCGCGAAGACGTACTGCTGCTGCTACGGGAAGAAGAGTTCGTGGACTGGCGCGAAACGGTGCCTCTGCTGCCACGGGTTACTGACTCACGATTGGAGGACAGACTGCCACGGGAACCGCGCGTAGCCGTACTCTGACGAGTGGACAGGCGGTCGGAACCGACTGAGCCGCGAGTGCCATACTGGGCACCTGCACCACGAGAACCTGTCGGCGTGCTGACACGACTGCCGCGGGAACTGCCTGAACGACTGGCATAGCCTGTAGAGCCGGAGCCGAGACGACGTCCGCCATTGCTGTAGATATAGCTGCGATGGCTGGGGTAGTAGTAGCCGTAGTAAGCGCCGGGATACCAGCCATGATACCAGACAAGATCCCATCCCGGACGATGGTGCCAACCCCATCCCCAGTCGTACCAGCTATAGAAGCCGTGACGATAGTAGGGTCCGTACCAACCATACCAGGGGTCGTACCAGGGATCGTACCAGCCATAGCAGAAGTCCCACATGAAGGGATCATAGAAATGATACCCACGATAGCGCATTAGGCGAGACGAATAGATATAGTCGTCATCGTAATATCCATAATCGTCATAGTAGCCCTCGTCGTCATAATCGCGATAGGCGGGCGCACGACGCTCGGCAATGGTGTCGAGATAGAGGGTGTCACCCTCGAGGCGTGCAGACATTTTCGTACCGCGACGGTTATAGTCATCTACATCGCGCAGGGCACCGGTATGATAGTCGGCAACCGTATCCACGTGACTAACGGGAACCCGAAGCGTCTGGCGCATCGTGGGCTGAGAGGTCTGTGAGACCGTGGTCTTCGTTTCCGTAGCTTTTTTCTTGCTCGGAACAAAATACATATCGTCATCAACCGTCTGTGCGTTAAGCACCAGAGGAACTGATAACAGCGCAATCAGAAATTGAATTTTACGTCTCATTTTCGTACTTTTTATTGGTTTACGGTGCAAAGATAATAGCTTTAATTGAGATAAGCAAGAGGATTTTACCTATTTTAAGGGGGAAAATTCCCCATTTACATTTTTTTATAGTAATTTTGCACCCAAGAAGATGAAATACAACGAGATTATACTGGAAATTAAGCCCATGAAGCGTGACTTTGCCGACATTTTGTCTGCATGGATCGCAGAACTGGGTTTTGAGTCCTTTGTGAACACTGAAAAAGGACTGAATGCGTACATACAACGCAGTGTGTTTGACGAATCAGCGCTGAAAAGCTGCCTCCTCTCCTACCCCGTTCCCGACGTTGACATCACGTACCACGTGACTGAAATGCCGGATGAGAACTGGAATCAGACATGGGAGGAAGAGGGCTTCAAGCCCATAACCGTAGGCAATGAGATCGTAGTGCACGACAGCCGATACCAGGTGCCGGAAGGGACTAAATACGATATCCTGATAAACCCGCGCTTAGCCTTTGGCACCGGCAGTCATGAGACGACGAGAATGATACTGCGTACCCTGTCGGAAATGGACCTGGAGGGACAATCTGTCGTAGATGCAGGCACCGGTACGGGTATATTATCTATCATGGCCCTAATGAGGGGTGCGGCAGACGTATTTGCCTATGACATAGATGAATGGAGCGTGGAAAACACGACCGAGAACCTGAAGGCAAACAACATGGAGGGGCGTGTCAGGGTAAGACACGGAGATGCCAAACTGCTGGAAGACGTAAGCAATGTGGATCTGCTGCTGGCCAACATCAACAGGAACATCCTGCTGAACGACCTGCCACTCTTCAGGAAGACCCTTACCAAGGGCGGAAAGATTCTGCTGAGCGGATTCCTAAAGGAAGACACCGACTGCCTGGTAGAAGCTGCCGGGAAACTGGATTTGCACAAGGTAAAGGAGTGCGAAGAAGCAGGATGGGCCATGCTCCTACTCGAAGCGGATGCTGCGGGCAGGATGGATGTTTGATACGATATAGCTCGGCAATATCAGTGCTATAAGACTGATAAACAGCGTAGCAAGATTGATGATAATGATGTAGGGAACATTCACCTGAAGCGGAACGGTGTTTACATAATAGATTTCTGGATTCAGGTGGATAAGTCCGAAATGCTTCTGTGCAAAAATCAAGGCAAAGGCTATAAGGTTGCCAAGAATAAGCCCCCGGAGAATGATGAAGACAGCAAAGTAAAGGAAGAGGTGTCTGATGGAACCGTTTGTTGCGCCAAGTGCCTTCATGACACCAATGAAATTGGTACGCTCGAGAATGATAATAAGCAATCCGCTTATCATGGTGAAGCCAGAAAGACATATCATCAGGATGAGAATAACCAAAACGTCCATGTCCAGCAAATCGAGCCAGGAGAAGATTTGGGGATAGAGCTCACGAATAGTGGGCGAAGTGTAGTTGGCGCCATAAGCGTCCTGCTTATGATTGATCTCAGAAGAGACAAGGTACGAAACCTCGTCCAGCTTGTTGAAATCATCAATCGTAATCTCAGCACCGGAATACTGTTCGGAATCGAGCTTAAGCAATGACTTCACCGTATACAGATCGGCATAGACGATGGCATTGTCGAAATCGGTGAGGTTGGTGGAAAAGATGCCACAGACAGTGAAGCGGCGAGCCCGCACATTCTGCTCGAAGAAATAGGCATAGATGTCGTCTCCGCATTTCAGCATGAGCTGTTGTGCCAAACGCTGAGAGATAAGCAAATCACCTGTTGAAGTCGTATCAGAGAAAACAGGCAGGCGTCCCTCTACCAGATGATCTTGCAGGAAAGACACATCATATTCCGGTCCAATGCCGCGAAAGGTAACGCCCCGAAATGACTGAAGCGTCTTAAGCATACCCGGCTTTACGCAGAAGCGCTGAACATGGCGCACACCGGGAACTCCCTTCAGACGGGACTTAATCTCTTCGTCAATAACAATGGGTGAAGATACACCGCGGGTCAGACTTTCGTAGTTCAACACTTGAATATGAGAACCGAAGCCCAATACTTTCTGCTGAATCTCTCCCTTGAATCCAAGTACCACACAAACGCTGATAATCATAACTGCCACACCGACAACAACGCCGGCTGTAGCTATGACAATAGCGGAACGCGACACCTTCTTAGCATCACTGGAATGTAAGAACAAGCGACGTGCAATGAACCAAGTGTACATGGATAAGACGAATGAAAGAAAAGTCCCCCTAAAGCTTCAAGCCAGGATAAGCCTCAAGCGCTTTACGCAGCACGAAAAGAGCACGATTCAAATCTTCTTTCTTGAGCACATAGGCCAAACGCACCTGGTCCTTTCCAGCCCCGGGCGTCGTGTAGAAGCCAGCTGCAGGCGCCATCATAACCGTCTCGCCCTCGTACTGGAAATCGGTAAGGCACCAAGCACAGAACTTCTCGGCATCATCAACAGGCAATTTAGCTACCGTATAAAAAGCTCCCATAGGAATTGGGCTATAAACACCAGGTATACGATTCAGGCCGTCAATGAGACATTTACGGCGCTCGACATACTCGTCGTACACCTCGCGACTATACTCCTCGGGAGCATCCAAACTGGCTTCGGCTGCTATCTGACCGATCAATGGCGGACTGAGACGTGCCTGGCAAAACTTCATCACAGCGCGACGCACTTCGGCATTCTTGGTTATCAATGCACCGATGCGAATACCGCACTCACTATATCGCTTGCTGACGGAATCTATTAATACCACATTGTTCTCGATACCCTCCAGATGGCAGGCACTGATATACGGGCTGCCAGTATAGATAAACTCGCGATACACCTCATCGGAAAAGAGATATAGGTCGTATTTCTTCACCATATCGCGAATCTGGTTCATTTCACGACGGGTGTAGAGATAACCGGTAGGATTGTTGGGATTGCAGATGAGGATAGCGCGAGTGCGTTCGTTGATAAGCTGCTCGAACTTTTCGACCTTCGGCAGAGAGAAGCCCTCGTCAATCGTCGTAGAAATAGTGCGGATAACCGCACCGGCAGAAATAGCAAATGCCATATAATTAGCATAAGCCGGTTCGGGCACGATAATCTCGTCACCAGGATTCAGACATGCCAAGAAGGAGAACAAGACGGCCTCAGAACCACCACTGGTAATGATGATGTCGTCGGGGGTCAGGTTAATGTTGTACTTGGCATAATAGTCAACCAACTTGCGCCGATAACTGAGATATCCCTGGCTGGGACTATACTCAAGAATCTTACGGTCGATATTGCGAATGGCATCTAATGCCGCTTTAGGCGTAGGCAAATCAGGCTGGCCGATGTTCAGATGATAAACATGGATTCCTCTCTCTTTTGCACGATAAGCCAAAGGTGCAAGTTTCCTAATGGGCGATTCGGGCATTTCAGTCCCTCGAACAGATATATTGGGCATAATGCTAAATATATTATAATGTGTAGTGTGAACTACTTTACAGTTTTCTAAATTAGGTGCAAAGTTACAAATTAACTATTGATAGGCAAAATAAAAGGCGTTTAAATTGTGCTTATCTGCAAAAAGTTACTCAAAGAAATAATAATGCCAATATGTATCGCCAAACAAACATGAACTGGTAGCGGCATTAACATTGTCATCCCTACTCTCCTGGAAGATCCTTATGAAGGCATCGAAACGTTCTTCATCCTGTGGCGTCCATGCTGTGGAATCGACCTGCATCTCCTGATGCGCCTGGGCATTCAGAAGAAGCGCCTCTCTGAAATGTCGTGGCAACGGCTCACCATATTGTTCGCAGGTCTGTTGGAGCAAAGAAACAAAATCAGGAAGATTGCGATCCAGAAGATAGGCGCTAAGTAGGTAATCAGACAGATATCTTGAGGAAAGGGTATCTCTGCGATGGGCTATCTCCAGAAAACGAGTGACCGGGAAGTCGTTCTGCGTATCAGGTACGAATCCCAAGCGACGGAACATTCGCATGTTATGGCGAGAGAGGGCATTATCCTGCGGAACAAGCAGAAGGTCATGACTGCCATTTACTGGATAAAAGAACAAATGCTCACCCAACTCTCCCTTTTGACTTAACGCATAAGCACGGTACGCAGAAAGGCTACGTGTGGTCTGAGGATAACGAGAACCGACTCTCAAAACGTCATCATACTGACCTGAATCGAATAATCCGGCCGCCTTTATTTCGTAGTGAAACAGGTGATTCGTGTTTGCGAAAAGACCTGTTATAAAGAACATGACTGAGAGAATAAGAAGATTTGTCTTCAGGTAATGAGTCATTGTGGGCCTTTCTTCCTGCTCGTCGGGATATAGATGAAGTAATATATGGACAACAATATAAATTATGGGTAGGACGCATAATGTGACAATTGGGGTATGTCCGCCATCGGAAGCAATGTCGCCAAAATGCATGCATGTAAGCAATAGCATCAGATAGCACGAAGGGAACCAAGACAAGGCCACTCCACGAGCTGGAAGCCGGAAAAGATAATGGTGAAGAAACCCTAAGAAAGTCAGGAATACACAAAGTATAACCGTCCCGACAATGGGATAATATACCGTTTGTCCAGCAGATAGACGGTGCTGCTCAAAACCTATAAGAAAAGGCTGGAGCAAATATAGGTATAAGACACAAAAGACCGCGAAAATAACACCACAGATAAGACTAATTACCTGAGAGTCCCTGTTATTTTTCGGTCTTATGTGCTTTGCCATATCAGTTGTTAACTAATCTCTGACTCGGTGGAGAACACAGGCAGTGCGTGCCGGCAAATAGAGTTTCAGCCATCCTTTGTTTTCGCGTGCCAAGATGTTATCATATACTGTGAAATGAATTACCTTGTCATCATTAAAGCCATTGCCGCCATAGGATACATCGTCGGTATTGAGAAGATATTCGTATGAACCTTGGCGAACCATGAAACCATATCCGACGTAGGACTTGGTAGGACTGAAGTTGAAACAGAAAAGCAAATCGCCACGCTGAAAAGCTAATACCTGATCGCCATCATTATGCCAAATCTCAATAATCGGCTGCTTGTGAATTTGCTTATATCGCTTAATGGTTTTCAGCATTGCCATATCGAAGTCATTCAAATAGTGGTAGCATAACTCCTTGTTATCAACCAAATTCCACTGGCGACGTGCATACTTGTAACTCCAGCCATTGCCTTCTCTTGGGAAATCGATCCATTCTGGATGACCAAATTCATTGCCCATGAAATTCAGATAACCACCGTTAATTGTTGAAAGGGTAAGAAGCCTGATCATCTTGTGAAGAGCAATTCCTCGTTCAACATTACTCGTTTCATCCCCTTTCTTAAAATGCCAATACATATCAGAATCTATAAGCCTGAATATGATCGTCTTGTCACCGACAAGGGCTTGGTCGTGGCTCTCTGCATAGGAAATCGTCTTTTCATCAGCACGGCGGTTCGTTGACTCCCAGAACATAGAACTGGGTTTCCAATCCTCGTCGCGAAGTTCCTTAATTGTCTTCACCCAATAGTCAGGAATATTCATTGCCATGCGATAGTCGAAACCATATCCGCCCTCCTTGATTGGCATAGCAAGCCCAGGCATACCACTGACCTCTTCAGCAATTGTAATGGCTGTTTTCTTTATCTGGTGAATCAGGTCGTTTGCCAAAGTCAGATAACAAATGGCATTGTCATCTTCGTGACCATTATAATAATCGGCATAGCCATTGAATGACTCGCCCAAACCGTGACTATAATAAAGCATCGAGGTTACACCATCAAAACGGAATCCATCAAAGTGATACTCTTCGAGCCAATACTTGCAGTTTGAAAGCAGGAAGTGAAGTACCTGATTCTTTCCATAATCAAAACAAAGGCTGTCCCATGCAGGATGTTCGCGCCTATCGCCTTGCTGGAAGTACTGATACGGGTCACCGGCGAAATTGCCTAAGCCCTCATTCTCATTCTTTACGGCATGACTATGCACTATATCCATGATGACGGTAATTCCTATACTGTGTGCAGTGTCAATGAGTTCCTTTAATTCTTCAGGCGTTCCAAAGCGGCTGCTGGCAGCAAAGAAGCTACTAACATGATATCCGAAGCTGCCATAGTAAGG
Source organism: Bacteroidaceae bacterium (assembly GCA_024693505.1). Lineage (GTDB taxonomy): Bacteria > Bacteroidota > Bacteroidia > Bacteroidales > Bacteroidaceae > Physcousia. The sequence goes on along the minus strand of JAILKU010000029.1, from coordinate 47,597 downwards.
ATGTTCCTGAATGGCCATAATCTGAATGCAATTATAGCCGAGTTTTGACACACGGGGCAAAACATTTTTCCGGAATTCGCTGTAAGTTCCAACACACTCGCCATCTTGAGCCATGCCAATATGGCATTCGTAAATGAGTAACGGGTTTACATCGGGTTTGAAACGCTGATTTGACCATATGTAAGGTTTTTCAGGATTCCACACCTGTGCGCTGAACAGTTTTGTATCAGGATCCTGTACCACCCTTGTTGCCCAGGCCGGGATACGCTCGCCTTCGCCTCCATCCCATTGTATAATCAGCTTATAATGAGATCCGTGGGTGAAATTCTTGTGGTTAAACTTTAACTCCCAGTTTTCGGTTCCACGCAAGTGTTTGAACATGTACTTCGTAGTCTTCTTCCAGCCATTAAAATCTCCAATAAGATATATGGCCTTTGCATTAGGCGCCCATTCGCGAATAACCCATCCATTATCTGTTTTGTGTAATCCGAAATAGAGATATCCTGATGCGAAATCACTTAAAGACATTTTACCGGAATTTGTCAATTCCGACAGCTTCTTTAAGTAATTCATGTGACGACCTTCAATTGCGGGAGCGAACTCAGCCAGATATGGGTCGTTCTTAATCAGTTTCAGCACTGGAGTAGGAGCCGCGCTCTTCTTAGCACGTTTTTTAGCCGCAGTCTTTTTTGAAGATGATTTCTTGTTAGCAGCCTTTCTTCCAGTAGACTTTCTCGGCACTGCCTTTTTGGAACTGGACCGTTTCTCGGTCGATGATTTTGTGGCCATATATTCTATATTTAATTTTATACTAATTTGATGAGCTAATAGGAATAATTACTCTTTCTTAGGAACGTCATTTACATATATAACCTTGCGAATGATATTACCGTTTTTATCTTTCTCAAGAAATTCGCCATTTTTCATATCTTGATGGAAATTACCTTCATATCGAATGCCTTCAGCGTCCTCTAAGATTCCGAAACCGTCTTTCATTCCACCCTTATATGTACCCTTAAACTTTACGCCGTCAGCCTGTCGAAGAATGCCTTCCCCCTCCATCATACCATCGCGCCAATCCCCTTCGTAAACATCTTTGTTAGCCCATGTATATCGTCCCTTACCATGTTGCTTATTGGCATGCCACTGTCCGGTATAGACAGCTCCAGTATGCCATGTAAAGGTGCCGGTACCATCTTGCTCGCCATTTAAGAATGACCCAACATATTTATCGCCGTTTGCAAAAGTATAGATTCCTTCGCCTGTACGTTCGCCATTGACATATTGCCCTTCGTATTTATTGTTGTCATGAAAAGTATATATTCCCTTGCCATGTTGCTTATCCTTTTGCCACTCCCCTACATAAACGTCGCCAGTTGCATAATAGAAAGTTCCCTTTCCATGCATCTGGTTCTCCTTCCACTGCCCGTCATATTTATTCCCGTCATTCCAATCAAACAGGCCAGTGCCGTCCTTCATATCATTTTTCCATCCCCCTTCATAATATGCGCCATTGGCATATGTGTATTTCCCGTGACCAGAGCGTTTGTCTTGCTCCCAATGGCCTACATAGATATCACCATTGTAATAATACATTGTACCTTCGCCTTGCTGATAATCGCGGAACCAAAGCCCTTCATATCTATTGTTGTTGGAGAAGTAATATGTGCCCTGACCATGTTGCTGATCTTGATACCACTCGCCTTCGTATTTCTCTCCATCAGCAAAAAGATAAGTTCCATGCCCTTGACGCTTACCTTTTACATACTCTCCGGTATGTACGTCGCCATTCTGATATGTGGTTGTTCCTCTCCCGTAAGGCTTCCCTTTAAACAATTCTCCCTGGTATTCTCCACCATCAGGAAAACGGTAGTTACCAATCTTAATTTGCTGTGCTGAAATAACAGGGCAAAACAAGGTAAAAAAGAACAACAGTTTATATAATCTCATAAATTATTCTCAAATTTTGCGGCAAAGGTACGAATTTTCTGAGAATTAGACAAATAAATCCCTAAACTTTAAGCGTTTTTAAATATAACTCGGCTCTTTTAAGGTCATCTGGGGTGTCAATGCCAACCGTCTCTATCATTGTCTTTGCTACTCGAATCGTGAAACCATTTTCAAGCCACCTTAATTGTTCTAATGACTCAGCGACCTCTAATTGACCTGGAGGGAGAGTCGTTATTTTGCCCAAGATATCTGCCCGGTAACCATAAATACCGATATGTTTGTAATATTGATGAGTCGTGAGCCACAGGGAAGGATCAACACCTCTGAGATATGGAACTACACTTCGGCTAAAGTAAAGAGCATTCATATTTTCATCAAATACGACCTTAGGTGTATTAGGATTCTGAAGTGCCAGTAGTCCATCTGTTTCAGAAAAGGGCTTGACGAGAGTGGCAATCTCTATGGAGAGGTCGGTGAAGCAATTCTTTAAGGCCTCCAGCTGGCTTGGATGTATAAAAGGCTCATCACCCTGGATGTTCACAATTACATCCGCGTCTATGCCCAGCTTGCTATATGCTTCATTACAACGCTCAGTTCCACTTCGATGGGTGGAACTTGTCATTACCGATTTTCCTCCAAAATCAGCTACGGCCTTAGATATACGCTCATCATCTGTACAGACGTAGACTGTTTCGAAACAGGCCTGTGCACGTTCATATACATGTTGTATTACTAATTTTCCGCCCAATTTGGCCAAGGGCTTCCCTGGGAATCGGGTACTGGCATATCGGGCAGGAATAAGACATATAAAATTCATAATATATTCAGACTTTAAAAAACTGTTTTGTCTATCGATGTTTAAGTCTAATTAGCCATACTATCCAAACCGATAGTCTCATTAACTTCTTCAGTATCTTCGCCCAAATCAGAACTACAAGGATCAAAACCTGCAGGCATGTCAAAATTCTCATCTGAGCTATATCCCAAACGACTATCAGCAAATACACGCTTCAGGAAATGGGCGACAATTGGCAGGGCAGAATTAGCACCCTGTCCCAAAGCCATGCTATTAAAATGAATGTCGCGCTCATCACCTCCAACCCAAGCTCCAAAACTAAGGCTTGGCGTATAACCCACGAACCATCCATCAGAGTTGTCGTTCGTTGTCCCCGTCTTTCCACCCATTGGCGCACGAATGCCATATCGATTGCGCATTCTACTACCAGTTCCTCCGTCAACAACTCCACGCATAAGAACAATCATCTTATAAGCTGATTCTTCGGAGATGACTTCTCGGACACGAGGCGTAAATTCGGCAAGAATGTTTCCATCGCCATCTTCAATACGCGTTACAAAGGTAGGATAACGTCGCACTCCCTTATTGGGGAATGTCGTATAGGCTGCAACCATTTCGGCAACAGAAATATCGCAGGGGCCTAAACACAAGGAGGGTGAAGGTTGGATGTCTTGGTTCTGAATGCCAAATTCATGTAACAAACGAACCAAGGCTGCAGGTGACAATTGATTCATTAACCACGCCGAGATCCAGTTATTACTTTGGGCCAGTCCCCACTTCAATGTTACCATCTCGCCATATCGGCTTCTACTTCCATTACGAGGTGTCCAAGTCTGGCCAGCATCTGTCACATAGGTCTGTTGCACATTCGGAGCCATATCACACGGGCTCCAACCATTTTCCATGGCAAGGGAATATAGATAAGGTTTCATTGTAGAGCCTACCTGACGACGTCCTTTTGTGCACATGTCATACTGGAAATAACTGTAGTTTGTCCCGCCGACATATGCCTTTACATAGCCTGTTTCCGTATCCATGCACATGAATCCAGTACGCAGGAATGACTTGTAATATTTAATGCTGTCAAGCGGGCTCATAATTGTATCGACATCACCGTTTGGCGAATAAACCGTCATTTCAATAGGTGTTTGAAAACTGTCTTCTATCTCTGAATCAGAGTAGCCTTCAGCTTTCATCTGAATATATCTTTCAGATTGCCGCTTAGCTCGCTGAAGGTCCTTCTTGGCCTGGTCTGCTGAAACCCCGGCTGCATAGGGCGCATTACGATTATTTTTCAATTCTTTTTCAAAGGCGGGTTGCAATACATGCACAACATGTGTATCAACGGCCTCTTCAGCATAAGCCTGCATGCGGCTGTCAATCGTTGTAAAGATTTTCAGGCCATCAGAATAGATATTATAGCCTTTCCCTTCTCTGTTCACATTCTTATTACACCATCCATAAAGCGGATCTGTCTCCCACGCCAATGAGTCATCATAGAATTTTTGTTTCTGCCAGCTGGCATATTCTGAACGGATAGGCTTGTGTGCCATTAAAGCTTGCCTAAGATAGTCGCGTAGATATGTACCCAGGCCCTCTTTATGATCCACTTGGTGGAAATTAAGGTTTAAGGGATTTAGCATATATTGCTGAGCTTCATCTTTTTGTAGGTACCCGGCCTTTAGCATTTGACTTAGCACAATGTTGCGCCTCTCGAGACAGCGCTCAGGATAACGGCGGGGATTGTAGAAACTTGGGTTCTTGCACATACCGACAAGAGTAGCACTCTCACATATATCCAAATTGCGCGGTTCTTTTCCAAAATATGTTTTTGCCGCAGTCTTAATACCGACTGCATTATGAAGGAAATCAAAATTATTCAGATACAAGGTAATAATCTCCTCCTTTGTGTAAAAGCGTTCAAGACGTAACGCTATGACCCACTCAATCGGCTTTTGGAAAAGACGTTCCTTGGTGCTCGAAGCTTTATCAGAATAGAGTTGCTTTGCAAGCTGTTGCGTAATAGTACTTCCACCGCCGGCACTTTTCTGATGAAGTACACCACGCTTTATTATTGCTCGAAAAAGGGCTTTATAATCTATTCCGCTATGGGAGCGAAAACGTACATCTTCAGTTGCTTCAAGGGCCTGGACAAGATGTGGAGGCAGGTCGTCATAATTTACGAATATGCGATTTGCCCTACTATAGCTCCAAGTGCCCAATAACTTTCCATCTGAGGAAAAAATTTGCGATGCGAACTTGTTAACAGGGTTCTGCAGTTTCTGTAATTCAGGCATGTAGCCTATGTCTCCATTAAAGATAGCATAGAAAACATAGCCCAGACTACCCAAAATTAATATAAAAAACAACCAAATAGTTATAAAAAAAGTCTTACGCATAATAAACGATATAGTTTTAGAGGTACAAAGTTACAACTTTATCTCGACTTTTATGTGCTAAAACAAAAAAAGTTGCACAATAATTAAATATTATTGCAGTATTCAAGAATATTTTATACCTTTGAAGCCGGAAAATTAATATTATTGCTTTTTTATTGAGAATATGGAGAATCGAAGTTTGGTCACAATTGCCAATTACACAAAAGAAAAACTTCTTTACCTGATAGAGATGGCTCATGAGTTTGAACTTAATCCAAATCGGAAGATTTTGGATGGAAAAGTCGTTGCAACTCTGTTTTTTGAGCCGAGTACCCGAACGAGGTTAAGTTTCGAAACCGCTTCCAACAGGTTGGGTGCAAGGGTTATTGGCTTTGCAGACCCCAAAGTGACAAGTGGGACAAAGGGTGAGACCTTAAAGGACACCATTATGATGGTTTCAAACTATGCTGACATCATTGTTATGCGACATTATCTTGAAGGTGCAGCACAATATGCAAGTGAAGTCTCTCCGATCCCCATCCTTAATGCTGGAGATGGTGCAAACCAGCATCCCAGCCAAACGATGCTTGACCTGTATACGATCTACCAAACACAGGGAACCCTTGAAGGATTGAATATCTATTTAGTCGGTGATTTGAAATACGGCAGGACTGTCCACAGCCTCCTAACTGCCATGCGCCACTTCAACCCGACATTCCATTTTATTGCGCCAGACGAACTGGCAATGCCGCAATATTATAAGATGTATTGTGAGAAGAATGGAATAAAGTATGTTGAACATCAAGATTTTGACTCTCATACAATAGCAGATGCCGACATATTGTATATGACAAGAGTACAAAGAGAACGATTTACGGACTTGATGGAATATGAGCGGGTAAAAGACCGTTATCTGCTGAAAAAGGATATGCTGTTCCGTGCAAGGGCTAACATGAAGATTTTGCATCCCCTGCCAAGAGTAAATGAAATAGAGTACTCCATCGATGATACACCTTATGCATACTACTTCCAGCAGGCACGAAATGGCTTATTTGCCCGAGAAGCCCTTATATGCGACGCCTTGGGTATAACATTGGAGGATATAAGAAACAACAATAAATAACTTAAACAATTTGTAACATGAAACGACAAGAAATGCCTGTTGCTGCACTACAGAACGGCACGGTAATTGATCATATACCATCAAATAAACTGTTTCAAGTGGTAAATCTGCTCCATTTAGACACGATGAAGACGCCTGTGACCATTGGCTATAACCTCAAAAGCAAAAAGATGGGAAAGAAAAGCATCATAAAAGTTGCCGACAAATTCTTTTCTGATGAAGAGCTTAACCAGCTAAGTGTCATCACGCCAAATGTAACGCTTTGTATCATACGCGATTATGATGTTGTCGAGAAAAAAGAGGTGAGAATGCCTTCGGAACTAACCGACATCGTAAAATGTGCCAATCCCAAGTGCATAACAAACAATGAGCCAATGAGAACCCGGTTCAGAGTGCTGGATAAAGAACTGGGTATTATTCAATGCCATTATTGCAACCGTGAAGTCACACTCGATCAAGTGAAGTTATTATAGTTTTAATCCATATAAAGAAAAAGCGTAAAAAGATGAAAAAAGACAATGTGATTTTCGAGTTGATTGAGAAGGAGCATCAACGTCAGCTAAAGGGCATCGAGCTCATAGCCTCAGAAAATTTTGTTAGTGATCAGGTTATGCAGGCAATGGGTTCTTGCTTGACAAACAAATATGCCGAGGGGTATCCTGGTAAGAGGTACTATGGAGGTTGTCAGGTGGTGGATGAAGTAGAACAGCTTGCTATCGACAGAGTGAAAGAACTGTTTGGTGCAGAGTATGCAAATGTTCAACCTCATTCAGGTGCTCAAGCTAATGCAGCTGTATTTTTAGCCGTACTGAATCCAGGTGACACCTTTATGGGGCTCAATTTGGATCATGGAGGGCACTTATCTCATGGTTCCCTGGTGAATACAAGCGGTATTATCTATAAGCCGGTTGGCTATAATGTAAGTAAGGAAACAGGCCGAGTAGACTATGATGAAATGGAGAAGCTTGCCTTAGCGCACAAGCCAAAGTTAATCGTAGGAGGCGGTTCTGCATATAGCCGCGAATGGGACTATCGCAGAATGCGTGAAATAGCGGATAAAGTAGGTGCCCTTCTGATGATTGATATGGCCCATCCTGCAGGTCTTATTGCGGCTGGTCTGCTTGAGAATCCTGTTAAATATGCACATATAGTTACAAGTACTACGCATAAGACATTAAGGGGTCCTCGCGGTGGGATTATCTTAATGGGGAAAGATTTCGAGAATCCTTGGGGAAAGACGAATAACAAGGGCGTAGTACGAATGATGTCTGAACTGCTAAACAGCGCTGTTTTCCCAGGTATTCAGGGAGGACCATTGGAACATGTGATTGCTGCGAAGGCAGTCGCATTTGGCGAAGCTCTTCAGCCTGCATTCAAGGAATGGGCAAAACAGGTAAAACTGAATGCAAAGGTATTAGCAGACGAACTGATGAAGCGAGGCTTCAATATAGTAAGCGGAGGAACAGACAATCATTCTATGCTTGTGGATTTGCGCAGCAAGTATCCCGACCTGACTGGTAAGGTTGCAGAAAAGGCTTTGGTTGCAGCTGATATTACTGTAAACAAGAATATGGTACCATTCGATTCCAGAAGTGCATTCCAGACAAGTGGAATCAGACTGGGTACTCCTGCTATAACTACCCGCGGTGCAAAAGAAGACCTGATGGTCAAGATCGCTGAATTTATTGAACGCGTACTCAACTCTCCAGAAGATGAGAGCGTCATTACACAAGTAAGAAGGGAAGTAAATGCTATTATGGCAGACTATCCCCTATTTGCTTATTGAGCTGATGACTTGAGGAGCTTCTCTATTTCATCAAATTCTGCACCCAGATTCAGGTGAAGGTAAATGCGATAGAGAGCAGATCCCCAACGCTCCATATCCTTTGGTTGAAGTTTCCGAACCATTTCCATGCAGGGCTTTGCTTTTTGGTAAAAGCCCTGTATGGTTTTACGGTCCTCAATACATTTGGGGTCTGTCAGGTCATTACAGGCTGACTCTTGCGCTATAACAGCAAGATTCAGATATGAAATACCTTTATTGTAATAGGCATCTACGTAGTTGGGATCACGGGCTATTGTGCTGTCAGAGAACTCAATGCACTTTGCATAATTATTTTCAGCCAGTGTCATCCTGGATTTCGCGAACCAAAACAAGGGCCTGTCTCCCACAGCCTTAATTAGAGAGTCTGCCAGTAACTCACCTTGTTCAAACTGCCTGTGCTGATAGTAATAATCCTCCTTATTGACAAAGAAGAAATCGTATCCAGGAAACATTCTTAGTCCTTCATCTAAGGATGCGACCCAGGACGGTTCCTTGTTCAGCATGAGATAAGAACGAGCCTTGTACTCCTGCAGGATGGGTCTTGAAGCTGAGTCCGCATTATTGAAGGCTTCGTCTATATATCTTAGGGTGCGGTTTGGATTATTAACCATATATCCGCAGAGGGCAGCCCAGGTCGCTACTTGAGGCAGAATCGTATCATTTTGATTATTTGAATATCTGTAATAATAATCAAAGAAATTGTAGGCTTGGTCATAATTAGCCTTGCTCAAGAAAAACTTGCCGCCATTCAGGATGTTTTTCCTGTGTTTATGTCGTAATGCCCGCGTAGATCCTGTAAAAGAAGTATGTACCTTTCCCTTTTCATTTGGAATGGCATCCACACTATCACAATGTTCCAGATGCTGATACATTACCAACAGGGGATTAAAAAACTGAGCCGTATCATAGGGCGCTTTTTTCAGGTAAGCCTGTCGATTAATCAAACCGTTCAGATTTTCCTGAAGCCGGGCTGCATGAAAATATATCTTGGCGCGGTCTTTATCGGTAATGTCAGTCCTTGGAAGAGCATCCAGTAATGCTTTTTCTGCTGCAGCCTGATTAGCATTGCTTTTGATGGCCAGATTAGCCTGCTTATACAATGCACTCATTTTGACTACATTAGTCTGTTCAGCTTTCTTTTTTCCCATGACAATGAATGGGATAAGGAAGGAAAAAAGCAATATTACTGTTCTCTTATACTGCATAGTGGGTTCTTATGTTAAAAGATCTCTAAACTGTGTATTAAGTTATATAGGGGCAAGGTCAATCCTCACCCCTATATTAAGACGTTTCCTTACAGTAAATTACAGCAGGGCATCCATCTCTGCAGCCTTGGCAGACTGGCCCATCACAGTGTAGCACTGCTTCAGCTCGAAAGCCCACTTGTGCGGTTCATCGGGAGCACACTCACGAGCTTTTTCCAGATATGGAATAGCCTCTCCGAAAAGAGCCTTTGTCTTGTCCAGGGCTTCCTTTGCCTGTTTCTGGTTCTTGATGCTGCTGATGGTGGAGTTCAGTTCCATTGCCTGGCTATATTTGCACAGGCCGGCCTGATACCATGCATCATAATAATCGGGCTTGATCTCCGTGCAACGGATATAGTACTTCAGTGCCTCGTCGTATTCCTTAGCGGCAAACTTCACATAGGCCTTACCGTAGTTGGCAATCAGGATGTCTTTGTCCTTGGCAATCACTTCATCAGCAAAACCTTCCATTTTTTCTTTGCCCTGCTTCTGGTAGTATGCCAACAGGATCTGAATCAGGTCTTCATTTTCCTTTGGAGCGTCCAGACACATGATTTTAGCATTTTCTGCCCATTTTACGGTGTCGCCTCTCTCCAGGAAGGACTGGATCTTAACCTGTTTCGTGCCCTGAGCACCGTCGGCGAACGTCACAGCCTTGTCATAGTACTTGTCCATTGCATCATACATGCCAGCCTCGTGAGCAGCATGATAAGCGTAGTATGCAATCTGCTCCTCGGGGATTCTCAACTGGCACTGTTCTGCAATTTCCGGATAGGTTTGCTTGTAGTTCATTGCAAACTCATAAGCCTCGAGAGCATTCTTGACTCTGTGACATTCATTCTCGAACTGAGCGGCATAGATGAAATAGTCGCCACTGTTAGCCAGGTTGTTTTTACGGCCCTCAAGATATTTCTCGTTGCCATACTCGCCCTTCTGGACCTTTGTGTTCAGCAATTCATTATGCAGACCGTCGGTCATGGCACGCAGGTTATTGTAGAAAAGGGTTGTATCGAACGCCTCGCCGGAGCTTGCACGGCCGAGCAGAGTGTTGTTGATGCGCAGCGTGAAGTCATTACTCAACTTATAGGCCTCACCCAGTTTCTTCTCGTCAATCAACCCGCTCTTCAAGGCTTTCGAAATCAGTTCGCCTCCCTTGATACACTCTTCAAGGACCTGGTCTTCCGTCAGGGCTGCAGCATTCTGCTTGAGCGCCTCATTCATTGTGTCAAACATCTTTTGAGCCGTCACCATCTGGTTATTGGCTTCCTTCTTGGCTGCTTTCTGTGCAGCGGCGGCAGCCTTTGCTGCTGCTTTATCCACTTGTGCATAGGCTACGCCCATACTCAATATCAGGATGAGTGATAAAATAGTTCTTTTCATAGTTATAAGTATTAAAATTGATGTTAAATAATTATTCTTGCGGTGTATTATCTGTTTCAACGGCATCTGAATCGACTTCGGTTTCGGTCTCTTCCTCGTCATCACGAGGCACTACGCTCAGATGACTGATCACATCGTTCCGTTTCTTCAGTTCGATTACCTTTGTGCCTTGAGCCACTCTGCTCTTGGTGAGCTTAATCATGTCGGCATGCAAACGGATCGTGGTACCGCTCTTGTTGATAATCATCAGGTCGTCTTCCTCTTTGACAACTTCCATTGCAATCAGATAGCCGGTCTTTTCGGTGATGTTCAGTGTCTTCACACCTTTGGCGTGACGCTTCGTCTTGCGATACTCTTCAACGTCGGTACGCTTTCCAAAGCCCTTTTCAGACAGAACCATAATGGATTCCTTCTCGACATCGTTGATCACGCACATGCCGACAACACCGTCCCGCGGATCATCATCCAGAACGATACTTGTCACGCCCGTGCTGTTTCGGCCCATCGGGCGGACATCCGTTTCATTGAAGCGGACAGCACGTCCTCCGGCATTAGCCACGATGATCTCATTCTCTCCATTGGTCAGGGCTACAGAGATAACACTGTCGTCCTCGCGGATGTTAATGGCTATTACACCATTCGAGCGTGGTCTGCTGTATTCAGTCAGGCGGGTCTTTTTGATGATGCCCTGCTTCGTACAGAAGACGACGTAGTGTCTCTCGCAGAACTCGGGATCTTGCAGCTTGCGGATGCAGAGGCAGGCGCTCACACTATCGCCCGGCTCAATCTGCAGCAGGTTCTGTATGGCGCGTCCCTTGTTGGTCTTGTTGCCCTCGGGAATATCATAGACTTTCAGCCAGTAGCAGCGTCCGCGGTTCGTGAAGAACAACATGGTGTTGTGCATCGTTGCCGAATAGATCTTGTCGATGAAGTCATTGTCGCGCGTAGCACTGGCCTTCACCCCTATTCCACCGCGGCCCTGTGCCTTGAACTCTGCCAGCGGGGTACGCTTGATGTAGCCCATATTGCTTATCGTCACAACCACTTCGTCGTCGGCATAGAAGTCTTCTGCGTTAAACTCCTCTGCGCTGGGCAGGATCTCCGTGCGGCGGTCATCACCGTACTGCTCCTTTATCTCTATCAGCTCGTCCTTGATAACCTTCTTGCAGAGCTCGTCGTCAGTAAGGATTTGATTGAAGTACTTGATTTTCTCCAACAGGTCATTGTACTCGTTGTGCAAGTCCTCCTGACGGAGACCTGTCAGCTGGGACAGGCGCATGTCCACGATGGCTTTACTCTGCAGCTCATCCAGTTCGAACCGGGCTTCCAGATTGCGCTGGGCCTCCACCGGTGTCTTGCTGCCCCTGATGATATGTACGACTTCATCAATGTTGTCGCTGGCTATGATGAGTCCGTTCAGGATATGGGCTCTTTCCTCGGCTTTGCGCAGGTCGTACTTCGTGCGGCGGATAACGACCTCATGACGGTGCTCGACGAAATTGCTGATGCAGTCCTTCAGGGTGAGCAGTTTTGGACGACCCTTTACCAGGGCGATGCTGTTTACGCTGAAACTGGTCTGCAGGGGCGTCATCTTGAAGAGCTTGTTCAGGACGACCCGAGCATTGGCATCGCGCTTGATATCAATGACGATACGCATACCGTCGCGGTCGCTCTCATCATTGGCATTGCTGATGCCGTCAATCTTCTTGTCCGTCACCAGCTGGGCGATATATTAAATCAGCTGCTGCTTGTTCACACCATACGGGATCTCCGTGATGACGATCTTGTCGTGCTGCTCGTCGGATTCGATATCAGCCTTAGCACGCATGATAACGCGGCCGCGGCCTGTCTCGTAAGCGTCCCTGATGCCCTGCAGGCCCATGATATAGGCACCTGTCGGGAAGTCGGGACCCTTCACATACATCATCAGGTCGTCAATGGTCAGGTCGGGATTGTCCACATAGGCCACGCAAGCATCAATTACCTCGCTCAGGTTGTGCGTCGGTATGTTTGTAGCCATACCCACAGCGATACCCGTTGCGCCGTTGACCAGCAGGTTGGGGATGCGGGTAGGCATTACCGTCGGCTCGAGCAATGTGTCGTCGAAGTTTGTGGTCATGTCGACGGTTTCCTTCTCCAGGTCGTCCATCATGGCCTCGCCCATCAGGGAGAGACGGGCCTCGGTGTAACGCATGGCTGCCGGGCTGTCTCCGTCGATTGAGCCGAAGTTTCCCTGACCGTCGACCAGCGTGTAGCGCATGCTCCATTCCTGAGCCATACGCACCAGGGCGCCATATACCGAACTGTCTCCGTGAGGATGGTATTTACCGAGCACCTCACCTACGATACGTGCACACTTCTTGTATGGCTTGCTATGTAAATTTCCCAGTTCCTTCATGCCGAAGAGAATACGGCGGTGAACCGGCTTAAATCCGTCTCTGACATCCGGTAATGCACGAGCCACAATGACACTCATTGAATAGTCAATGTAGCTCTTTCGCATTTCATGCTCAATGTCAACTTTAATAATTCTTTCTTGATCGTCCATTTTTAATTGAATAGTATAAGTTTCCTAATTAGCGGGATTTTCCCGATTTTTGGCACAAAGATAGCCCATTTTCGAGAGATATGCAAAAAATTGGCTGTTTTTTATACGTATTTGGAGCAATTTTGCAATAGCGTCCCGCTAAGAATAAGGCCCCCACGGCGTACTGCAAGGGCAGCTGTCGCTTAACGCCTGTTTCCAAAGAACCTCAACAGGTAGAGGAAGAGGTTGACGAAGTCCAGGTACAGACTCAGGCTGCCCAGCAGGGCGAGCTTGTTTGTCTCGTCGGTCACGCCTGCCTCGCTGTACATCATCAGCATGTTCTTGATCTTCTGGGTGTCGTAGGCCGTTAGCCCCACGAAGATGAGTACGCCCAGGTAGTTCAGGATCATGCCCAGGCCGCTGCTCTTCATGAAGATGTTCACGATCGTGGCGATAATCAGGCCGATGAGCAGCATGTAGAGGATGCGCCCCACCTGCGAGAGGTCGCGCTTTATGGTGTAGCCCAGCACCGACATTCCGGCAAACGTTCCCGCCGTGATGAAGAACGTGGTGGCTATGCTCTCAGCCGTATAGACGGCGAAGATGAACGCCATCGTCAGGCCGTTCAGGATTGCATAAGCCGCAAACATCAGTCCAGCCACGGGGAAGGACATCTTCATGATCCGCACCGAGAGTATCAGCACCATCGCCAGCTCGGCAATCAGCAGGCCCCACATGAGTGGCGGACGGGTGGCTATGGTGTACAACAGGTTCTCGTCGCGCACCACGATCAGGGATGTGAGCGCCGTCATGAGCAGACCCAGCGCCATCCACGTATAGACGTTGCGCATCAGCACGGAGAAAGACCTCGAAAGGCCCATCGACTCTTCTTGTTCCAGATAACTGTAATCGTTCATATTTCCTAAATTCTTTAAATTGTTTCTACAAAACGGGCGGATAATACCCTTTCAGCGTGTAAAGTTACAACAATTCTCCGTAAGATGCCAAACATCGGCTTCATTATTAACTATAAATAACATTATAGAGCGTTTATTAAGCCGGCTTAAGACTACCCGATACGCCCCAAAAAACATAAAAAGATGAAGAAACACAAAAAAAATCGCGTAATTAGCACAAATATTTGCAAAATAATTTGGTTTATATTATAAACTTGTTTAACTTTGCACCGTGATTCGAAGCACAAAGGACTTTTCTGCTCTTTCTGCAGGAGGGCGGAGAGTCCAAAAACGAGAGTTTATCAACCGAAGTGTTAAATCAAACGGAACGCGAACAGGGAAATGACCGGGAAAAATCAAGATCATCCTTCAGGACATATAATATAATAATGTTCGCGCGTAAGAGAAAAACTGAACTAAAAATGGAAACAAAAGAGAATTTGACTGCCGAGCGCAGCCTTGAGATCATTCGCGAATCAATTGAACGGAGCCAGCGCACCATTACGCGCAACTCGTCATGGTCCCTCGTCTGGTGGGGTTCATGCGTCGTCTTCTTTGCCTTTCTGATTGCCTACCTGTGGAAGCAGCACGGCGGACCGGCATGGAATGCCCTGTGGGCGGTGATGTGGATAGTCGGATACCTGGGCGAGCGCGTCATTGGCCGCCACCGGGAACCCGTACCCACCACATTCGTCGGCAGGACCATCAGCCAGGTCTGGGGCACCTTCGGCGCCTTCATGGGCGTCATGGGCTTCGTCCTCGGCCTCTACGGATGCGGTCTGCTGCCTGCGATAAGCCTGAAGCCGGGCATTCACGAGGGATACGCCTACATCAACATCACCAGCATCATCTCGCTCTGCTTCGGCATCGCCTCCACGATTATGGGAAGCGTCATCAGGAACCGCATCGTACAGGTCTGCGGCTTCATCGCCGGACTGGGCGGCTTCTTCCTGGCGCTGCACTATCCATGGGCAGAACAGCTCTACGTGATGGCTGCCGTAGCCGTCGTGGGACTCATCATACCGGGCCTGGTGATCTATTATCAGAACAAATAAGAGCGGGAGGACAGACCTATGAACTTCAAACCACTGGATCCACTACTCCACTCCGAACTGCGCCTGGCGGTAATGTCCATGCTCATCGACATTGAAGAGGCCGAGTTCCCCTACATCAGGGAGCAGACGGGCGCAACGGCGGGCAACCTGAGCGTGCAGATAGAAAAGCTGTCGGCAGCTGGCTACATCGAGGTGGAGAAGACCTACAAAGGCAGGCGTCCCTGCACCCTGTGCCGCATCACGCCCAAGGGCATCGAAGCCTTCCGCCAGTACGTTGAAGCCCTGCAGGACTACCTGCATCTGGGCTGAAAGAGCAACAACGTATAATAACATTTACCCATGTTGATTATACAATAGCGTGCGCCCCGGCTCGCGATGAGTCGGGGCACACATACTTGCATTTCATCTGGCTGAGCCATCCCTAAGGAGGGGCTGGGGTGAACCCTATTCCATGCCGTTGTCGGGATCGTCCCCAGGGTCGCTCGGATTATCCGGATTACTCTGATTGTTCTGAGTGCCCTGATTGCTCTGACCGCCCTGGTTGTCGCCGTCCTCCTCGTTGTCCTCCACCGTGCCGTCATCGTCGGAGGTGACGCGCTTCAGCACAGTACCGTCCTCGTCGAGACAGGTGATCTGGATGCTGGTGTCAGCCAATACGTTGCGGAGGTCCACGCTGGGGGTGAAGATGATGCGGCGGGTGGTGATCAGGCCAGTCTTCACGTCTCTGGAGTACACAGAAAAAGCCCTGTCCTCATCTCGAGGGCGGGGCTTTATCTTTGAGCTATATCGCCTTGTGCGTAATACCTTTGCGAGGTCTTCTATGAAACCTTTTTTCTGTTCTTTTGTATATTTTTTGGGCTTTTCTATTAGCAATTCAAGATTTTTTGCTACCTTTGCAGTGTCAACTTCTGCTGTGAAGCCGGCTTTGAAAGGCGATGTTTCGCTCGGTACTGGGTCAGCAGAGGTTGACTTATTTTTGCCGCCTCCCATTAACCTTACCAGCTCTCTATATGCTTCCAGCGCCCGCTGCCCTTCTTCCATCACGAAGGCAGGGCTTTATCAAGGGCATCAGTGTCTTTAACGACAAAAGACGGGCCGAAACCCGTCTCTCGTCTTATCCTGTACACTAACCGCCGTAGTTGCCTTCAGCGACTATTTGGCTACGCTCGGCATAGCTCAAACAAGTTTGGCTCTGCACTCACTAACCGCCAAAGTTGTCGAAGCGAATCATGTCGTCCTCGACGCCCAGGCTATGCAGCAGGTCGAGCACGGTCTTTGCTATCATTGGAGGTCCGCACAGGTAGTACTCGATGTCCTCGGGCGCCTCGTGCTGCTTCAGGTAAGTGTCGCCCATCACGGGAGCGATGAAGCCCGGAGTGTACTTCACGCCCAGGCTGTCGGCCTTCGGGTCGGGACGGTCGAGTGCCAGGTGGAAGTGGAAGTTGGGGAACTCTTTCTCCAGCTCGAGGAAGTCCTCCATGAAGAACACCTCGTCGATGGCGCGCGCACCGTAGAAGTAGTGCATCTCGCGGTCGCGGCACTGGCGCGTCTTGAGCATGTGCATGATCTGGGCACGCAGGGGAGCCATACCGGCACCGCCGCCGACCCATATCATCTCGCGCTTGCTGTCGTAGACGGGACGGAACTCGCCGTAGGGGCCGCTCATCAGGCACTTGTCGCCGGGCTTGAGCGAGAAGATGTACGTCGAGGCTATGCCGCAGGGCACGTCCATGAAGCCGGGACCCTGGTCCTTGGGCTTGAAGGGCGGTGTGGCGATGCGGACGGTGAGGGTGATGATGTCGCCCTCGTCGGGGTAGTTGGCCATCGAATAGGCGCGGATGGTGGGCACCTCGTTCTTCTGCTTGAGTCCGAAGATGCCGAACTTCTCCCAGGTGGGTACATAGAGCTCGCCGATGTCGGCCTTGTCGAAGTCGCGGTTGTAGTCGATGTCGTAGCAGGGGATCTTAATCTGTGCGTAGCTGCCGGGCTCGAAGTCCATGTGCTCGCCTGGAGGCAGAGCCACCTTGAACTCCTTGATGAAGCTGGCGACGTTCTTGTTGGAGAGCACGGTGCACTCCCATTCCTTGACGCCGAGCACAGAGTCGTCCACATGAATCTTCAGGTCGCCCTTCACCTTGCACTGGCATCCCAGGCGCCAGTGGTCCTTGACCTGCTTGCGGGTGAAGTGGCCCTTCTCGGAGTCGAGAATCTCGCCACCGCCCTCTACGACCTGTACCTTGCACTGTCCGCAGGAACCCTTGCCGCCGCAGGCGCTGGGCAGGAAGATGCCCTCCTGCGACAGGGTGCTCAGCAGGCTGCTGCCCTGCCCTACGGAAAGCGTGTCCTTACCGTTGATCGTTACGTTCACATTGCCGCTGGGCGACAAATACTTCTTAGCTACGAGCAGGATGATAACCAGGGCAATTATGATTACCAGGAATACAGCAATGCTCGTCAAAATCAAATTCATATCCATTGTCTAATTCCTCCTACTCTTTAGATGTTAAGTCCACTGAAACACATAAATGCCATTGCCATCAGGCCTACGGTGATGAAGGTGATGCCCAGTCCCTTCAGGGGCTTGGGAACATCGGCATAGGCCATCTTCTCGCGAATGGCAGCCAGGCCCACGATGGCCAGGAGCCAGCCGATTCCGCTGCCCAGGGCATAGGCTATGGCATCGCCGAAGCCGCCAATGGCCTGAGTGCTGATGGCGGGATCCATCTGAACGCGCTGCTGCATGAACAGCGAGGCGCCCATGATGGCGCAGTTCACGGCTATCAGAGGCAGGAAGATGCCCAGCGCTGCATAGAGCGAGGGGCTGAACTTCTCGACGATCATCTCGACCAGCTGCACGATGGCAGCGATGACGGCAATGAAGAGGATGAAGGCCAGGAAGGTGAGGTCAACACCCTCGACCAGGGCATCGGGACCGAGCACATAGGTCTGCAGGGCATAATTCACAGGGACTGTGATGAGCAGCACGAAGGTGACTGCAACGCCCAGTCCTAACGAAGTCTTCACCGTCTTGGATACGGCCAGATATGAGCACATACCCAGGAAGAAGGCGAAAATCATATTGTCCACAAAGATGGAGCGGACAAACAAACTAATCATGTGTTCCATATTACTTCTCCTCCTTATTTATTGAGCGATGTGCCCAGATTACACAACCTACGATGATCAGCGACATGGCAGGCATCGTCATCATGCCGTTGTTCTGATAGCCCCACTCGTAGCAAATGTCGGGGATGACCTGGAAGCCGAACAACGTGCCGAAGCCGAAGAGCTCGCGCACAAAGCCCACAATGACCAGGATCAGCGCATAGCCGAGTCCGTTGCCGACACCGTCCAGGAAGCTCTCCCATGGACCGTTCTGCATGGCAAAGGCCTCGAGGCGGCCCATCAGGATACAGTTGGTGATGATCAGGCCGACATAGACGCTGAGCGCAACACTCACGTCATAGACGTATGCCTTCAGGATCTGGCTGACAATCGTCACCAACGCAGCCACGACAACCAACTGCACGATAATGCGGATGCGGTTGGGAATGGTATTGCGCAGCAGTGAAATAATCACGTTCGAGAAGGCCGTAATCACCGTCACGCTGAGACCCATCACGATGGCGGGCTCCAGCTGGCTCGTCACAGCCAGTGCCGAACAGATACCCAGCACCTGGACAGCAATGGGATTGTTCGCATTCAACGGATTCAGGAATACTTCCTTATTCTCGCTTGAAAACAGTTTACTCATATTCTATCCTCCATACTTTAATTTTGTTCAACTTCAGTACATGACTCTGCTTCACAGCTCTCGCCCTCGGGACAAGCCATGCCTGCCTTGCAGCGGCCGCAGCGCTCATTTAAGGGCTTCTTGCAGCCGGAGGCCTGACCGCCGGCAAGAAATCCGATGTAGGACTGCAGGCCGTTGGTAACCATATCGGCCACACCATTGCTGGTGAGGGTGGCGCCGGTAACGCCGTCAATCTCGGTCTCAGCCTTCGACTGTCCCTTCTTCACCACGGTCAGGGCAACCTGCTGTGGATTATCGGTAAAGATGGGCTTGCCGTTGAACTGCTCCTGGAACCAGCGCTCCTTGATGCGGGCACCCAGGCCGGCTGTCTCACTCTCATGGTCGAAGTATGTGCCATAGACGTGCTGCTTGTCTTCGTCAACAGAGATATAGCCCCATAGGCCGCCCCATAGACCGCGCCCCTTGACGGGCAGGACATACTTTGTGGCACCCTCGACGGAAGCCTGATAGACCACCTTGTCGTCCACCTGGATGGTGTCGGTGACAACCTCGGCAAACTTGCGGTCGACAGCTTCGCCCTTAAGGCCTGTAAGGTTCAGTGAAATCAGAATCTGATTCTTCGTATCACGCAAAACATTGGCGTCCTGAGTGGGTTTCAGTGCAGACGAGATGAAAGCCAGCAGGAAGGCCACGATGATTACCATCACGGTTGCGTAGATGATAATGTAGGTATTTGTTTCCTTTAACTTAGATAAATTCATAACCGTTCCTCCTTCACTTTATTTGGTTGCACGTTTAGCACGCTTGTTGATATTGCTCTGCACGAAGCAGTAGTCAATCAGCGGAGCGAACACGTTCATAAGCAGAATGGCCAGCATCATGCCCTCGGGGAAACCGGGGTTCAGGACGCGTACCATTACAGCCACAAGTCCGATCAGAAAACCATAGACGTACTTGCCACACTCGGTGCGGGCACTGGTCACGGGGTCGGTAGCCATGAATACGGCACCGAAGCAGAAGCCGCCCAGCACGATATGGTCAATCCAGGTGAGAGGCGTCAGGCCCAGCAGATTGAAAAAAGCAGCAGTCAGGCCGCCTCCGACAAAGACGCTCAGCATCGTCTTCCAACTGGCCACACCGGTCCAGAGCAACAGCAGGGCACCCAGGGCAATGGCAATCACACTGGTCTCGCCAATGGAACCGGGAATCAGACCGGTAATGGCTGCACACTGGTCGGCAAGGGGCTGACCCAGGGCAGCATCGCCAAGGGGAGTGGCAGCGGCATAGGTATCGGGCAGGTTGTTACCCAGACCGAAGATGGTGCGCTGTGCTACCCATACATTATCGTCGCCCGTCATCACACTGGGATAGCTGAAGAACAGGAAAGCACGGGTCACCAAAGCAGGATTGAAGATGTTCATACCCGTACCGCCGAAGATTTCCTTGGCCAGAATCACGCTGAAGGCCACGGCAATAGCCAGCATCCAGAGCGGCGTGTTGACGGGAATGATCATGGGAATGAGGATACCGGAAACCAGGAAGCCCTCCTGAATCTCCTCGCCCTTCCACTGAGCCACCACGAACTCGATGCCGAGGCCCACTACATAGCTGACGATAATCTTAGGCAGCACAGCCAGGAAACCGAATCCAAAGATTTCCCAGAAGGATGCACTGGCCAGCGTGCCGGCAGCTGCATAGTTCTGGTATCCCACGTTGTACATACCGAAAAGCAAGGCGGGCAGGAGTGCGATGACTACCAGGCTCATGATGCGCTTGCTGTCGATAGCATCGTGGATATTCACACTGCCCGCACGAGAAGTCTGGTTCGGCACGAATGCGAAGGTCTCGAATCCGTCCACCAGGCTACGGAAGGCGTGGAACTTGCCACCTTCCTCAACGTAGGGCTTGATGTTATCGAAAAATTTTCTTAATGATTTCATACTATTATATTATAATGTATTAAGCGTTTTCCTTTCTGAGGATGTCCAGACCCTCGCGAACGATGCGCTGAAGTTCCAGCTTGGAGCTGTCAACGAACTCGGCGATGGCAAAATCCTCGGGTGCCACCTCGTAGATACCCAGGGCCTCCTGGCGGTCAATGTCGCCTGCTATAATGGCTTTAACCAGATAGCCGGCATAGATGTCCATCGGGAAGACCCTGTCGTATTCACCACTCATAATCATGTGACGTTCGCCACCCTTGATGCGTGCATCCATCACATATTCCTTCTTCTTGCCCAGCAGCCAGCTGAAGTAGCTGCGATGAGTGCTGAAGGTGTTGAAGCGCGGAGCAATCCAACCCAGGAACTCATCGGCGTGGTCTCCCTCGGGAATAACGTTCACCTCGGTTGCATGAGCACCCAGGAAACCGTCTGCCGTAGTCTTCAGGCCAGTCATCACATTACCGTTGATGATGCGCAGCGACTTTGATGCGTCGATCTGACCGGCAAGCAGCGTAGAGAGCTTCTGGCCGACAAGCATTTTGAAATAGGCGGGTTTCTTCACTTCACTACCCGCCAGTGCAACGGTGCGGGTCAGGTCAACCTTACCTGTCAGCATCAGACGGCCTACGAAGATAACCTCCTCGGCACCCATCGTCCAGACGATTTCGCCCTTGTTAATGGGATCGACATGATTGATCTGCACACCGACATTACCGGCAGGAGCAGGACCGTCGAAGACATTCACCTCGCAACTCTTGGCTGCGGTCAGTGCAGTACTGGTCTGCCTGGCACTGATGCCCAGATAGACCTTTGCAATCTTGGACAGGGCATCAAGACCTGCCTGAAACTCTTTCTCCTGACCCTTCAGAGCGTACTCGAAGTCTTGACTCAGCGGCATGCTGTTGAAGGCGCTCACGAAGATGGCCTTCGGCTTGTCCTCGGGATTAGCCACCACGTCATAGGGACGCTGACGGAAGAAGGCAAACATGCCACTCTCCACCAACAGAGCTTTCACATCGCCCTTCACGTCGAACTGGCGAGCCTCCTGTTTGCCGTCCGGCTTAACGCGAACGCTGAGCAACTTTCTGCGGTCACCACGTTCAACCAGGGAGACAGTACCACTGACTGGAGAAACAAAATTCACTTCGGGATGCAGCTTGTCAACGAACAAAGCATCCCCGACCTTTACGGAATCACCCTCTTTGACAACTACCTTGGGTTTCAGGCCCGTAAAGTCGTCTGGAACGAGTGCATACTCGCCAGGACACTCTACGGCAACCGTTTCCAACGCAGCTTTGCCCTTCAGGTTGATATCCAGGCCCTTACGTAATTTAATTACTTTTGCCATATACTGGAATTAAAAATAATAGTTCGCTATGTGTTCACTTTTAGCTCGGCAAAATTACACAAAAAAATTGAACTAACATGCCTATTATCCAAAATAATTTTGTACTTTTGCCCTGATTTAAGAAAGAAATGTAGTTTAGAGCATATTAAGACACTAAAATATATCATAAATTGGGCAGTTGGAATCATATTGGTTTCCATTCTGGCGATTAGCTTCCTGCTCTCCGTTCCTGCAGTGCAAAAACGCGGGACAAAGTTTGTTTGCAGCGTCCTGAAAGACAACCTGGGCACCGATGTGCAGATAGGCAAAGTCTCCTGGCGATTCCCCAACAGGCTCTTCGTTGACGACGTATTACTCTTTGACCAGCAGGATACGACGATGCTCCGTGTCTCGCGCCTTGCAGCCAAGATGGAGATTCTGCCCCTCTTCAAGAAGCGCATCAGAATCCGGAACGCGCAACTCTTCGGCGCAAATGCCCGTCTGTATAGGGTTGCAGCCGACAAGCCTCATAACTTCCAGTTCCTGATAGACGCGCTCTCCAGCAAAGACACGACAAAAGAAAGCACCCTCGACCTGGAAATAGGCAGCCTGCTCATCAGGCGATGCAATATCCTCTACGACCAATACTACTCATCTCCCACCCCTCAGCGCTTCAATCCTGCCCATCTGGACATCCGGGACCTAAACCTGACGGCTCAACTGAGGAAAATCAGCAAGGACAGCATCAATGTGAACCTGAAGAAAATGAGCGTCTCTGAAGGATGCGGCCTGCAGATAAGCAACCTGGAGGGAGAATTCATCATAGGGCAGAAACAGGCACAGATAAACGGACTGACTTTCGCCCTGCCCCGCTCCGACATTTTTTCCAGTGCGCTGCAGCTATTCTTCAAGAACTCGCCGTTTAGCGGTACGCCTGACTGGTACAAAGGCGCTCGAGTTGAGGGTTCGCTCACCGGCAGTATCGTTCCCGGAGATCTGATGGCATTCGCACCTGCCCTCTCCCACTTCCAGGACGAGGTTCAGTTCAGCGGATCCATCGGCGGTACAACCGACAGGCTGATTCTGAACAACATTCAGGTTTCAGACCGCGAGCAGAACTTCGCCCTGAAATCGTTGGCAACGCTGGAAGGCCTCGCTTCTTCACCCGTAGCTGACGTACAGATTGACCAACTCATACTGAAGCCCACACTGCAGTCTTTCCTCGTCAGGAACCTGAAGGGAAAGGAACAGGAGATTTCACCATACCTGAGGCGCCTGGGAACCATCAAGGCAAAGGGTAACGGACGCTACAGCAAGGCCAGGACAGAAGCCAGGCTGAACCTGAATACCCAACTTGGCGAGATGACTGTGGATGCTTCTCTCAGGGATCGGAACGACCTGGACGGCGAAGTGGAACTTAATGAGTTTGTATTAGATAAACTCTTGAACGACAACGAGAAGCATATTCTTGAAAAAGTAACGCTTTCATCAAGAGTTACAGGTCAGATAAAGGACGAGGAGGGGCATCCGAGACTGAAGGCAGAAGGTTTGGTCAGCGCCCTGAAGCTAAAGGGATATTTATATAGGAATGTAGATTTCAGTGCTGCGTGTCACGGTCAGACCTACGAAGGAAAACTGTCCGTCGATGATTTAAATGCCGGGCTGCAAATGTCTCTGAACACCAGTATGCAAGGCAACACCAGAAGTCTGCTCTGCCAGGCCGTCATAGACCGTCTGAATCCCAACATCCTGAATCTGACAAAGAAGTACGAAAACGATGTGTTCAGCCTCCGCCTGAACGGAGACCTGCGCGGACATAGCATCGAAGACATTGCCGGCACGTTACGGATAGACAGCCTGAGCATAAACTCTCCCGAGAAAGGCATGACCAAGACAGGGCCCATACTGATAACAAGCGATCCCGAGGATAACGAGAAACTCATCAGCGTGAAGAGCGACTTCCTGCGCATGGAGATGGACGGCCAGTTCAAATGGAAGAACATCAAGCCCACCTTCACCCAGATAGCCGGTCAATATCTGCCCAGCATCTTCAAGAACCCGACTGGAACAGCAAAGTATCAGGACGACCTGAGCTTCAGGATATTCGTCAAGGATACAGCCCTCATTAAGCGGCTCGCAGGCATCGACATGGAGATTCCGCAGAAGGCCACCCTCGACGGCATGATGAACGGCAGCATAGGCATGCTCAGCCTGAACGCCCAGTTCCCCACCCTGAAGTTCGGCTCAGAAAGTCTGAAACATGTGGGATGCAACATACAGAGCACCTCGCAGAACATGCAGGCCAACATGCAGCTGGAGCGTATGATGAAGGGATTGCCTGTTGACTTCGGACTGGAGACATTTTCCAGTGACGACCAACTGCGCACACGACTCCACTGGAACAACCGTCAGCAAGAACGTGCTCAGATGGGCGAAATAGACCTCTCGGGACAGCTCTATACCGACCTTTCGGGAAAGCAGGCGGTAAAGGGAAGAATCAACCAGTCGAACCTGATCATCAACGATACTGTATGGACGGTACATCCAGCCAGCATGAACTATCACGACGGGCTGATCGAGCTCGACAGCGTAAAGATAGCCAAGGCCGAGAAATACCTGACCGTGCAGGGCCGCATCTCAAAGCAGAGCAACGACTCGATTGTGGCCGACCTTCACCAGATAAACCTTGCCTACATCTTCGACATCGTCAATTTCCATACCGTAGAGTTCGACGGACTTGCCACGGGCCGCGTCTATGCCCGCGATTTACAGAGCAAACCGAAGGCAGATGCCTTCCTTCACGTCAGCAACTTCACCTTCAACCGAGGCGAGATGGGCGAGATGGATGTTCACGGAAACTGGGGAGACCGCGAGGGAAGCATCTTCCTGGACGCTCACATAAGCGACCCGGCTGCCAACCACCAGACAACGGTGCAGGGAACCATCACGCCAGGACACAAGCCGGGCAACGGCATTGAGCTGGACATCAGGACACGACGCTGCAACCTCTATTTCCTGAACAAATACACAAGCCATATCTTCACCAACTTCCAGGGTCGTGCAACCGGTCGGGCCAGGGTGTTCGGAGCCTTCAAGCAAATCAACATAGAGGGCGACCTGATAGCCGACGAGGCCAGCATGCATGTTAATGCCATCGGCACGGACTATCACCTGGCAGGCGACAGCATCATATTGCGTCCAGACAACATATATATCCGAAAGGCCACGATATATGACCGGCAGGGAGGACCGGGCAGCAGCGCACACTCGGCAACCATAGACGGACACCTGATGCACACGAACATGAAGCATCTGCGCTTCAACTTCGGCATCGAGGCCAACAACATTCTGGGTTACGACCGCAGCAGCTTCGGCGACCAGGATTTCTACGGCACGGTCTATGCCACCGGTAACATGGAGATGTTCGGCCAGCCAAGCAACCTGAACATCAACATCAACTGCACGCCAATGCCAGGCTCGCGTATCGTATATAATGTATCCAGGCCGGAGACGATTACAGAGGCAGGGTTCATTACCTATGTCTCACAGCGCGACAGCTCGGATGTCGTCCTTCAAACCGAAGAAAAGCCCGAAGAAGAGGAGACAGAGGGGGATATGCGTCTGAACTTCGACCTTAACATCACACCCGACGCCACAATGCGCCTGATGATGGACCCGAAGTCGGGCGACTACATCGACCTGAACGGAAGCGGACACATACTGGCAAACTACTACAACAAGAGCAAGTTCCAGATGTACGGCACCTACCACGTGGATCACGGCATCTACAAGCTTTCCATCCAGGAATTCATACACAAGGACTTCCAGTTCGAGAGAGGAGGCAGCCTCGTCTTCGGAGGCGATGCCTATCAGGCCGCCCTGAACCTGAAAGCCAAGTACATGGTGCCAAACGTATCACTCGACGACCTCTCGGCCACCAGCCTGGGTCTTTCAAACACCCGGGTTGACTGCATCATGAACATCGGCGGACGAGCTGAAGCACCTGAGGTAAGCTTCGACTTCGACTTGCCCAATGCCAACGAGGACGAACGACAGATGGTCCGTTCGATGTTAAACACCGACGAGGAGCGCAACATGCAGGTTATCTACTTGCTTGGCATAGGCCGTTTCTATAACCAGAGCATGCAGTACGTCAGCGCTGCAAACCAGAGCAAGACAGCAGTAAACTCCCTCCTCAGCAGTACGCTAAGCAACCAGTTCAACCAGATCATGTCGAATATGCTGGGGACCAATAACTGGAGTTTTGGCGCCAACCTGCGCACTGGTGAGACG
This sequence comes from Bacteroidaceae bacterium, assembly GCA_024693505.1. Taxonomy (GTDB): domain Bacteria; phylum Bacteroidota; class Bacteroidia; order Bacteroidales; family Bacteroidaceae; genus Physcousia. The sequence continues at coordinate 21,046 of JAILKU010000029.1, read as the reverse complement.
GGTTGGGAACAGACCGACGTGGAAGGCATCCTCTCGGGACGTCTTCTCAACAACCGCCTGCTCATCAACGGCAACATTGGTTATCGCGAAAGTTACTACTCCACCAACAACTTCATCGGCGACTTTGACGTCCAGTACCTGCTAACACCGAATGGAGGCATATCGCTAAAGGCATACAATCAGACGAACGACCGCTACTTCATCCAGTCGTCACTCACCACACAAGGCATTGGCATCCAGTTCAAGAAGGACTTCAATCGCTGGAAAGAGTTCTTCCGCATACACAAGAAGAAGAAATAGCTATTCTGCCTTTCTGACCGGACAATGCAGGTATTAATACCCACAATTGCTAATATTAATACCCACAATTGTTACTATTAATACTTGCAAAAACGAGGGCTTAGGAAAGGAGAAGCCCCTCAAGAATCATGATAACTCAGAACTTTACAGGTTTCCCTGTCTTAGCACTTTTCCGTGCAGCCTCCAAAATGCGGACAACCATCAGATTATTCTCCAGGGAACTCAGGTCGTAGGGCGGCAGGGTGATTTCGTTCCTAACCACAGCGCGCAAGAAGCGGAACGAATCGTTGTAGGGAGGCTCCAAGCGGGGTGCCTCGAAACGTCCGCTCTGGCGGCGGTCTATAAAGGTCTCCATCTGCGTAGGTGTCAGTTGGAAAATGCTACCCTTGAGACCATAGACGTACATATCCTTTCGCCCCTGGGGCCAGCACCACGAAGCCATTATCTGTACGGTGCAGCCGGGATATTGCACCACTATCGTAGCATCGTCATCAACCTTGGGATAGACATCGGGCTTCTTCTGCTGCAAAACGGCATAGACACTCAGCGGCTCCTGCCCCTTCAACAGCCACGTAGCCAGATTGGCACCATAGCAGCCGAAGTCCACCACTGCACCGCCTCCGTTCAGCAGAGGGTCGGTAAGCCACTCCAAGAACATGGGGCCGCAACCGATTTCCTTGGGTCCATCATGCCCGTCGTAAATGTTTATGCGCACCAAATCACCTATTTTCCCCGCATCAATGAGTTGCTTGGCATGCTGGTTCGTACTGTACCAAGTCGTCTCGTAGTTCGTAAGCACATGGATATTGTATTGCTCGGCCAGTTCGGCGATACGGCGAGCAGCCTTCCACGTTGTAGCCAAAGGCTTCTCAACCATTACGTGAACGTGACGAGGTGCACAGGCTTCCACAACACTCAGATGATCGTAGATGCTACCATAGGCCACTACCACCTCGGGCTTTGTCTCGTCGAGCATCTGCCCCAGATCAGCAAAGAAAAGATTCTCAGGCAGACGGCCGGTGAGGTCATTCCGCTTGCGGTAAGCATCGTTTGGTTCGGCAACACCCACAATCTGAAAGTCGCCCCGGTTCATGCGGCGTACCACCTCTCCAAGGTGTCCGTGAGTAATATCTGCTACCGCGAGGCGCAGGGGCGTTTCATCTGCAGCAGACACACTTATAGATATAAAGGAAAGAATGAAGAAAAGAATGGTATGTCTCATATTATTAAAGGATTATCTCATTTCCATCAATGTCTTCAATTCTGCAAGGTGGTCTGTATAGACAGCACGAGGCAAGATGTGGTATTGACGGCAAAGAGAGGCTGCCATACCAACGACTTCACCCATCATCCCGCCTGTGCGCATCACGCGAACTGTACCCAGGGCAATGTGCGTGACGCTGATATTCCGGCCGGCCATAAACAGATTATTTATATTGCGGGAGTAGAGACAACGGTATGGCACTGCGTATGGAGTGATGGGTGTAGTCCGGCTATAGGCAGTAAAGGGTGCCTCCGTCAGGCCAGGGATATGTTCAGGATAGTGAAGGTCAATGCCCCAGGTCGTGGTAAAAGAAGCGTCGTCGTATTTCACCTGATTCAAGATGTCCTGTTCAGTAAGCACCACATCTCCTAAAAGTCTGCGCGATTCTCTCTTCCCACCGATGTATGCCACCCAGGCCAGACGCTTACAAACAAAAGCGTCACGTTCCTTCCAATGATTCTTCAGATATGCCCAGTTGCCATAGACAGCGCGCAGGGCATGGTCGCGTATCTGCTCAATATCAGCTATCTGGTCGAGGTCGAGGCCAGCCTCCCACTGCCAGTCACCACGCAGGATGGGGAAGCAGGTGGAGTCGGTGAACTGAATGGCCCAAGGACATTCGGGAAAGGGCTGAGGAGTCTCTGCATCTTCGGCATACCATTGTACCGAGGTGCCCATTGTAAGTTGGTCTGCTATCTCCGGTGCACTGGGTTCCTGAGTCTCTTTCCTACTCTCCCGCCCTACGTGATAGTCAGCGCCAGCCAGATAGCCAAGATTGCCGTCACCCGTACAATCAGCAAAAACCTTTCCCCGAAAGACCGTTTCACTACCGTCGATAATGCTCCGCCCTGTTACGGCACGAATCTTCGAACCACGCATCTTAACGCCGACGACCTCCGTGTTTAGGAATAGGGAGATATTGGGTTCGCTTTGGATGAGCTTAAGTTTCTTTTCATCCTCGTAATTACTGGCCGGTCCTGCATTATGCTGCAATTTCTCGGGGTGTTCCCGCAGGATGCTGAGTATGCGTTGGCTGCGCGGCGACGTTGTGTCCTGCTGCGCCTCGTAGTTCGTCCAGAAACCGACTCCGCCCAGCTCGTCCATCAGCTCACCCAAACGGGGATAGGGCTGCTGGCGAATAAGTCCAGACAATCCAACCCTCACCTCAGAGCTGTTGTTACCTCCCAGCACCGGACGGTTCTGTATGAGTGCGACCTTGCAACCCAAGCGGGCTGCTGTGATGGCAGCGCAACAGCCTGCTATGCCACCTCCCACCACGACCAAGTCATAGGTTCCTGCATCTTGTACGGGAGGCAGATGGAGTTTTTTTGATCGAAACTTAAAGTCAGAAGCTGGCGGTGCAGCATTCAAATCGGGGGTTAGATATATAGCATCACAACGCCCTTCGAACCCAGTCAGGTCGTGCAGAGCCAGTGTATTCTGACCCAGACGCAGATTTACGATTCCACCATCTTGCCAATTCCACTCCTCGCTCCGAGTGCCGAATATGGTATCCGTAGGAATACCGTTTAAGAGGACTTCGAATCGTCCGGGTGATTCAGTCCGTCCCTGGGAGCGTGTCCAATCCCTTGTGCGCACCCATAGACGATACGGTATCGGTACCGGACTCCCGACAAAGAATCGTGTAGTAGCATCCTTAACGGGAATGCCCATGCCGTGTGCCAGAAGATAGGGTGAGCCCATTACACTGGCTGCCTGATTGTCAATGACCCAGCCTCCCAGATGCTCGAAGCCCTCTGCCTCGAAGAAATAATCCTTCTTCGCCGGTATCTGAAAGGCATACACAGAACATGTGCAGAGCAGAAGCAGTATCTGGGAAAACAGGAACCTGACCATAAGACGCTATGTGTAATCTTTGCCCTCTCCTATTCCCACTCGATTGTCGAGGGTGGCTTCGAGGAAATATCGTAGCATACGCGGTTTACGCCCTTTACATTATTTATAATGTCATTCGATACGCGTGCCAAGAAGTCGTAGGGTAGATGAGCCCAGTCGGCCGTCATTGCATCGGTACTCGTTACAGCACGCAGGGCCACGGGATTCTCGTAGGTCCGCTCATCGCCCATAACGCCAACACTGCGCACATCGCTCAGCAACGTAGTGCCTGCCTGCCAAATCTGGTCATAGAGCGACACCTCGATCTCGCCGTTCTGCATATCGGCAGGTACGCCAGCAGCCAGAACGCGGCGTGCCTCTTCACCAGACAGACGTACCTTGTATTCGCGCAGGGCACGGATGTAGATGTCGTCGGCTTCCTGCAGGACGCGTACCTTCTCGCGAGTAACTGCCCCCAGTATGCGAACAGCCAGACCCGGACCGGGGAAGGGATGGCGGGTAATGAGATGCTCGGGCATACCCAGCTGACGTCCCACCCGGCGCACCTCGTCCTTGAAGAGCCAGCGCAAAGGCTCGCACAGTTTAAGGTTCATTTCCTTGGGCAGACCTCCGACGTTATGATGGCTCTTGATGACCTTGCCCGTAATGTTCAAGCTTTCAATGCGGTCGGGATAGATAGTGCCCTGTGCCAACCAGCGCGCGTCGGAGATTTTGCGAGCCTCGGCGTTAAACACCTCCACGAAGTCGCGACCTATGATTTTACGCTTCTGCTCTGGTTCGGTCACACCCTCCAGATCCCCCAGAAACTTATCGCTGGCGTCCACACCGATGACGTTAAGCCCCATGCATTCATAGTCGCGCATAACGTCCTGAAACTCATTCTTGCGCAGCATACCGTGATCAACGAATATGCAGGTTAGCTGACTACCTATGGCCCGGCTCAGCATGACGGCGCAGACCGAGCTGTCCACTCCACCGGAAAGGCCAAGGATAACCCTGTCGGTGCCAATCTGTCGACGAAGTTCATGAACGGTTGTCTCCACGAAATTGGCAGGGCTCCAGTTCTGTCGCCCGCCACAGATATCAACTACGAAATTACGCAGAAGCTGAGTGCCTTGGATCGAATGAAACACCTCGGGATGGAACTGAACGCCCCAGATAGGTTCATTATCGGCAGCGTAGGCGGCGTTCACTACATGATCGGTGCTTGCAATCGCGTGGAAACCCTCTGGTAGGGCGGTTATCGTATCACCGTGGCTCATCCATACTTGGCTGTTCTTTGTGAAACCCTTGAACAGGGGATTACCCATATCAATGGTCGACAGTTTGGCCCTGCCGTATTCGCGACTGCCGGCCGGTTCCACCTTTCCACCCAACGAATGGCTCATATATTGGGCACCATAACATATTCCCAATACGGGAATCCGGCCACGGAACTGGTTGAGATCTACGCTGAAGGCCTCTGGAGCATATACGCTGTAGGGACTGCCCGAAAGGATGACGCCAATCACATCAGGATCATTCAGGGGAAACTTGTTGTAGGGAAGGATCTCGCAGAAAGTGTCCAGTTCGCGCAAACGACGGGCTATGAGTTGCGTGGTCTGGGAACCGAAATCCAAGATAATAATTTTCTGTTGCTGCATATCGGTAGCAGAATTTGTTTCTACATATAAATTTAACTGCAAAGGTAATCATTTTCCCATGAACTGCAAAAGAACATCGGAATATTTTCTAATATGAGATAAAAAGAAGCTCAATAATTTGTTAATCTCGCCGGATTGCTCTATCTTTGCATAGATTATGGGCCGCAGAATATCAAATCATGGCCCCCAAGAAGATACGATTATGGCAAATAAACATTTCAGTGACAGCATCGTTATTATTCCCACATACAACGAGAAGGAGAACGTGGAAGCCATCGTCCGTGCCGTCATAGGACTGGAGAAGGGATTCGATGTGCTTATCATCGACGACGGCAGTCCAGACGGTACCGCAGAGATTGTGAAACGGCTGATGGCAGAAGATTTTCCCGACCGCCTCTTTCTAATCCAACGCGAAGGCAAACTGGGTCTGGGCACAGCCTACATTTGCGGCTTCGAATGGGCCATCCGTGAGCAGTACGACTTCATCTTCGAGATGGATGCCGACTTCAGTCATAATCCAAATGACCTGCCCAAACTCTATGCGGCCTGTCACGACGAGGGCTTCGATGTGTCTATCGGCAGTCGTTACGTTACTGGTGTCAATGTGGTCAACTGGCCTATGGGACGTGTTTTAATGTCATATTTCGCCAGCAAATACGTACGGTTCGTCCTGGGCATCGGACTGCACGATACGACGGCCGGCTTTGTCTGCTATCGCCGCCAGGTACTGGAAACCATAGACCTGAAAAAAATACGCTTCAAGGGCTATGCCTTCCAAATTGAGATGAAGTACAGTTCGCTCTGCCTGGGCTTCAAGATTAAAGAGGTGCCCGTCATCTTTGTCAACCGCGAATTGGGTACCAGCAAGATGAGCGGTGGTATCTTCAGCGAAGCTCTCTTCGGTGTGATAAGGCTCAGAATGACGAAGATTAAAGGAGTTCAGAGAGTGCAGTAATGAGATAAGAGACAAGAGTTAAGAATTAAGAGTAGAACCATTGGATAGCAGAATCGTCATACAGCAGGCGACCCTTGTCAATGAGGGTGAGCAGTACCAGGCATCCGTGCTCATTGAAAACGGACGCATAGAGCGTATTAAACGCGACGGACTCGTCCTTGTTCCCAATGCCAAAGTGATAGAAGCTCAGGGCCTGTTTCTGCTGCCCGGCGTGATTGACGACCATGTCCACATGCGCGAACCAGGCCTGACCCACAAGGCTACTATGGAAAGCGAGACACGGGCTGCTGCTGCAGGTGGCGTAACGAGCGTGATGGACATGCCGAACGTTGTGCCGCAGACCACCACCATTGAACTGCTTGAGCAACGCTACGCTATGGGAGCAGAACGCTGCCACGTTAATTACGCGTTCTATTTGGGTGCCACGCACGACAACCTGGAGGAGATTAAACAACTGGACCCGACCAACGTTCCTGGCGTAAAACTCTTTATGGGCAGCAGCACCGGCAATATGCTTGTGGATGATGAAGAGACGCTACGCAGCATTTTCAGCCATTGCCCCACCCTGCTGATGACGCATTGCGAAGATACAAGCCGGATCAATCAGCGGATGGCTGAAGCACAAGCCCGCTACGGCGAAGACCCGGAAGTCATTCATCATCCCGAGATACGGGACGAAGAAGCATGCTATCAAAGTACACAACTGGCCGTGAAGATGGCCCGGGAGACAGGAGCCAGACTCCATGTAGCACATCTGACCACTGCCCGTGAACTACAGTTATTTAAACCCAATAATCCTCAGATTACAGCTGAAGCTTGCATCGCTCACCTGCTTTTTACAGATAAGGATTATGCGCGATTGGGTACACGCATCAAGTGTAATCCTGCGGTCAAGTCGCAATACGATCGAGACGCGCTGAGGCATGCCCTTACTGATGGACGCATTACTCTTGTCGCCACCGACCATGCACCACACCTCCTTAGCGAGAAACAAGGGGGTTGTCGCAAAGCTGCCAGCGGCATGCCTATGGTGCAATACAGCCTGCCCGCCATGCTAACTCTGGCCGATCAGGGTGCACTGAGTCTCGAGCGCGTGGTGGAACTGATGTGCCATGCTCCGGCCCGACTATTCGGTGTACAGAACAGAGGATTTATCCGCGAAGGCTACCAGGCCGACCTCGTCTTGGTTAGTCATAGACCATTTACCGTCATCAAAGAGGATGTTCAGAGCCTGTGTGGATGGAGTCCCCTCGAGGGTATGCAACTCTCCTGGACCGTAGAGCAAACTTGGGTAAACGGACAGCTGGTATGGGACGGCAAGAAGGTAGACAGCACCATCAGAGGCCAACGCCTGCGCTTTACAAAATGAGTTGAACGCCAATAAAGCAAATATTATAAATAATGTATAAACCATGAAACGAAACATTTTCATCCTCATTGCTGCATGCTGCTTCCTCTATAGCAGTGCACAGACACGCATCGAATGCTCAACAAGTTCCGACCTATGGGAAGCCATCCAACATGCTCGGAAGTCAACAGGAACAGATACACTTCACATCCACATCAAGCCAGGCACTTATTTTTTGACGTATCCCATTCAGCTCACTGAAGCCGACACCCGCCCTATCGTCTTCGAGGGAGACCCCGGCAACAAGCCCGTCATCAGCGCTGGAAAGCCCATCGGCGGATGGTGGCAGACGACCGAGGGATGGTGGCAGACCAGAGTCACAGAGACGGCACAATACGGCTGGCATTTTGAGCAGTTCTACGTCAACGGACGCCGAGCCACTCGCGCCCGCACACCGGACAAAGGGTTCTACACCGTCGAAAACGTAAAGGAGGATGTTCATTACCGCGGTACTGGCCGAACACCTCTCTATGCCACACAAGCCATCATGACAGACTCCGCTCTGCTCACTCCGCTGAAAGGACTGACACAGCCGGAGGTGGAACAAGTCGTTGCACGCTTCTACCACAAATGGGACAACACGACTAAATACCTGCAATATGCTTTGCCCGACTCAGGCCGTTTCTTCATTACAGGACGCGGCATGAACAACTGGAACGATATCAGGAAGGGCACGCAGTTCTGCCTTGAGAACTACCGCGGCGCATTGAACGCACCCGGAGAGTGGTTCCTCGACCTGGACGGCACGCTCACCTATATACCCCTTCCCGGCGAGGACATGAAGACTGCCAAGTGCTTTGCACCTTTATTGGAGCAAGTTGTCATCATACGCGGCACTGAGAAGAAGCCGGTCACCGACAAGATATTCCGCAATATCCGATTCGCACACACCGCTAACTACACTTCCCGAAACGGGCACGAGCCCAGTCAGGTGGCATGTGAACTGGATGCAGCCATCATGATAGATCATGCCCAGCGCATCGCCCTGGAGGACTGTGAGATAGAACATACCGGCAACTATGCTGTTTGGATTCGCAAGCAATGTCATAACAACCGCGTTGAGCGCTGCTTCATCCATGACATTGGCGGCGGTGGTGTGAAGCTGGGTGACTACTGGCTACCCGACGAGGGCGACGACGTAACCAGCGACAACCTTGTGGAGAACTGCATCCTGAGGCACCTGGGTCTCACCTTCCCCTGTGCAGGAGGTGTCATCATTTTCCACTCAGCCCATAACAAAGTTCTCCATAACGATATTTGCGACCTGCGCTACACCGGCGTTTCAGTGGGTTGGGTTTGGGGCTATAGCCGTAATCCTTCTCATGACAATGAGGTGGGCTTCAACCACATACACCACATCGGATGGGGCGAGCTCTCGGACATGGGAGCTGTCTATACGTTGGGGATTCAGCCTGGTACGACTGTTCACGACAACGTCATCCACGATGTCTGGTCCTACGATTATGGGGGCTGGGGACTTTACACCGACGAGGGCAGTACGGGTATTACGATGGAGAACAACCTCGTCTATAACACCAAGTGCGGTGGTTTCCACCAACATTACGGGCGCGACAACATAATACGCAACAACATTTTTGCATGGGCCTGGCTCCAGCAATTGCAGGACAGCCGCATCGAGGAGCACCGCTCTTTCACTTTCGAACACAACATCGTGCTGATGGAACGAGGGGAGCTGATTGCCGGCCGTTGGGGCAATGTCGATATGGATTACAACTGCTACTACGACATTACTGGCAATCCGATTACTTTCATGCAGGAAGACCGAGCTGCCTGGCAGCAGAAGCACGACCAGCACAGTGTCTTTGTCGATCCTCAGTTCCGTGATGCAGCTCAATTCGACTTCCGCCTGAAGAGCCAGAAGGTGGCACGCCGAATTGGATTCCGCCCCTTCGATTACAGCCGCGCCGGCGTTTACGGCAGCGAGGCATGGAAGCAGAAAGCACAGATGGAGCCAGAACTGATTGAGGCCTTTGCCAAGCTGTTCCGCTAAATCGATGCTTTTGAGTTGGCACTCGACTCAGCTGAAAGTATCTTCTCAAGGTGTGATAAAGTCAGCCAAATCGCGGTTACATTGCACCTCAAGTGAGATGTCATGAGAGTTTGAAGCACTCAGATTGATTCGTTCTATGGCGTTGACAGCTTTCATGATGCTACTGTCTGAACTCAGCAGCTGAGCCAGGAGACCGAGACTTTTCATAAATGCTGAGGCATCGAAGGTCGCAAAGAAAACCTGATTCTTCATTTGAGGAAGCAATCCCTGCAAGCTGGGAGTCGAGACAGGACGACAGGCTTGTTCTGCGAGCCTGGCATCGGAAGTGATGTATAATTGGTCGCCCCGAACACCGAAGAAGGCATTGACATTGCCTGCAGAAAGATGAAAATCATTGTCGCGAAGCACACGGAAACGAACACCTGCATCTGTAGCCAGCCCTGTCTTCCAGGAATCTACATTGTGCAGGAAATCTTTATTGGAAAGCTTGGCTGTTAAGAGTGCTGAGGGTAATTTGAATCCCAGGGAAATACTTGGCACGGACAAGGAGACATCACCGTCTATACTACGCAGCATCATATCTGCATCAACACACATATTCAAGGCAATCAATTGTGTGCGTATCGTAGAATTCTGACGCAGAAGGGTGAGCAGTCGGTCGCCCTTTAAGCCGGCAGTAACCCAGAGAACGGGCGAGGAATGTCCCTGGTCAAGAAGACTGCCCTGGATGGGGCGCAAAAGGGAGTCTATCTGAGCAAAGGAATTCAATACCTGCTTGTCCTCCGACAGAAGTTCTGTGTGAAGTGTGAAAGACTTCTTCTGGGCATCCAGTGCTGCAAAAGCAGAGACGCTATTGAAATCAATTCCCGCAGGAAGCCATTTTTTCAGCATCTGAACATAAGTCTTGGGCATAACATCCATTCGGGAAATGAGTTTTAAGGTGCCAGAACGCTTATTCAAGTCATTAAGTGTAGGGCTGCTAACCTTTTTCTGATTCATCAAAGCAGTCATTTGTCCCCGAAGGCTTCCCACTTCCGAGGATGAAGCGGGCCCCATAACCAGCAACCGGTCTGAATCGAAAGCGAAAATCCAACTCTTCACCATCGCCCATTGAAGGCCGCGCTGACTCTCCACATCGGTCCCGATCTGCTGCAAAGCTTTCTTTACGCGCCTCTTACTCTTCACGGAGAGGGCTATGCCGAAGTGTCCTTGCCTTGAAACGAAGCCATAAACAGGTGCCGAGAGATTCAGGCCTGATTGTCCGACTTCCGCAACACCCAGTTTTGAGCATAGCTTGTCAACCGCAAGCCCGGTTGCCTGACTCAGCTCTTTCACATCGAGGGCTGCCACAGCGCGGGCATCTTCTGGAATTATTCCGGCAACATCGTTCCGTCCTCTGCAGAAGAACCAAATGAGCAACGCTGCAATGATGAGCAGAAGCAGCAGGAGAAAGAAGTAACGGCGTTTCATAATGATGAGTTTTTGAGTTGCATGAGGTGAACAGCTACAAGCGCTGCGGTTTCTGTGCGAAGGCGACTTTGCCCCAGGGTTACACTTCGGAAACCATTTGCTTCAGCCAGGCGTACTTCATCAATGCTGAAATCGCCTTCAGGGCCTACAAGTACAGTTGCCAGCCGACCGGGATTGAGCACGTCTAACAGGAACGGCTTCTCAGCCTGGTCAGAGACATCACTTTGGTCGTAGCAATGGCAGATGAAGCAATCGCCCGGGCGAGGTGTCGTGACGAAACGTTCGAAGGGTGTCATCTCGTTCAGTTGCGGTTTCCAGGCTTTATGACTCTGCTTCATGGCCGAGACAAGAATCTTGTCTATCCGCTCGGTCTTCACGACACGTCGCTCGCTGAACTGGCAGTCGAGGAAGGTCAGCTCGTCAAAGCCTATCTCGGTGGCTTTCTCTGCGAACCACTCTACCCTATCCATCAGCTTCGTCGGTGCCATCGCAAGGTGGAGATGTCCTTTCCATGCCGGTTGCTGAGGTTCGCGAACTTTGATTTCGTAGCGGCAATGATGGTTCGATGCGCTTGTGATGACGGCCTGGCAGAACGTACCCCGACCGTCCATCAGGTTTATTTCATCGCCCGATTGCAGACGAAGCACCTTAACGGCATGATGGGCCTCTTCCTGAGGCAGCTCACCACTCAATGACGGGTCGTAAAAGAAGCGCTCTTCCTTCATTATTTATCCCTTACATGCTTGTATCGGAAAAGGATGGCAAAGAGGATGGCCACAACGAGAGCATATGCCGCAAAGATGTACCAGCAGGTTTGCCATCCTGACAAGGCATTACCGCCTTCTGGCATATTGAAAACATGATTGTTGACCACCATCTGGGCAGAGAGCATGCCAATTGTGGCCCCAAATCCGTTTGTCATCATCATGAACAGGCCCTGAGCGGAATTACGGATGTCCAGGTCGGTCTCCTTATCCACAAATAGCGAACCTGAGATATTGAAGAAATCAAAGGCAATGCCGTAGACAATCATTGAAAGAATGATGAAGACGAAACCCGAGCCGGGGTTGCCGATGGCAAAGAAGAAGTAGCGAAGCACCCAGGCGAACATTGACATCAGCATCACCTTCTTGATGCCGAAACGGCTCAGGAAGAATGGAATGAGCAGGATGCAGAGTGTCTCGCTCATCTGGGATATGGATGTGATGATCACACTATACTTCACCATCATCGAGTCGGCATATTCAGGCAGCTTACCCCAGGCCTCCAGATAAGAGGTGGCGTACCCATTGGTGATTTGCAGACAAGCGCCGAGCAGCATGGAGAAGATGAAGAAAACAGCCATTCGATAGTTCTTGAACAACGCAAAGGCACGCAAACCCAAAGCTTCTACCAGGGACTTTTTCTCGGCCGACTGGTTGGTCGGACATGACGGCATCGTAAGGGAATAAATGGCCATCAGCAGACTCAGCACGCCTGAAAGGGCAAACTGATAGGGCGTGGATTTGATGCCCAAGAGATTAACCGCCCACATGGAACAGATGAAACCTACTGTGCCCCAGACGCGGATGGGCGGGAAGGCCTTCACCGTGTCCAGTCCCTCCTTTTCCAAAGCGTTGTAAGCCACAGAGTTGGTTAAGGCTATTGTCGGCATAAAGAACGCTATGCTCAAAGTGTAGAGGGTGAAGAGTGATGCGAAGCTGATGTTTCCGGCAGCAGACAAGCCATAATAGCAGACCGCCAACATGAAGAGTCCGGCCAAAGCATGACACAGTCCGAGCAGACGTTGAGCCTGAATCCACTTATCTGCCACTATTCCCATTAGGGCTGGCATACACAGACTTACAAATCCCTGCACGGAGTAGAACCAGCCAATGTTAGGCCCTAATCCTTCACTGCCAAGGTACAGGCCCATCGAGATAAGGTAGGCGCCCCAAACGGCAAACTCAAGAAAATTGAGAATCGTTAACTTTACTTTTATGCTCATATTCTGTTTTGTTTTATAATTCCTATATCGTATTAATATGGCGCAAAGGCCCTTGAAATTGTATTGGAAGGCCTTTCTTTTTTTACGGAACCCGCCTCGCGTAAAATTTATACCCGCCTCGCGCAAAAATTATACCCGCCTCGCGCAAAAATTCCATCCGGGTTTCCCGGCTTCTATTCGACATACAGCACAAGCCCCTTCAGGTACTCCCCTTCGGGATGATAGATGTTGATGGGATGGTCGGCCGGCTGATGCAGCTGGTGCAGGATGCGTACACTTCGCCGGGCCATCGCTGCTGCTGTGAAGACTGCCAGGCGGAACTGATCTTTATTCACCGCCTGAGAGCAGCTGAATGTGAACAAGATACCGCCCGAATGTATCTTCTCAAACGCTTTGGCATTGAGTTTTGTGTAACCGCGTAAGGCATTCTTCAGCGCATCCTTGTGCTTGGCAAAGGCGGGAGGGTCGAGAATGATGAGGTCGTAGGCGCCTGTTTCCATCTGGTCGAGATACTTGAACGCATCCTCTGCATAGGCCTTGTGACGGTCGTCCTGCGGGAAGTTAAGCTCAACATTGGCATTGACCAGTTCCACTGCCTTCGCACTACTGTCCACACTATGCACCAAACGTGCTCCGCCACGAAGGGCATAGACGCTGAATCCACCCGTATAGCAGAACATGTTCAGCACGTTGCGACCCATAGAGTATTGCTCGAGCAAACTCCTGTTATCTCGCTGATCCACAAAGAATCCGGTCTTCTGACCTCTCAGCCAGTCGATATGGAACCTGAGGCCGTTCTCCAGAGCTACGTCGCTCTGGCTGGCGCCGTAGATGAAACCGTTCTCCTGCCCCAGAGAGGCCTTGTAGGGCAAGGTGGTTTCGCTCTTGTAATAGATGGCAGTCAGCCGCTCGCCCATTACCGTCTTCAGGGCCTCGGCCACCTGCAGACGGCACAAATGCATCCCTACGCTATGGGCCTGCATGACGGCTGTTCCGCCATACATATCAATGACGAGGCCGGGCAGATTGTCGCCTTCGCCATGAACAAGGCGGTAGGTGGTGTTGTCCTGACGCCCTGCCACGCCTATACTGCGGCGCACATCGAGGGCTGCCTGCAGGCGTTCCAGCCAAAAGGACTCATCGATATCCCGCTCTTCGAACGAAAGGACGCGAACGGCGATGCTGCCAATCTGGTAGTGTCCCAAGGCAATGAACTGGCTATTGGCATCCACGACCTTGACAATATCCCCTTCTTCGAGTTTCTCATCGGCACGATCTATGGCACCAGAGAAGACCCAGGGATGGAAGCGCTTCAGGCTTTCGTCCTTCCCTCGGCGCAGATATATGGTTTTATACTTCATTCAGCTGTTATATTTAAGAGTTCTGGCACGGGTTCGGGCACTTTCTCCAGGCGATACCCCACTTCGCGCAGCCGCAGGAGCTCCTGATAGAGCTTGATACATGCCCAGGCATCTGTGGCGGCATAGAGTTTCTGCGCATCGGTCAGCACATCGGCTTCCCAGTTCGAGAGCTGTTGCCGCTTGCTTATCTTCTGCCCGAAAACATTGGCATAGAGCTTGCGCAGACTTTTGTCTTCTATGCCGAATTCCTCGACGAAATTCTGCAGTTCCACGAACCGGCCGTTCTTGAAACGTCGGTAAACACGCATTTTGTTCAGGTCTTCGATAACGGACAGGCCTACCTTCGTAATCCGTTCGTCGCTGAGAAGGCGCACAATGCATTGTGGCAGTCCTATCTGGTTGAGGCGGAAGAGGAAGCAGAGGTCGGGGCTGCTCACTTGTAGCAGCGCCACCTGGTTCATCTGCCCTTTCTGGAAGCTGGGCTTTGTCTCTGTATCGAATCCCAGGATATCCTGCGAGAGCAGGTAGCGAATGGCCCGTTCAGCCTGGGGAATGCCCTGTACGACTTCTATACGCCCAGGGAAAGAGGTCACGGGAAGGTCGGAAATCAACGTCTTGTCAAACTTATTATAGAGTATCTTCATCCAAGTCTTTTTGTTGAGTGTAACGTAGTTTGTGCAACTGTCGCAATGTGTCGACCAGGCTTTGGCCCCAATAGAGTTCAAAGTTGTCCATCACAGCCCAGAGGGCATCGGTCATGCAATCCTCGATACGCTCCTGATAGACACCCACGAAGTTTCGTATCGCCTGATACATATCTGCCAGCCCTTCGCTGACCGAGAGCCATCTGTTCTCGTCCGTCTGTATGGTCGCATCAAAGACCAGTTCCTCGTAGTCGTCATCGGCTTGCATGATGTCATAGACCGTCTGGCGAATGAAGTTGTAGTCCTCCTCGGTCACTTTGTCGTCGGGAAGGAAGGCGCCGTCGCTTTCTATTCGCGGCAACAGGGTCGCCTTGACATACAAAAGCGGAAGCAGTCGGAGCATCGTCTCCACAAACTCTCGTTTCCTGCGACCCTGGCTTTGCTCCAGGAAGACACAGAACTGAGCTGCAACGGTTACGAACTCCAGCGTAGCCGGAGCATATATCGTATTTTGGAATTCTTTGTTCGCCATTTGAATCTTTTTAACGGGGCACAATCTTAAATTCAGTTGCAAAGTTACGTTTTTTTCTCAAAAAGCACGTATTATTTTAAGAAATATCATTAAATTTGCAGCTGATTTTCAGAAAATAGATTATATGGCAGAAAAAAAGAATAATAAAACCCCTAAGAAAAGCGGCAAAAAGGAGTCTTCCGGCTTCTTCAAGTCGTGGTTCGGCAAATTGAAGCCTGACACGACGCCTCAGGCTGAAGTGAGCTCCGAAAAGGTGAAGAAGGAGAATGGCAACCGGAATTTCCTGATTGGCTCCGTCCTGGCCATCGTGGCCCTATACATGCTTCTGGCTATGGTTTCGCATCTCTTCACCGGTGCCGAGGATCAGAAGCTTTACTACAACAGCCAATCATATACCGCCACGAACTGGATGGGTATGTTCGGCTACAAACTGGCTCATTACGTGATGGACAGGTGGTTTGGCGTAGCCAGCATCTTCATCCCCGTCTTTCTGCTGGCAGCCAGCATCCGCATCATGAACATCATGAAGATTCGCCTCCACAAGTGGTTCCTGAACTGCATGATACTGATGGTATGGTGCTCAGCCTTTGCCACTTACGTTGTGGAATACCTGCCCTTCGCCCGTAACAGCTACATCATCTGGGGCGGCATGATCGGTCGGGAGGAAATGTCGCTGATGAGGGACAAAATCGGACCGATGGGCGTTCCCCTGGTGCTTATCATCGTAGCCCTGCTCTACCTGGCCTATGTCAGCGATGAAGCCATCACGACGCTTCGCGGATGGATGACCTCAAAGAGCATAAAGGCCGAGGAGAATGTGCAGGAAGGCCTTTCCGCAGATGCGGAACAGGGGTCTGACAATCCTGAGGCCGCAGAGGACGATGATTCCACCGACCCGCTGATAAAGGAAACGACAGCCCCCTTCGAGGACAAGCCCATTAACACCTCCACCACTATCGACTTCAAGATTAGCGGAATGGACAATACTGACTTGCCCGAACCGAGGATTGAGAAACCGCACCCCGCTGTCGAAAAGGAAGAAATACCCATCGTGGATCAGGGAATGGAAGTCGTTATGGGCGAAGATCCGGAGAAGGCCGTACTCAATGATGAGGGTACGCTGGAACCCTACGACCCGAAGCTGGACCTGGAGTTCTACAAGTACCCCACCCTGGACTTGCTGAAGCAGTACGAGAACAAGGGCGACAACATCGATATGGAAGAGCAGACGAAGAACAAGAACCGCATCATTCAGGTGTTGTCAAACTTCGGTGTGGAAATCAGCAGCATCAAGGCCACAATCGGACCCACCATCACGCTCTACGAGATAACGCCGGCTCCAGGTGTCCGAATCTCCAGAATCAGGAACCTCGAGGACGATATCGCCCTCTCGCTCTCAGCCCTGGGCATCCGTATCATCGCTCCCATCCCGGGCAAGGGAACCATCGGTATCGAGGTGCCCAATGCCAAGCCGCAGATGGTATCGATGGAGAGCATCCTGAACAGCCGCAAGTTCCAGGAGACGGACTACGAACTGCCGATGGCGCTGGGTAAGACCATCACCAACGAGGTCTTCATGGTCGATCTGGCCAAGATGCCCCACCTTCTGGTAGCCGGCGCTACCGGTCAGGGTAAGTCTGTCGGTCTGAACGCCATCATCACCAGCCTGCTCTACAAGAAGCACCCGGCCGAGCTGAAGTTCGTTATGGTGGACCCCAAGAAGGTGGAGTTCAGCGTCTATAACCCCATCGTGAACCATTTCCTGGCGCAGGTGGAGGGCAACGAGGATACCGAGGAACCCATCATCACCGATGTGAACAAGGTCATCCAGACGCTGAAGAGTCTCTGCGTTGAGATGGATACGCGCTACGACCTGCTCAAGCGGGCCCGTGCCAGAAACGTGAAGGAGTACAACCAGAAGTTCAAGAACCGCGAACTCAACCCGGAGCACGGCCATAAGTTCATGCCTTATATCGTGGTCATCATCGACGAGTTCGGTGACCTGATTATGACGGCCGGCAAGGAGATTGAGCTGCCCATAGCCCGTATCGCCCAGCTGGCACGAGCCGTGGGTATCCACATGATTATCGCCACGCAGCGACCCACCACCAATATCATCACAGGTACCATCAAGGCGAACTTCCCGGCCCGAATGGCGTTCAAGGTGGCCAGCGTAGTCGATAGCCGCACGATTCTGGACCGAACGGGCGCAAACCAGCTTGTCGGCAAGGGCGATATGCTCTTCCTTTCGGGCAGCGAGCCCGTTCGTGTACAATGTGCCTTCGTCGATACGCCCGAGGTAGAGAACATCGCCAGCTATATTGCCTGCCAGCAGAGCTACAACCGTCCCTTCCCGCTGCCTGAAGTGGCCCTGGAGGGTGATGACGGAGGCGACGGACCCGATGTGGACCTGAACCACCTGGATCCGATGTTCGACGAGGTGGCGCGTATGGTAGTCGTGGAGCAGAGCGGCAGCACGAGCATGATTCAGCGCAAGTTCAGCATCGGCTACAACCGTGCCGGCCGACTGATGGACCAGCTGGAGAAAGCCGGCGTAGTAGGACCTGCCAAGGGCAGCAAGCCCCGCGAAGTGCTATGCCAGACCGACAGCGAACTCTCCTTCATCCTAAACAACCTCCATTAAATGCACCCATCAATCCCATAATTCCCATCAATCCCATAATTCCCATTAAACCCCCTCAAACCCATGCTCCCCATCAAACCCCTCATAATATTAATAATGTGCCTTGCCGGCCTCGCTCCTCTTCAAGCCGAGACGAACGGCAAGAAAGTGCTTGACAACGCTGCAGCCAAGATCAGGAAAAGCGGCGACATAAAGGCTGAGTTCACGGCAACGACCTTTGCCGGAACAGCTGAACAGGGCAGCACCAGTGGCACAATGCTGTTACAGGGCAAGAAGTTCCAGCTCAACACGCCGGAAATGACGACCTGGTATGACGGCAATCAGGAATGGTGCTACGTGCCCGAGACAGACGAGGTAAACCTGACGATCCCCACCGAGAAGGAGATGCAGGCTGTGAATCCCTATGCCTTCCTGAATGTCTACAAGAAGGGATACAATATCACGATGCGTGAATCGACATTGCGAGGCGAGCAGACCTATGAGGTACATCTTCTGGCCCGAAATGCCAGCTATGCGGCTCATGAAATCTATGTCGATGTCCGACGGAGCGACTACTCGCTGATGTGCATCCGCGTTCGGCAGGACAAGGACTGGCATCGCATCAGCATCCATTCCGTTCAGGGCGGGCAGAAGTTCCAGGAGAGCGACTTTGTCTTCCCCAAGGAGAAGTATCCCACTGCCGAGATAATTGATTTAAGGTAGCCCATAGCTCCCATCATTCCCATTAATCCCATAACTCCCATTCCCCTCAAAAAAAAATGGAACACATCAAACTACTCATCATTGGCAGCGGCCCGGCGGGCTACACAGCTGCCATCTATGCCGGACGGGCCGGACTGAGTCCGGTCATCTTTGAAGGCCTGCAACCGGGCGGCCAGCTGACCACAACCACCGAGATAGAGAACTTCCCCGGCTTTCCACAGGGCATCGATGCCAACGAGCTGATGTCACAAATGCGCTCTCAGGCAGAACGCTTCGGAGCTGAGATAAGAAGTCGCATCGTGGAGAAGACCGACCTCTCGAAGGCGCCCTACCACCTCTGGACCGACGACGGAGTGGAACTGGAGGCTGACAGCATCATCATCGCTACCGGCGCCAGTGCCAAATACCTGGGCTTGGCCGACGAAGAGAAGTACAAGGGTATGGGCGTCAGCGCCTGTGCCACTTGCGACGGTTTCTTCTACCGCAAGAAGGTGGTAGCCGTTGTGGGCGGCGGCGATACGGCTTGCGAAGAGGCCACCTATCTGGCCGGACTGGCCAGCAAGGTCTATCTGATTGTGCGCAAGCCCTATCTGCGGGCAGCCCAGATCATGCAGGAGCGCGTCAAGCAGAACCCCAAGATAGAGATTCTCTTCGAGACCAATACGCTGGGGCTCTTCGGCGAGGACGGCGTAGAGGGAGCCCACGTCGTTTACCGTAAGGGCGAGCCCGATGAGCGCCGCTATGACATAGCCATCGACGGCTTCTTCCTGGCCATCGGGCACCGTCCGAATAGCGAGATATTCCGCCCCTGGGTGAAGACCGACGAGACGGGCTATATCCTGACCGAGGGCGATTCGCCCCGGACGGGCATTCCGGGCATCTTCGCTGCTGGTGATGTGGCCGATCCGCACTATCGCCAGGGTGTTGTGGCTGCCGGAAGCGGTGCCAAGGCTGCCATCGAAGCCGAGAAATACCTTCAGACCCTCAAATAGCATCACATACATTATTTATATATGACAAACTGGCAATTATACAAACTGATCAGGAAGAACGACGAGCTGAAGGACCTTCGCCATCCGATGTTCGAGAAGAACCGCTTCATGAAGTTCCTGGCTTGGTTCATGATCATCTACTATGCAGCCATCATGATCTTCATGGGCGTTACGTTGCCGATGGCCATGCGAGGCGCATACAATGGAGTAGCAGCGTTCCATGTATTGGACGGCTGGTTGCTCCTTCTGGTCTTCACCGATTTCTGGCTTCGTTTCACGTTCCAGGAGACACCCGGCCAGCAGGCCAAGCCATACGCTTTGCTACCCATCCGCCGCAGTTTCCTGATGAATGTCTATCTCATCCGTGCCGGACTTAGCCCGGGCAATCTCTTCTGGGGCTGCTTCCTGCTCCCGTTTGCCCTGTTGGCCGTATATCCGCTCTTGGGGTGGTGCGGTTTCTTCGGATGGCTGCTGGGCTGGTGGCTGCTGTTCGTGGCCGACGGATATGCCTATCTCTTCGTGCGCTCGCTCTGCATCAAGCATTTGGCATGGATCATCCTGCCCATAATTGTTCATGGCGCCCTGCTCCTTGCTATGTTCTGGCCCGACAAGAATCTGCTCGATATGCCTTGCACGCAACTGATGTACGACTTTGCACTCTGGCGTCTGTGGCCCTTCCTTCTTATGGCCGCCGTCATCGCCCTGCTCTACTGGGTCAACTACAAGTTGCAGATGAGTATGGTCTATAACGAGATTGCCAAGAAGGAAGATGTGGAGCTGAAGCACACCACGCAGATGAACTTCCTGAACCGCTACGGCGCTCTGGGCGAGTATCTGAAGCTGGAGATGAAGATGCGCTTGCGCAACAAGACCGTCCGCCTTCAGTTCCTTACCCTGCTGAGTATGATGGTTCTGATGAGTTCCATTCTCTATTTCACCGACATCTATGACAACGGCTTCATGAAGTCCTTCATCTGCCTCTACGACTATGTGGGACTGGGTATGACCATGCTCATCAGCATCATGTGCCACGAAGGCAACTATATCGACGGTCTGATGAGCCGCCGCGAGAGCATCCTGCAGCTGCTGTATGCCAAATTCTACTTCAACAGCGCCGTACTGCTCGTGCCTTTCTGCCTGCTCATCCCGCTGATGGCAATCGGTAAGATTTCCGTGTGGATGAACCTGGGCTACCTCTTCTTCACAGCCGGCGTGCTCTACCCCATCTGCTTCCAGATGGCCGTCTATAACAAGGAGACGCTGCCCCTGAACCAGA
>JAILKU010000005.1 GCA_024693505.1 Bacteroidaceae bacterium | reverse complement strand
GCTCACCGACGCGCAGTGCGACCTCCTCTTCAACGGCAAGCTCGCGCAGGAGAAGGCCGAGCTGGCCGTGCGCGAGAAGTACTACGCGAAGTTCAAGACGGTGCTCTCGACCGCTCAGGCGTACCAGGCCATCCGTCTCTGCAACGACAAGGTGGAATGAAGAGCGGCGGCCCTGGCGTAGCGACCAACTCGGCGCGGGCGTGGCTGCTGGCTGCGCGGCCTAAGACGCTGAGCGGCGCGGCGGTGCCCGTCGTGGTAGCGCTCTGCGCCGCGTGGGCGGACTGCCTGCCCGGCTCTCTGGTCACAGCCGAGGCGTTCAAGTGGCTCCCCGCCGCGCTGTGCCTCGCCTTCGCGCTGCTGATGCAGGTGGATGCGAACCTGGTGAACGACTACTTCGACTGCGTGCACGGCATCGACGGCGCGGACCGCCTGGGTCCGGAGCGGGCCTGCGCGCAGGGCTGGGTGACGCTGCCGGCGATGCGTCGGGCGATATGGACAGTGACACTGCTGGCCTGCGCCGTCGGACTCCCCCTCGTGGTGTGGGGCGGATGGGCGATGGTGCTCGTGGGCGTTGCCTGCGTGGCCTTCTGCTTCCTCTACACCACGGTGCTGAGCCGCCTGGCGATGGGGGACGTGCTCGTCCTGCTCTTCTTCGGCATCGTGCCCGTCTGCGCCACGTACTACGTGCAGACGCTGGCGCTCACGTGGCCCCTCGTCGGCCTCTCGCTGGCGTGCGGCGCGGTGACGGACTGCCTGCTCATTGTGAACAACTACCGCGACCGGGATACCGACGCGCGCGTGGAGAAGATCACGCTGGTGACGCTCCTCGGGGCGCGCTGCTCGGAGTGGCTCTACCTCGTTCTCGGCGTGGCCGGAGTGCTGCTCACGGTGCCCTCGCTCGGCCTCCGCAGCCTCGCCATGACGGCCTACCTCATTCCGCACGCAGTGGCGTGGCGCCAGATGCGACGCATCTGTGCAGGCCGCGAGCTCAACGCGGTGCTCGCCCGCACAGCCCTCAATATCCTCATCTTCGGCATCGCGCTGAGTCTGCTCATCCTGCTGCCTTGGCTGATGGAATTGTTCAGGTGATGAGATGCTGGGTGGAAGGCGGTGGCGCTCGTTGCTGGAAGGCGGTTTAGCTGATTGCTGGAAGGCTGTGGAGCTGATGGCTGCAAGGCGGTCTCTCTGCTTGCTGCAAGGCCGCGACTCTGCCTGCTGCTCGGCCGCGACTCTGCCTGCTGCTCGGCTGCGACTCTGCTCCTTGAACCTTGAACTTCTTAAACCTTTTAACCCATTGAACTTTTAATCCTTTCCGCATGGCAACAACAGACGACAAGAAGGTAATCTTCTCTATGGTAGGGGTCAGTAAGACCATTCAACAGACCCAGAGACAAGTACTCAAGAACATATACCTGAGCTTCTTCTATGGGGCGAAGATAGGCATCATCGGCCTCAACGGCGCAGGCAAGTCCACCCTGATGAAGATCATCGCGGGACTGGACCAGAGCTTTCAGGGACACGTCGTATGGAGTCCCGGCTACACCGTGGGGTACCTCGAACAGGACCCCCGCCTGGATGACACGAAGACCGTCATCGAGGTCGTCAAGGAGGGCGTTCAGGACGTAGTGGACGCCCTAGAGGAGTATGAGTCGATAAACCAGAAGTTCGGCCTCCCGGAGTACTACGAGGACGAGGACAAGATGGCCGCGCTCTTCACCCGGCAGGGCGAACTGCAGGACATCATCGACGCCACGGACGCATGGAACCTGGAGAGCAAGCTGGAGCGCGCCATGGCCGCGCTGCGATGCCCTCCGGCGCAGCAGACCGTAGGCACGCTCAGCGGCGGAGAACGGCGCCGCGTCGCACTGTGCCGTCTGCTTCTGCAGAAGCCCGATGTGCTCCTGCTCGACGAACCCACTAACCACCTCGATGCGGAGAGCATAGACTGGCTGGAGCAGCACCTGACGCAATACGAGGGCACCGTCATCGCAGTCACCCACGACAGGTACTTCTTAGACGATGTGGCGGGCTGGATCCTCGAACTCGACCGCGGCGAGGGAATCCCCTGGGAGGGAAACTACTCATCGTGGCTGGAGCAGAAGACGAAGCGCATGGAGATGGAGGAGAAAGTGGCGAGCAAGCGCCGCAAGACACTGCAGCGCGAACTCGAATGGGTGCGCATGGCACCGAAGGCGCGTCAGGCGAAGGGCAAGGCGCGACTCAACAGCTACGACCGCATGCTCAACGAGGAGACCAAGGAGAGAGAGGAGCGACTGGAGATCTACATCCCCAACGGGCCCCGTCTCGGACACAAGGTCATCGAGGCGCACGGTGTATGCAAGGCGTACGGCGAGCGCGTCCTCATCCGCGACCTGGACTTCACGCTGCCGCCGAACGGCATCGTCGGGGTCATCGGTCCCAACGGTGCCGGCAAGACCACGCTCTTCCGCATGATTATGGGGCTCGAGAAGCCCGACAGCGGCACCTTCGAGGTGGGCGAGACGGTGAAGCTGGCCTACGTGGACCAGGCTCACGAGGACATCAAGGCCGAAGAGACGGTGTATCAGGTGGTGAGCCAGGGCAATGAACTGCTCCGCATGGGCGGCCGCGACGTGAACGCGCGCGCCTACCTCAGCCGCTTCAACTTCAGTGGCGCCGACCAGGAGAAGAAGTGCGGCGTACTCAGCGGTGGAGAACGGAACCGCCTCCACCTGGCGATTGCACTGAAGCAGGAGGGCAATGTGCTCCTACTCGACGAACCCACTAACGACATCGACGTGAACACGTTGCGAGCTCTGGAGGAGGGCCTGGAGAACTTCGCCGGCTGCGCCGTCATAATCAGTCACGACCGCTGGTTCCTCGACCGCGTCTGCACGCATATCCTCGCCTATGAGGGGGACGGCAGCGTGTACTACTACGAAGGCTCCTACACCGACTACGAGGCGAACAAGCTCAAGCGGCTGGGCCTGGAGGAACCGCGCCGCATCCGTTACCGCAAGCTCACCGATGACTGAGTTCTGCCTCCGCGGCCGATATGAATGCAAAAGCAGGGTAGGAGAGGTGCTTCGTCTTCGGCCTTGCTTCTCGAAACGCCAGCGCGATTCAGATGCTTCGGCTTCGGCCTTGCAGATTGTTGCGGCAGGGCAGGGCAGATGCTTCGGCTTCGGCCTTGCGGATTGCTACGGTAGGGTAGGGCGGATGCTTCGGCTTCGGCCTTCCCGCTCACAACGCCAGCGCGATCCGGTTTCTCCCTACGCGCGCGTACATTATATTTATATATTAGGGTAAAAAGAAAAACGACATGAGGAAACTGATAAAAGACGCGGAGTACGGCGGCGAACGTCCACTCTACGGTCTGCACGACGCCAGACTGGAGCGCGTCGTCATCCACCCCGGCGAGTCCTCCATCAAGGAGTCGGGCAACATCGAGGCCGAGCAGTGCACCTTCGAGGGAAAGTACGTCTTCTGGGAGTGCCGAGGCTTTCGGGCGAACGACTGCCTCTTCCGCGAGAGCGCGCGCTCGTCGATGTGGTACTGCTCCGACGGCGAACTCACCAATTGCCGCGTCGAAGCCCCCAAGATGTTCCGCCGCATGACGGGGCTGCGCCTGCAGAACTGCGTCTTCACGAACGCGCAGGAGACGCTGTGGGACTGCAGCGACGTGGACATCCGCGACAGTCGCATCGAGGGGGCCGACTACCTGGGCATGCATACGCACAACGTGCGCATCAGCGACTACCGTCAGGACGGCAACTACTCCTTCCAGTACAGTCGGAACGTGGTGGTGCGCAATGCGATCCTCAACTCCAAGGACGCCCTGTGGGAATCGCAGGACGTGACGATCTACGACAGCGAAATCAACGGCGAGTACCTGGCATGGTACAGCCGCAACCTCCGCCTCGTGCGCTGCCACATCACGGGCGAGCAGCCGCTATGCTACTGCCAGAACCTGGTGATGGAGGACTGCACTCTCGGCGCCGACTGCAACCTGTGTTTCGAGTACAGCACGCTGCGGGCCACCATCCGCGGACACGTCCACAGCATAAAGAACCCCACGGCCGGAAGCATCGAGGCGGACAGCGTAGGCGAAATCATCATCGACCGGAACCAGAAGGCCCCGGCAAACTGCCGGATAGTCGTCCGGAACCGCACCTGAGGCGGAACCCGCGCGGCTTTCCCGGATTTTCCGGAGCGGCCGGAGGGCCTTTTCCGGAGCTTCCGGAGAGATTAAACCGGATCGGCTTTCCCGGATTTTCCGGATCGGCCGAAGGGCCTTTTCCGGAGCTTCCGGAGCCATCAACAAAGACAAACCGTAAACTACAAAAATACACTGAGCATGAAATTTGACTTTGACAGGATAGTCGACCGCAGGGGCACCTCGTCGGTGAAGTGGGACGAGAACCCGGACGTTGACTATCCCCTCTGGGTGGCCGATATGGACTTCGAGGCCGCCCCGTCCATCATCGAGGCGCTACAGCGGCGCATCGACCACGGCGTGTTCGGATATGCCACGCCGTCGGACAGTTTCTACGAGAGCGTCATCGCCTGGCACCGCCGTCGGCACCGCGTGGAGTACCGGCGCGACTGGATGATACTCGTGCCCGGCGTGGTGCCCGCCCTCAGCGCAGTGCTGCGCGCCATGACGCATCCCAGCGAGGGCGTGATACTGCTGACGCCCGTCTACAACTGCTTCTTCAGCAGCGTGCGCAACATGGGTTGCCGCACGGAGGAATGCGCGCTCCGCCGTCAGGGCGACACCTTCGTCATCGACTTCGACGACCTGGAGCGCCGCGCCGCAAAGCCCGACGTCACCGTGATGATGCTCTGCTCGCCGCACAACCCGTGCGGCCGCATGTGGACGCGCGAGGAACTGCAGCGGGTGGGCGACATCTGCCTGCGCCACCACGTCTTCCTCCTCGTCGACGAGATCCACTGCGAACTGGCGATGCCGGGCAGCTGCTTCTTCCCCTACGCCGCCCTCGGAGAGCCCTATACCGCGAACTGTTGCATTTGTACGAGCGCCAGTAAGTGTTTCAACGTCGCCGGCCTTCAATGCTCCGAGGTGATCGTGCCCGACGAGACACTGCGCCACCGCATCGACCGGGGCGTAAACATCCATGAAGTGTGCGACATAGGGCCGCTCGGCCTGCTCGCCACCGAAGCCGCCTACAACGGCGGGGAGGAGTGGCTCGACGAGCTGGTGAGCTACATCTGGGAGAACTACCGCGCGGCGCGCACCCTCATCGAGGCGGAGGCGCCCCTGCTGCGCGTGTGCCGGCTGGAGGCGACCTACCTCATGTGGGTGGACATCTCGGCCGTGGGCCTCACGAGCGAACAGTTCTGCGAGCAGATACGGCACGACTGCGGCGTCCGCTTCTCCCCCGGCACGATGTACGGCGCCGACGGCGAGGGCTACATCCGCGTCAACCTGGCGACACAGCGATCGCGACTGCTGGAGGGACTCCGCCGCCTCGCCCGCTTCGTCAACGAGAACGCCGCACCGCCCGCTTAATCCAGAGTACTCCGAAAACTCAGAATATTCAGCACCGCCCGATCAATTCAGAGCCCTCCGAATACTCCGAATCTTCCGAACCGTCCGATCAACTCAGACAGCCCCTCAGCATCAGTCAACCCCGCAAACCCCTCATGAGATTCCTCCGCGAAAAGGACATACTACTGCAGCGCATCCGCGAACATGACCGCCTCAGCGGCCGTCAACAGCTCAGCCTGGCGGCCATACTGAGCGTGCCGTCCATGCTGGCGCAGGCGAGCTACATACTCATGGAGTACATCGACGCGAGTATGGTGGGAAGCCTGGGCGCTCATGCCAGCGCGGCCATCGGGCTGGTGAGCACGACGATATGGCTCTTCGGCGGCCTCACGCACTCCGCCAGCACAGGCTTCTACGTGCAGGTGGCGCACCGAATCGGGGCAGGGGAGTGGGCCGAGGCGCGCCGCGTCATGCGCCAGAGCTTCCTGGCGTGCATCTCGTTCGCCGTGGTGCTGGCCGTCATCGGGGCGCTCATCAGCAGCCGTCTGCCGCGCTGGCTCGGCGGAGAAGAGGCACTGTGGCGCGACTCGTCGCTCTACTTCCTCGTCTTCAGCCTCTGCCTGCCCTTCTCGCAGCTTAACTCGCTCACGGGCGGCATGCTGCGAAGCAGCGGTAACACACACATCCCCAGCCTCCTGAACATGCTCATGTGCGGCCTCGACGTCCTCTTCAACTTCCTGCTCATCTTCCCCACGCGACAGTGGCACGGCTTCACCATCCCGGGCGCGGGCCTCGGCGTACTGGGCGCCGTCCTGGGCACCGCCGTCGCATACATCGTCTGCTCGCTGTCCATGTGCTGGTTCGCCTGCGTCCGCTCGCCCGAACTGAACCTGTTCCAGGACAGAGGCTCCTTCCTCCCCACCGTCGATACCCTGCGCAGGGCCGTCAAGCTGTCCCTGCCGATGGGCGTCGAGCACTTCATCATGTGCGCCGCCCAGATCGTCAGCACCGTCATCGTCGCGCCCCTGGGCACCGTCGCCATCGCGGCAAACTCGTTTGGTATTACGGTCGAGAGCCTGTGTTACATGCCCGGATACGGCATCTCCGATGCAGCCACCACGCTCGTGGGGCAGAGCCTTGGAGCGCGCCGGAGCCGCCTTGCCCGCAGCTTCGGCCGCATCACGCTGATGATGGGAATCGTCATCATGACGGTCATGGGCATTGTGATGTACGTCAGTGCTCCCGCGCTGATGAGCCTGATGACGCCCGACGAGACGGTTCGGCAGCTCACCGTCCAGTGCCTCCGCATCGAAGCGTTTGCCGAACCCATGTTCGCCGCAAGCCTGGTCGCCTACGGCATCTTCATCGGCGCCGGCGACACGCTGGTGCCCTGCTCGATGAACCTGTTCAGCATCTGGGCCGTCCGCATCACGCTGGCGAGCCTCCTGGCTGCCTCGATGGGGCTCAACGGCGTCTGGATCGCCATGGCCGTCGAGCTCTGCTTCCGCGGCTTCATCTTCCTCCTCCGGTTCCGGAGCGACCGTTGGATGGGAGACAAGGCCGAACCCCGCGACATTCCTGCCGACGCCGTCGAACCCTCCGACTACTGAGGCCATCCGAAGACATAATCAAATCACAGAATAAACCGAATGAGAATATGAAAACAATGAGAAGACTATTCCTTTTGCTCATGCTCTCCGCTGCAACTGGAGCCGGAGCGCAGCAAAGCCTGGTAGGGCGAGTTTATTACAACAAGAACGTGATGGAGAAGGTGCTCAACGACGCGCTGGGCGAGGACGCTCAGGAGCGGCTTATCCACGCGAGAGACTCCACAATTCGGGCCGCAGAGCAGAAGAAGGGGCGCAAGCTCACCGCAGAGGAGAAGGCTCAGGTGGACAAGGAGATAGAGAAGGGCCAGAAGATGGTCGAGGCGGTGAAGAAAGGTGTATCCACTGCCATCACGGTCGAATTCAAGTCGGAGACGGAAATGGTCATGAAGGCGGACATGAAAGTGGACGACGAGGTGCTCAAGGCGGCAGGCGTGCCCTGGGCGAAGCGTAAGCTCATGAAGGCTGCCCTGGCCATCATGCCGGCCGAGAAATACTCCTACGTGCGCCAGGGAAACCTCATCATCTCCATCGACGGCAAGGACAGGGACACCCTGACGCTCAGCGACGACGGCAAGTATCTGAGCGGAAGGATGGACGCGAAAACACCGTTCAAGCTCACCCGTACGAAGTAAATAGAGCGGCGCTTTCATCCTTTCTCCGAGGGGCGGAGAACCTTGCTGTTTTACGCGAGGCGGGTTGCGCAATTTTTATTCCCGGGTTGCGCAACTTTTTACACCTTGGAGGCGCAATTCAGCTCTCTTTGTGTAGCAGTAAGTCAAAGACCGTGCAACTAGATGCCACTGCATCTAGTTTTCGAGTACAAAGGTACGACATCCAGATTGCGGTTCACGAATACTCGGGCAAAAAAAATTTTTGCACGGCCGCAGTTTGCCTCTGCCCCCCTGCTAAGCCACAAAATGCACTGGCAACCCACGTAGATAGCGAGGACAAAACCGCTGCCTCGATTCAGGGCAGTGGTTCGGACTACGCGTCCGGCCTCTATGGAAAAACCTTAATGACACTCATGACACATGACACTCGTGACACAACTGCGCTCAGGGCGTTCCGGGGTGGGGGCGTTTCCATGCGCGTCTCTCCGGGAACGTGATCATTAGGGTGCATTATGGTCAGGAGTGCATTATGGTCAGGGTGCATTATGGTCATGTGTGTCATGAGTGTCATGTGTCATGAGTGTCATTAAGCAAAATCGAACGCGAAAGTCCGCATAATATATATAAATAAATTTATTTATTTATATATATTATGAGCCGGAAATCCCCTTCCCAATCCAAAATCCTTAATGACACTCATGACCGATGACCTTAATGACACACGCATCTGAAAATTGCCCCCCCTGTATCGCGTTGAATCCCGCTCTGAGCCTTGATTTGCTGCAGTTTTGTCTATACTGATTCTGTTGGGTCGGAGCTGCCCGTTTGTGTCTTTGTAGGACCCCGGCTGAAATTTCAGCCCG
This sequence comes from Bacteroidaceae bacterium, assembly GCA_024693505.1. Classification (GTDB taxonomy): domain Bacteria; phylum Bacteroidota; class Bacteroidia; order Bacteroidales; family Bacteroidaceae; genus Physcousia. The sequence continues at coordinate 47,152 of JAILKU010000005.1, read as the reverse complement.
GCTACTTTCTCCCATGCAGGCTCCATGTTCCGGAGACTTATCTCTCCGATCAGGTTGTCTGCTTTCCTGTTTTGTTGTCCCTTTTTTCTGATCAGTTTGGCTGCTTTTTCCTGATTTTTGTTGTCCTCCACCCCTGGTTTATGGACTTTTTACTGGAAAAGTTTGACTTTTTCACCTGATTTTTCCCCTTCCGGGGTTAGTCATTTGTCGGAATCGGTTCCTGCTCCAGTTCCCCGTAGCAGGGCACTTCGGGCAGGAAGGTGTAGCTCATCCGGTCGTAGTCGATGCGGCAGCAATAATGATGCAATCCGTTGCTTACAACCAGCCAGTTCACCCGCAGGCGCATGTTGTAGCGGCAGATCTGGTCGAACACCTGCTGCGATATTTCCACCGTCGGCGCCTTGTACTCTACGATCATCAGCGGCTCTGCGTGGCGGCCATAGACGAGGGTGTCGCACCGCTTGCGCATGCCGTTCAGCTCCACCGTCACCTCGTTGGCTATCACGCCGGCGGGGAACTGCCTCCACTCCTGCAGGAAGCGTACAAAGTGCTGGCGCACCCATTCCTCCGGCGTCAGGGTCACATAGCGGTGCCTCAGCGCGTCGAAAACCATCAGCCGCTCCCCCTTTCGGACGATTTTCAGGTCGGTTTTGGGTAGGTTCAGTGCCTGCATAACTGGAAAAAAACTGTCTTTCTTCTATAAAAGGCGACATTTTTGGCTTTACCGCCCTTTGATTTCAAAAGTTTTGCTATATTTGCACCACAAAAGTACAAAAATTATGAAGACTAAGCAAGAAATTGTCGAAAATTGGTTGCCTCGCTACACGAAAAAGGCCCTCGACGAGTTCGGGAGATACGTCCTGCTGACTAACTTCAACAACTACGTGGACCTCTTCTGCGAGGAGTTCGGCGTGGAGAAGCCCGACTACAACGCCAATATGCGCTGTGCGACGGCCGACGGCATCACCATCATCAACTTCGGCATGGGCAGCCCCAACGCAGCCATCATCATGGACCTGCTCAGCGCCATAATGCCCAAGGCCTGCCTGTTCCTGGGCAAGTGCGGCGGCATACTCCCGAAGACGCAGAGGGGCGACCTCATCCTGCCCATCGCAGGCATACGGGGCGAGGGAACCAGCAACGACTACTACCCGCCCGAGGTGCCCGCCCTGCCTGCCTTCATGCTGCAGAGAGCCGTCTCGAGCACCGTGCGCGACCTCGGCTACGACTACTGGACGGGCACCGTCTATACCACCAACCGCCGCGTTTGGGAGTATGACGACCGCTTCAAGGACTACCTGCGCACCACGCGTGCCATGGCCGTGGACATGGAAACGGCCACGCTCTTCACCTGCGGCTTTGCCAACCACATCCCCATCGGCGCCCTCCTGCTCGTGAGCGACAACCCCATGACGCCCGACGGCGTGAAGACCAGCGAGAGTGACAACGAGGTGACCAGGAACTACGTGTACGACCACGTGCGCATAGGCATTCAGGCCCTGGAGATGATCAAGCAGCAGAAGAAAACCGTGAAACACCTGAAGTTCGACTACTGAAATGGCTGTACAGAAGGGTATCACACACGAAGACATCGTGCGCGACGTGCGCGCCGGCAAAATTGCGCCTATCTACTACCTGATGGGCGATGAGCCTTATTATATAGATAAGGTAAGCGACTTCATCGTGGATGCCGTGCTGAAACCCGACGAGAAAGACTTCAACCTGGACATCGTCTATGGCGCAGACGTCACGCTGAACCAGGTTATCGAGCTTGCACGGGCCTATCCCATGATGGCCGAGAGGCGCGTCGTGCTGGTGCGCGAGGCACAGGCCATCCGCTCGCTCGACGGCTTGGAGCAGTACGCCCTGCACCTGACGCCCTCCACCGTGCTCATCCTATGCCACAAGAACGGCACGCTTGACAAGCGCAAGGCCGCGGCAAAGGCCATTCAGCAGGTGGGCGTAATCTACGAGAGCCGACGGCTGTACGAGAGCCAGCTGCCCGCCTTCATCACCGGCTACGTGCGGCGGGGTAGGGCCGAGATAGAGTCACAGGCCGTGCAGATGCTGGCCGACCACGTGGGAGCCGACCTGAGCCGCCTCTCGGCCGAAATGGACAAACTGCTGCTTGCGCTGCCGCAGGGACAGACACGCATCACTCCCACGATGGTGGAGGAACTGACGGGCGTGAGCAAGGAATACAACAACTTCGAGTTGCAGACGGCACTGGCTCAGCGCAACATCCTCAAGGCCGCCCAAATCGTGAAGTACTATCAGGGCAATCCGCGCAGTTTTGCACTGCCCGTAACACTTTCCGGAATCTTTACATTTTTTTCCGATGTAATGCAGGCATTTTACGCACCTCAGAAAAACGAGAGTGGAATAGCCGAGTGGCTGGGCAAGCCAGAATGGGCTGTCCGACGCGACGTTATTCCCGCCCTCAGGAATTACTCAGGCGTGAAAGTCATGCAGATTTTGTCTGAAATACGCAAAATTGACGGGGCATCCAAGGGGGTAGGAGGCTGTAAAACACCTCCCGGAGAGCTGCTTCAGGAGCTTATTTTCTTCATTTTGCACTGATTTTATATCCTCTTTTCTCGTAGAATTTCACTTTCCGCATACACCGAAAAATGTCCTCTTTTCTCTGTGTTTTAGCGAGTTAGGCAATCTTCCTGCCCTCTGAGAATCGCGTGAAAAATCTCTTCCCGTACATTCGTCGATAAAAACGCAGGGATTTCATTCTCAGCGCATTTTCAGCCCCATTTTGCCCGAGTTAACATTTCTTATCATTTTGATTTGCAAATGCGAATTTTGAAATCGCAACGTGCCGTGGCGTTCCGAGTTCCGAAATGCAAACCGGCGGAAACACCGCATAAGTCATTCTCGTTTCAGAAATGTATATTCGTAAATGCAAATAACCTCATTTGAATTTACAAATGCATAAACGCAATATTTGCATTTTTTATGTATAAATGATTGAAAATCAATAAATAATATTGTTTATATGAATAATAAATCATAGTGTAATGTAAATAATTTGGAAAAATGGAGCTACCGTGTCAAAAACAGGTCGTTTTTACTTATTTGATGATGTTTATATCGTTTTAAATCAGATAATTATGATAATTTACAGATAAAAACACTTTATGTATATTTGTCCCTATTATATGCAATTCAAAACAGCTGGCGTTTCTGGCTTGAAATTATGCATTCGCAGCTCTAAATCCCGGCCCTTCATGCGATTTTCAATCCTTAATTTGAATTTTGATTCCAAAAATTTGCAAGTTCAAATCGAATTGTGTACTTTTGTAAACGCAAACGAAAACCAAATTTGGGGTTGTACCCCACAGAAAAGGATTGGAATATGAAGGATCGCATCTATCAGCTGATGAAACAGCAGGGCATGAGCCAGAAACAGTTCGCCAACGAGCTGTGTGTGGGTGAAGCAACTTTGTCAAGTATTTTTACCGGACGTACACGACCTACGACGAACATCGTTAGTAACATCCACGAACGCTTTCCGGAGGTGAGCATCCCCTGGCTCATGTTCGGTGAGGGTGACATGTATGCCGGCGAGACAGTCAGCGAGCATGTGGTTGCCGACCCCCAGGTGACCAAGGAAGCCGTTCCCGCTACCGATTTGTTTGCCGATGTGCCTTCTCAGGAAACCGTTTCTCCTCCGACTTCGGTGCACCCTACAATGCCCCTCATGCGTGAAACGATAAAATATGTTGACAAACCGCAGCGTAAAATCACCGAAATCCGCGTCTTTTTCGACGATGGAACCTACGAAACTTTTTCTGCCTGAAATACTCTCGCTCTGATTTTCTCAAATAGATTTGGAAAATCGCTCGCTTATTCGTATCTTTGACTATCGTCGAAAATACTTTCGCTCTGATTTTCTCAAATAGATTTGGAAAATCGCTCGCTTATTCGTATTTTTGTACCCGCAAACATAATAAATTGATGAAATCCAACTATGAAACGCCTATTTTCTACCCTTTCTGCACTCTTTACGGTGCTTCTTGCTTCGGCTCAGAATACAGCCCTTCAGGGTTTTGCCTATGCCGATGACCCCCAGTCGCCTACCGGCAAGGAATGGCAGTCGCCCGAAGACCTGTCATTAAATAAGGAACAACCGCGCGCGTGGGGCTTCCATTTTCCTACGGAACAGACGGCTCGCGGCGTGTTGCCCGAACGAGGTGCCTACTGGCAAAGCCTGGACGGTACGTGGAAGTTCCACTGGTGCCGTATGCCCGAGGAGCGTCCCGTAACGTTCTATGAGCCAGGTTTCGACGCCTCCCGGTGGGATGACATCAAGGTTCCCGGCTGCTGGAACGTGCAGGGCATTCAAAGGGACGGCTCATTGAAGTATGGGTTGCCCATCTACGTGAATCAGAAGGTCATCTTCGAGCATCAGGTGGCTGTGGATGACTGGCGGGGCGGTGTGATGCGCGAACCCAGGAACAAACAGTGGACAACAATGGCGTATCGGAACGAAGTGGGCAGCTACCTGCGCACATTCACCTTGCCGGACGATTGGAACGGTCGGCAGATTCTGATCAACTTCGACGGTGTGGATTCCTTCTTCTACCTGTGGATAAACGGCCATTACGTGGGCTTCTCCAAGAACTCCCGCAATACGGCCAGCTTCAACATCACCCGCTTCATCGACCCGAAGAAGGCCGAGCAGGTGGCGGCCGTAGAGGTGTATCGCAACAGCGACGGCAGTTTCCTGGAGGCACAGGATATGTTCCGCCTGCCCGGCATCATCCGCAGTACATACCTCACTTCGGTGCCCGAGGTGGAAATCAGTGACCTTGTTGTTCGCACCACTCAGCTCCAGGGAAACGGCTTCGACGAAGTGTCCGATGCAACTCTGGCCGTAGAGGCAGAACTGCGTAATCATGGCAAGAAGGTTGGCAAGAATCTGAGCCTCGAGTATAACCTCTATCCTCTGAAACTCTATACCGACGAGCTGGCTCCCGGTGCCCTCGATACAGACTCAAAGCCCTCTGTGGGCACTCCTGATGCCAGCCAGAAGACGGCTCCTTGTATGTTGCAGGGCGGCTCGGTGCTGCAGCTGCCTGCTACCGAGATAAATCTATACGGTGCCCGTCCCTGGTCCTCCGAGGCACCCTATCGCTACGTCCTCACGGCCACCCTGAAGGACAAGAAAGGCCGTGTGCTCGACGTCCGTTCGACCTACATGGGCGTCCGTAGAGTGGATATCCACGACACGGCGGCACAGGATGATGAGTTCGGGTTGGCCGGGCGCTACTTCTACATCAACAACCGTACGGTGAAGCTGAAGGGTGTGAACCGACACGAGACGAACCCCTGGACGGGGCATGCCGTCACGCCCGAGCAGATGAAGCGCGAGATATTCCTGATGAAGCAGGGCAACATCAATCATGTGCGCACCTCGCACTACGCCAACGACCCGCTTTGGTACTACCTCTGCGACCGCTACGGCATCTACCTGGAGGCCGAGGCCAACGTGGAGAGCCACGAGTACTACTACGGCAAGGAATCCCTCTCTCACCCCGTCGAGTGGCGTGCTGCTCACGTGGCTCGCAACATGGAAATGGTTCGCGCATTTGTGAACGCGTCCTCAATCGTCATCTGGAGTCTTGGCAACGAGGGAGGCCCTGGCGACAACTTCAAGGCGGCTTACGCAGCCATCAAGGCATTCGACACTTCGCGCCCCGTTCAGTACGAGCGAAACAACGACATCGTCGATATGGGTTCCAACCAGTATCCCAGCATCGACTGGGTGAAGTATGTGGCTACAGGAAAGGGCGACGTGAAGTATCCCTTCCACATCTCGGAGTACGCCCACTCGATGGGCAATGCCTGCGGTGGCATCTCCGACCTCTGGGCGGGTGTGGAATCCACCAACTTCTTCTGCGGCGGTGCCGTATGGGATTGGGTTGACCAGGCCATCTGGGCACGCGGCCGTATGAACTACGGAGGCGATTTCGGCGACCTGCCCAACGACGGTATGTTCTGCATGAACGGCATCATGCTGCCCGACCTCACGCCTAAGCCCCAGTACTGGGAAATCAAGCACGTCTATCAGGATGTGGACGTGGTGCTGAAGGATACGCTTCAGGGCCTTCTGGAGGTGCAGAACCGCCGCTACTTCCGCGACCTCTCTGACTTCAGCGTCCGCTATCGTCTTCTGCGCGATGGAGAGACGGAGAGCCAGGGAGAGCTCTCTCTGCCCGCAGTAGCACCCCATCAGCGTGTCAGCGTCCGTCTGCCCTACGACTATGCAAAGCTCGATCCCTCCGCCACCTGGACGGCGCAGGTGGAGTTCCGCCAGAAGGAAGACCAGCCCTGGGTGGGGAAGGGCTACGTGCAGATGTCCTCCGAGGTCGTCATTACAGACGGATGGCGTCGCATGGCCGGAAACCGTAATGCTGTGACCGACTTGCCCGAGAAGCCCAAGCTCTCGAAGAAGGAAGCTCAGCGGCGTGCTGATGAGTTGACTGCAATCGGACAGAAAACCCAGTTCGTGCATAAGGGCCAGGGCTTCTCCGTCTCGATAAACAATGCCACGGGTATCATAAGCGAATACATCCATGACGGCCATACGTATATCGCCCAGGGTGGAGGGCCGCGCCTCGATGCCCTGCGTGCTCCCGTCGATAACGACAACTGGTTCTATGGCTCGTGGTATCAGAACGGCTTGCACAACCTCGAGCATCGCGCCACGCTGACCGACTACCGCGAAATGCAGGACGGACGCATCGTACTGACCTACAAAGTCCGTTCCCAGGGTAAGTCCGTTGGGCAGATTCAGGGCGGTGCCAGTGGCCGCTATAGCATCAAGGAGGAACGTCCGATGACGGAATCCGACTTCTCCTTTACTACTGACCTCGCATACACCATCTTCCCCGACGGCGCCGTACAACTGCAGAGCAGCATATCCGCCTCAAAGGCCGATGTCAATCTGCCCCGCCTCGGTTACCTCATGCAGCTACCCCTCAGATTCGACCGTCTCACCTATTACGGCCGAGGTCCTCAGAACAACTACGCCGACCGTCAGTCGGGCGCTTTCCTTGGCCGCTATTCAAGTAGTGTGAAGGAGCAGTTCATCGCCTTCCCGAAACCCCAGGACATGGGCAACCGCGAGGACGTACGCTGGCTCTCGCTAACCGATGCCGACAACAGCGGCCTCTGCTTCATGACCACCGGTGCTCCGCTCAGCACAAGTGTCCTTCCCTGGAGCGATATGCAGCTCACCATGGCTCCGCATCCCACCGAATTGCCAGAGCCGACCGCCAACTGGCTCCACCTCGATGTGGGAGCTACCGGATTGGGCGGCACCAGCTGCGGACAGGCTCCACCACCAGCTCATCAGCGGGTGCAGAGTACCGAGCACCAGATGGGGTTCATCATGCTGCCTCCCGGCACAACGGGAAACAGGCATGAAGGATTTCGGGCGCGCCCCCTGTAAAATCGCTCTGCAGTTTTGCAAAATAATAAAAGAAAGGTACCTTCCCCATGTTTTCTACTCCTTTTAACTGGGGAATAGGTGCTTTTCTTTATTTTAACGGCTTCAAAATTTGGTGCTTTGGCGAATTTACACTACTTTTGCCCTCAAGTTGAGGTAATATACATTATTTAATAATGCCTGAAAAGTATATTTTAGACCTACGGCTCACAGGCGTCGAACGTCTCAGCGAACGATACTATCTGCTGCGAGCCACCCGTCCGGAGGCTCCCTTGCCTCCCATGCTGCCCGGTCAGTTTGCCCAGCTGCGTGTGGATGGAAGTGCTTCTACCTTCCTGCGCCGCCCCATCAGCATACATAACGTTGACCGCCAGAAGAACGAAGTATGGTTCCTTGTTCAGGCTATTGGAGACGGTACGCTCTGCTTGACCGGAAAGAAGGCGGGCGACGTGCTGAATGCCGTGCTGCCCCTGGGACACGGTTTCACGATGCCTCAGATGCCCGGCGAACGCATACTGCTCGTCGGGGGCGGGGTAGGGGTGGCTCCCCTCCTCTACATGGGGCGTTGCTTGCGCGAAAAGGGTTTCGAACCGACGTTCCTGCTGGGATTCCGCACGGCTTCAGACATCATCCAGGCGCAGGAATACCGCGCACAGGGGCGTCTGTTCGTCACTACCGAGGACGGAACAGAGGGTGAGCAGGGCTTTGCCACTCAGCATAGCCTCCTTCAGCAAGAGCAGTTCACCCGCATTGCCGTTTGCGGCCCTAAGCCTATGATGGTGGCTGTGGGGCGCTATGCCAAATCGGCGGGGATACCCTGCGAAGTGAGTCTTGAGAATATGATGGCTTGCGGGCTTGGCGCCTGCCTTTGCTGTGTGGAGGACACGACGGACGGTCACGTCTGCGTCTGCACGGAAGGGCCTGTGTTTAACATAGAACAACTGAAATGGCAGATCTGAGAGTGAATATCGCTGGGCTTCAACTCAGCAATCCCGTGATGACGGCCAGCGGCACATTCGGCTACGGCTTGGAGTTTCAGGACTTCGTGAACCTGGCGGACATTGGTGCAGTCATCGTCAAGGGTACCACCCTGAACCCGCGTCAGGGCAATCCCTACCCGCGTATGGCAGAGACGGCTCAGGGGATGCTCAACTGCGTAGGGCTTCAGAACCGAGGTGTGGATTATTTCTGCGAGCATATCTATCCGCGCGTCAAGGACCTGGGCACCAATGTGATAGTCAACGTGTCGGGCAACTCGCCCGAGGACTATGCCGAGTGTGCCCGTCGTATCGATGCGCTCGAGTGCATTCCGGCCATCGAACTCAATATCTCCTGCCCCAACGTGAAGCACGGCGGAATGGCCTTCGGAACGACCACAGAGGGCGCTGCCAGTGTGGTTAGGGCCGTACGCAAGGCATACAAGAAGACGCTCATCGTGAAGCTGAGCCCCAACGTAACAAGCATAACCGATATCGCGCTGGCCGTACAGGATGAGGGTGCCGATGCCGTAAGTCTCATCAATACCCTGATGGGAATGGCCATCGATGCCGAACGCCGTTGCCGCGTGCTCAGCATCGGTACGGGCGGCCTCAGCGGCCCTTGCGTGAAGCCTGTTGCCCTGCGCATGGTATGGCAGGTAGCTCACGCCGTTCAGATTCCCGTCATTGGTTTGGGCGGCATCTCGTCGGCCACGGATGCCATTGAGTTCCTGCTTGCAGGCGCTTCCTCCATCGAGATAGGTACAGCCAACTTCATCGACCCTGCTGTCAGCGTCAAGGTGGCTCGCGGCATAGACGAATATCTGGAACGTCATGGATTCCGGAGCGTAACGGACATCATTGGGATATGCGAATAGACATCATTACCGTGCTGCCCGAGCTGCTGGAGAACTTCACCCGAGAAAGCATTGTCGGCAGGGCACAGAAGAAAGGATTGGTGGAAATACACGTCCACAATCTGCGCGATTACAGCACGAACCGCTGGCGTCGCGTGGACGACTATCCCTTCGGAGGCTTTGCAGGTATGGTAATGCAATGCGAACCTATCGACCGCTGCATCAGCAAGCTGACGTCCGAGCGTCACTACGACGAGGTTATCTTCACAAGCCCCGACGGCGAGCAGTTCTCTCAGCCGATGGCTAACAGCCTCAGCTTGGCCGAGAACCTGATTATCCTCTGCGGCCACTATAAGGGTATCGACTATCGCATACGTGAGCACTTGATTACGAAGGAGGTGTCCATCGGCGACTATGTGCTCACGGGTGGCGAACTGGCAGCAGCGGTGATGACCGATGCCATCGTGCGCATCATCCCGGGGGCGATTGGCGACGAGCAGAGCGCACTCTCCGATTCCTTCCAGGACAATCTGCTGGCGGCTCCCGTTTATACCCGTCCTGCTGAATACCGCGGTTGGCGCGTGCCGGACATCCTGCTCTCCGGCCACGATGCCAAGATAAAGGAATGGGAGCTGGAGCAGAGCATGGAGCGAACCCGACGACTCCGTCCCGACCTGCTGAAGGGCAAGTAAAGTTCCCTGGAAATGCGTCAGAAGGGAATTACCATATAGAAATAGAAGAAGTAGAAAGAAAACGAGAATAGAATGGAACAGAAGAAAATGAACCTATACATCATCGCGGGGTGCAACGGCGCGGGCAAGACCACTGCCAGCTTCACCGTGCTCCCCGAGATGCTGAAGTGCCGCGAGTTCGTTAATGCCGATGAGATAGCGGCTGGCCTTTCCCCCTTCAATCCCGAGGGTGTGGCTCTTCAGGCAGGCCGTCTGATGATCGACCGCATCATCTACCTGCTCAAGGAGGGCGAGACGTTTGCCTTTGAGACCACTTTGGCCACTCGTTCTTATGTCAAACTCATTCAGCAAGCCAAGCGCCGCGGCTATTTCGTCACCCTGCTCTTCTTCTCGCTCAGCACGCCCGAGCAAGCCGTGCGTCGAGTGGCTAAGCGGGTCAGCATGGGCGGACACGATATTCCCATAGACGTCATCAACCGTCGCTATCAGGCGGGATTGGAGAACCTCTTCCGCCTCTACATTCCGGTGGTCGATTACTGGACGCTATATGACAACAGTTCCTGCCCCGCTACGAAGTTGGCTTGTGGATGGAACGGAGATAAGATAACCATACTGGAGCCCGAACGCTTTGAAGCCATGAAGGGAAAGTATGGAACGCCGGAGGAGGGCGAGAGCCATGAGTGAGAAAGAGATACTGGAGATGCAGCGTCGCATCGACGAGGGCATCCGACTGGCTCAGAAACGTCTATGGGAGCGTGCCCGAACCACGCAGCAAACCCTTGTTATTTGCAACGAGGGGGAGATTGTGGAGATGGTTCCGGAGGGAGATTCGATATCAGCAAATGCAGCGCAAGGCGATCCGTTGATGAGACGTAAAAACAGATAGTAATGTTTTTCGGATAATCGTTTCAAATAGCGGATTGAATAATAAACATAAGAAGAGCCAACTCAACAGCTGGCTCTTCTTGTTTAATATAATGGACAATTTTCTATAATCACCATCATTTGCCAAAGTAGCGCTTCAGCAACCCTGCGAACCCGGCACCGTGGCGAGCTTCGTCCTTAGCCATCTCATGAACCGTGTCGTGGATAGCATCAAAGCCGGCAGCCTTTGCATTCTTGGCTATGCGGAACTTATCTTCGCATGCACCAGCCTCTGCAGCAGCGCGTTTTTCAAGGTTGGTCTTCGTATCCCATACACATTCGCCAAGCAGTTCTGCAAAGCGGCTGGCATGATCAGCTTCTTCAAAGGCATAGCGCTTAAATGCTTCTGCTATCTCAGAATAACCCTCACGGTCAGCTTGGCGAGCCATTGCCAAGTACATGCCAACTTCGCCGCATTCACCATTGAAGTGAGCACGCAAGTCATTAATCATTTCTTCGCTGACACCTTCTGGCTTACCATCGCCAATCTTGTGAACGGTGGCATAGGTGACTTCTCCTTCATCCTTCAGTTCAGAGAATTTGCTGGCTGGAGCTTTACAGATGGGGCACTTCTCGGGTGCAGCATCGCCTTCGTAGATATATCCACAAACGGCGCAGATGAACTTCTTCTTCATAATTTTTTGTAAGATTAATTGTTTTCAACTATCAACATTAATGTTTCAAGTGCAAAGATAATTACTTTTAGGTATATTCACAAGCAAATACTTGTTAAACTTTGTAAAAAAAAGGTCTTTTTTTGGAAAAATGAAATAAAAGCTGTACTTTTGTGCCGGAATTGAATGCGATAGTGGCTCAGTTGGTAGAGCATTGGCTTCCCAAGCCGAGGGTCGCGGGTTCGAGTCCCGTCTATCGCTCTTTATTGACATGCAAGTTTTGCATGTCTTTTTTTTATCTGTAAAGTGTTTGTTTTGATATATATTAATAAGGTATAATTTAAAAAAACTCACATTCCGTTAATTTTCTGCATGAATATATTTGGTTAAAGAAGAATCTTTGTGTATCTTTGTGTCGTTTTTTTGAAATAAATGACTAAAACCATATAAAAATATGACTAAGATTGAACTTGTGAGAGCTGTTTGCCAGAAAACAGGAATTGATCAGCCAACTGTTATGGCTGCTTTGGATGGTCTTATTGCTACCATTAAAGAATCATTGGTGGGTAGAACGAATGTGTATTTGCGTGGATGGGGTACTTGGACGTTAAAGCGCCGTGCCCAAAAGACTGCACGTAATATCTCTCAAAATACGACTATCATTGTAGAGGCCCACGATATTCCATATTTCAAGCCCAGCAAAGATTTTGTTAATGCTGTGGCCGAGGGTGGCATTATTGCTGGAGAAAAGCCATCTGCAAAGAAAAAAAGCTAAGGTGCAGTAATTATCTGTTGTCTGAACTTTATTGTTAGTCGGATATAAACCGGAGAGGTGGAGTCTTTTCTATTCTGCCTTTTCGGTTTTTCTCTTTCTTATCGTTTTGTTGTCTTTATTATTTTAATTCAGTCTTTTTTATGCGCAAGTCTCGATTCCTTTTACTCTGCAGTGTTTTTCCGATGTTGAGCTTGGCTCAATCCTCAGTTCTTCAGTATGTAAATCCGATTATCGGTACAAATGGCATGGGTCATACTTTTCCTGGTGCATGCGCTCCGTTTGGCATTGTTCAACTGAGTCCCGAAACGGATACAATACCTCACAATGTTGATGGAAAGTATCAGACAAAGGTCTATGAATACTGTGCTGGATATCAGTATCACGATCCGACGATTGTCGGTTTCAGCCATACCCACTTGAGTGGAACGGGCCATTCCGACTTGGGCGACATTCTGATTATGCCTACCTCTGGACGTATTCGTACGAATCCAGGTACGGCTGACCGTCCGGATGAGGGTTATCGCTCGCGATTCTCGCATTCTACCGAGAAGTCGACGGCCGGTTATTACGAGGTGGTGCTGGACGACTATGGTATAAAAGCGGAACTGACAGCTACTCAGCGTGTTGGTGTGCATCGCTATACATTCCCCTCTGAGGAGGGTCAATTCATTCTGGATCTGGGAAGCGGAATATATAATTACGAGGGCAAGACACTTTGGACAAACCTTCGTGTAGTCAATGATACGCTGCTTACTGGATATCGTATTACGAACGGTTGGGCGCGTCAGAACTACACCTATTTCGCTATTGCCCTCTCAGAACCGCTTCGCCAATATGGTTATGTAGATCATCAGCGGATGAAGTACAATGGTTTCTGGCGTAAGATGGACATTCACCACAACTTCCCCGATATGGCCGGTCGCGAGATTGTAGGCTATTTCCGCACTGGCCTTTCTTCCGAGAAGCAACTCACCGTTCGTGTGGCTCTTTCGGCAGTGAGTATGGGCGGTGCATTGGCAAACCTGTATGCTGAGACCAGTGGCCGTAGTTTCGATGATATCCGGAATGCGACGGCTCTGTGCTGGGAACATGAGCTGAAGAATGTGGAGATTGAGGGTACTGATGACCAGAAAGCACTTTTCTACACCTCGCTCTATCATACGATGATTAATCCCTCCGTCTATATGGACGTTGACGGTTCCTATCGTGGCAACGATATGGAGATTCACAAAGCCGACGGATTCACGAACTATACGGTCTTCTCGCTTTGGGACACCTATCGTGCCGAGCATCCCCTGCTGAATCTGCTGAAGCCTCGTCAGGGGCGCGATATGGCAACCAGCATGGTGCAGATTCAGCAGCAGAGTGCCCTCCATCTGTTGCCCATGTGGTTCCTGATGGCTAACGAAGGCTGGTGTATGAGCGGATACCACGCCGTTCCCGTTCTGGCCGATGCGGCTACAAAGGCCGGTTTCCCCCGTTCCGCCAAAGTGCTGGAGGCAATGGATGCTACGGCTACTTCGCCCTGGATTGAAGGCATGAACGATTACCTGCAATACGGCTATGTTCCCTACGACCGTTGCGGTACCAGTGCCAGCAATACCCTTGAGTACGCCTATGATGATTGGGCCATCTACTATACGGCTCTGCAGGCGGGCAATCAGGAAATGGCTGAGCGCTACCGCAAGCGCGCCCTCAACTATCGCAACGTATTTAACCCTGAGCTGGGTTTGGCATGTCCCAAGTACAAGGATGGTTCCTGGAAGAAGGATTTCTCCCCTCTGCAGACTTATGGCGAGGGCTTCATTGAAGGCAACTCGGCCAACTATTCGTTCCATGTGCCTCATGATGTTCTGGGCATGATTGCCTGTTTCGGGGGAGAGAAGAAGTTCCTGAGCCGGCTGGACGAGTTGTTCAGTATGGATCTGGATAAGAAATACTACGAGGACAATGAAGACATTGAGGAGGAATGCCTGTTGGGCGGCTATGTTCATGGAAATGAACCCAGCCATCACGTACCCTATCTCTATGCCTGGACCTCTCAACCCTGGAAATCTCAGTACTGGTTGCGCGAGATTATGAACCGAATGTATGTGAACAACATAGACGGTTTGCACGGCAATGACGATTGCGGTCAGATGTCTGCTTGGTACATCTTTACGGCTATGGGCTTTTATCCTGTCTGTCCCGGCACCGACCAGTACGTTCTGGGTGCCCCCTATGTTCCTTATGTCCGTCTGACGTTGGATAATGGTAGGACGTTGGAAATCAGAGCTGATGGCGTTAGTGATGTGAAACGATACGTGAAGAACGTCCTGCTTAACGGAAAGACCCTTACGCGCCGATATATCACTCACCAGGAAATTCTGGACGGAGGCGTTCTGGAATTCCAGATGAGCGACAAGCCCAATAAGCGCAGTGCACAGAAGGCTTTACCATACTCGCTCTCCGATTAAAAACCATTTTTCGTGTAAAAACAATTTGAATCATATTTGAAAATGAAACGTATAGCCTTAATTCTAACCCTGATGCTCAGCAGTTTGCTGAGTGTGTATGCCTTTGATGGGCGGAGCCGTTGGATTACAGCTTCCGAAGGGCAAGTAAACCAACCGAATACATGGATAGCTTTTCGCTGCGATGTCAGCCTCTCTGCTGTTCCCGAACAGGTTAGGGCCGAGATTGCTGCCGATAGCAAGTACTGGCTGTGGATAAACGGTCGCCTGGCTGTCTTCGAGGGCAGCTTAAAGCGTGGCCCCAACCCTAACGATTCCTATTTCGATGTTGTGGAGCTCGCGCCCTATCTTCGCAAGGGAAATAATCAGATTGCCATCCTGCTCTGGTATTTCGGCAAGAGCGGTTTCTCGCATATTGACAGCGGCCAGAGTGGCTTGCTCTTCTCGGCTCCGGCCATAGATCTCTATTCCGATGCGAAATGGCTGAGCCGCATTCATCCCGCTTACGGTGCCTGCGGTGATCCGCGTCCCAACTTCCGCCTTTCCGAGAGTAGTATCCGCTATGACGGCTCGCTGGACATCGGTTTTTGGCAGACGGCTACTCAGCTCGATGGCTTCCGGGCTTCGGCCGAGATTGGACGTCCTGGCGACCGTCCCTGGAACGCGCTTGTCGAGCGTCCCATTCCTCTTTGGAAGGACTTCGGGCTGAAGAAAGTGAAGTACGAGACCCGTCCTGGTGACAGTCAGGACACCCTCATTGCTCACTTGCCTTACAACATGCACATCACTCCGCAGATTACCCTCCGCGACGATGAGGGCGGCCACTTGCTGCAACTGCATACCGACCACGTTTCGGGCGGTAGCGAACCCAGCGTTCGCGCCGAGTACATCACCCGGCAGGGCATCCAGACCTACGAGTCCTTGGGGTGGATGAACGGCGACTTCATCTACGTCGTCCTCCCTCACGGCCTGAAGCTGAAGAGCCTGGCCTATCGTCAGACGGGCTACGACGGATTGCCAGAGGGCGCTTTCTCCTGCGATGACGAATACTTCAACCGTTTCTGGCAGAAGGCACTCTATACGCTCTACGTCAATATGCGCGACACCTACTTCGACTGCCCCGACCGCGAGAGGGCGCAGTGGTGGGGCGATGCCACAATCCTGATGGGCGAATGCTTCTATTCCTACAGTACGCGCGTTCACCACCTTATGCGGAAGGCCATCCTGGAGCTTTGCGACTTCCAGCGCGACGATGACTGCCTGCACAGCCCCATTCCCGGCATCTACAATCAGGAACTGCCCGCCCAGATGCTGGCTAGTGTAAGTACTTACGGCTTCTGGAACTACTATATGAATACAGGCGACCAGGAGACCATTCGCCGTGCCTATCCCCATGTCCGTGCATATCTGAACGTATGGGGAACCGACGAGACAGGCCTCACCGCCGAGCGTCACGGAGGATGGGACTGGGGCGACTGGGGCGACCATCGCGACATCCGTCTCCTTTACGCCGGCTGGCACTATATGGCTCTGCAGTCGGCTGCAAATATGGCCGACCTGCTGGGATTACCCGTCGAGGCTGCCTCGTATCGTAGCACGATGGAGCGGGTTAAGAAGGGATACAACGCCTGTTGGGACGGTACGGCTTATCGTCATCCCGGCTTCAAGGGCGATACCGACGACCGTGCCCAGGCCCTAGCCGTTATTAGCGGCATAGCCGAGCCCGACAAGTATCCCCAGATTACGCGCCTGCTGCACACCCAGAAACATGCCAGCCCTTACATGGAGAAGTACGTCATGGAGGCTCTCTTCCAGATGGGCCAGGGCGAATATGCTATGGAGCGTTGCCGCGAGCGTTACGGCGCTATGGTTAACGACCCTGTCCATACCACACTCTACGAGGGGTGGGGCATCGGTGCCGAGGGATATGGCGGCGGAACGTGGAATCATGCCTGGAGCGGCGGTCCGCTTACCGTCATTGCGCAGTACCTGATGGGTGTCAGCCCCACTAAGCCCGGATGGGAGCAGTTCCGTGTCTGCCCGCAGATGGTAGCCTTCTCCCGCGCCTCGATTACTATACCCACGGTAAAGGGCCTTGTTGGCGTATCCTTCCGCAAGAAGGGCAGTCGGTCCCGGGTTACCATTACCGTTCCCCAGGGTTCCCGTTGCGAGTTCCTGTCCGCCCCTGGTGCCAGCCCCCAACTGCTGGGACCGGGAAGACACAGAATTGAAATGAATCAATAGTCCATCCCCGTTTGTCATTTATTATTTAACATTTTATATTTTTTCCCATGAAAAAGATTATGATTCTTATGGCTATGATTTTACCTCTGGCCGCATTTGCAAAGAAAGAGAAAATCACTAATGTGCGATGGTGCACCTTTAACATCCGTTGTATGGCTTCGGTTGACACGGAGAACGGAGTAGGGTGGGAGACGCGCAAGGACCGAGTTTGCCAGTGGGTGCTCGACCAGCACCTCGATGTCGTGGGCATGCAGGAGGTTACCCATCAGCAGATGCTCGACGTGCAGGAGCGCTTGCCCGAGTATGGTTTCGTCGGCGTGGGCCGTACCGATGGCAAGGAGGCTGGCGAGTACACTCCCGTCTTCTACCGCAAGGACCGTTTCCAGGCTCTCGACAAGGGTAACTTCTGGCTCAGCGAGACGCCCGATGTGCCGGGCAGCCGCGGTTGGGATGCTGCTCTGGAGCGCGTGGCCAGCTGGGTGAAGCTGAAAGACCTGCAGACGGGTAAGATCTTCATGGCCGTCAACACTCACTTCGACCATGTCGGTGTGCAGGCACGGCGCGAGAGTGCCAAGCTCATCATGCGCAAGATTCAGGAAATCGTGGGCGACCGTCCGGCTGTCGTAACGGGCGACTTCAACGTCACCGATCGTGACGAGGCATACAAGACGATGGTCACCGACCAGTTCGTCATGAAGGACGCATGGAAGGAGAGCCCCGTGCGCTGCGGCGTCGGCTACACCTACCACAACTACTCCAAGATTCCGCCCCAGAAGGCCCACAAGATTGACTTCATCTTCATCACGCCCCAGATATCGGTAAGCCGTACGCTCATCCCACAGAACAGTCCCGCTTATCCGCTGAGCGACCACAATCCCCATTGGGCCGACCTCAGCTTCTGAGCACCGCCTGCAGAAGCCGGGCGAAAGGAGCAGGGAGCAGCATTCCCCTCCCTTTCACCCATTAATCCATAACGAAAGAGGATGTGCTTTTGGGGCACACCCTCTTTTCTGTTTACCCCCCTCCCTTCGGGCAATCGCCCGATAAAAACGGAGAGATTGGGAGCGAAGGGAAATTCAAGGATTGGGAGCTTAGCTCGGGGCAAGGCAGGGGGCGGCTCGGCCGGATTATTTTGATGAAATGTTAAAATTGGAGCGTCATTGATCGCGATCAATCCCCGTTACAAAATTGCGAGAAGCTTTTGACTCCGATCAATCCCCGTTACGCCGACTGCGAGAAGCTTTTGACTCCGATCAATTCCCGTTACAAGTTTGCGAGAAGCTTTTGACTCCGATCAATCCCCGTTACGTCGACTGCGAGAAGCTTTTGACTCCAGTCAATCCCCGTTACAAGTTTGCGAGAAGCTTTTGACTCCGGTCAATCCCGCCTACATCGGCTGCGAGAAGCTTTTGACTCCGATCAATCCCCGTTACACCGGCTGCGAGAAGCTTTTGACTCCGGTCAATCCCGCCTACATCGGCTGCGAGAAGCTTTTGA
Source organism: Bacteroidaceae bacterium (assembly GCA_024693505.1). GTDB lineage: Bacteria > Bacteroidota > Bacteroidia > Bacteroidales > Bacteroidaceae > Physcousia. Next base: position 28,657 of record JAILKU010000005.1, on the reverse strand, counting down.
CTCCGGTCAATCCAGCCTACATCGATTGCGGGAAGCTTTTGACTCCGGTCAATCCCGCCTACGCCGTTCCGGGGGGCGTCCACACACAAACAAGGCGGCGCCCCCCCGGCATTTCTTCAAGAGAGGCCGTTATTATTCGTGCTCGTCAGCTCCCCTATGCCGTCGATGATTTCTTGGTACTGGCGCAGGGCCTTCTGACGGATGTAGAGGCCCAGAATGAGGCCTGCGCTGAGGCCGACGACAAGGCCAAGGCATAGGTAGAGACGGACATCCTGATCGGGAATGGTGCGGTATACCTCGTAGCAGGCAAATGCTATCCACAGGGCAAGCAGGGGCAGGCCTATCTTCAGCCAGTCGTATTCGAGGCGGCGGGCACGGGTCACCTGCTGCTGAGCCACCAGCAGGTTGCGACCGAGCACATCGTTGCCGAGCAGATGGAGGTTCGTGTAGAGAATATGCCCCAGTACGATGAGCATCATCAGGGAGGTGTAGCCCCAGAAGAGGAGGCTGAAGTCCAACTGCCTGACAAAGGTAAGGTAGGTGTAGGGAATCAGGATGAGGCAGAGTAGGCCTTGCAGGAAGTGGCGGCGGTTGATGCGGCTCATGTTGTGACTCATCGACTGGCGGATCAGGCGCTCGTTCACGATTTCCTGCTGGCTGAGTTTCTGGCGGAGGATGTCCATCTGCCGGCGCATTGTTTCCATATCGGACTCGTTGTAGTTCATCTTCGTTCCAACGGTTTCATTCTCGGCATAGCGGGTAAACTCGCTCTGCTCTCTGTTGTTCGTCGTGTTCATAATGGGTAATGTTTTAATCGTTAGACATTTTTTTCAGTTGTTCTTTGATGCGGAACAGTCGGACGCTGACGTTCTTGGCGGTGATGCCTACTATCTGCCCTATCTCCTCGTAGCTGAGGTTCTCGAGCCAAAGCAGGACGATGGCGCGGTCGAAAGGCTGAAGCCTGGAGATGCGGCGGTGGAGCAAATCCACTTGCCGGGTGTCCTCGTCGCGGTCTTCGAAGAGGCTGATGTCCATCGTCAGGGGGACGGTTGGCCGGCGCCGCTTCTTGCGGTCGAGCGAGATGCAGGTGTTCAGGGCTACGCGGTATATCCACGTCTTGATGTCGCTGCGGTGCTCGAAGCCTTCGAAGCCGCGCCACAGGTTGACAAGTACTTCCTGGAAGAGGTCGCTGACCTCGTCGTCGTCTTTCGAGAACATGTAGCAGACGGTGTAGATGGTACTCTTGTGCGTTGCTACGGTTTGCACAAATTGTTGTTCAAGTGTCGTCATTGTTGTCTTGTTCCTTTTTTCGATTATTCACCCATTAGACGCTTTGATGCACAAAAAACTACACGTTCCAATGAATTTTTTTCTCAAAAAGTGAAAAGTCCCGATTTTCCCGACGCTGTGATTCTATCGGCTGACTACGTTCTGCGGTTTTCCGCCGAGGTAGGCCTCCACGTTCTGGAGCGCAATTGACATAAGTCGCTTGCGTGCCTGAAGCGTTGCCCAGGCGATGTGGGGCGTAATGTAGCAGTTGCGGGCTGTAATGAGAGGCGAGCCGTTGCGCGGGGGTTCCTGTTCGAGCACGTCAAGGCCTGCGGCATACAGGCGCCCCTCGTTGAGTGCGTCGGCCAGATCCTGTTCGTTGATGAGCGGTCCCCGGCCCGTATTGATCAGTATGGCGGTGGGTTTCATCAGCCGGAGCCTGCTGTCGCAGACGAGATGGTGTGTCTGAGGCGTCAGGGGGCAGTTCAGGCTGAGCACGTCGGCGATGCGGAACAGGTCGTCCAGCGAAGGTGCTTTCTCTATGCCCAGGGCCTGCAGCGTCTGCTCGTCCTTACTGCTCCAGGCCGTTACCTTCATGCCCATGCTCTGTGCTATCCGGGCCGTAGCCATACCTGTATTGCCTAATCCGACGATGCCGAAGTTCATACCACTGAGTTCTATGAGGGGATAGTCCCAGAAGCAGAAGTCCCGGCTGGCCTGCCACCTCCCCTCCTTGACGGACTGGCTGTGAGGCCCTACATGCAGCGCGATGTGAAGGAGGTGGGCCATTGCCATCTGAGCCACCGATGCAGTGCTGTAGGCCGGTATGTTGGTTACGATAATGCCGTGGCTGCCGGCATAATCGGTATCGACTACGTTGTAGCCCGTAGCCAGTACGCCAATGTACTTGAGCCGGGGCATCGCTTCCATCAGCTCAGCGTTAATTACAACCTTGTTCGTCAGCAGGATTTCAGCATCGCACGCTCTGGCGAGTGTTTCCCCTGGGGCAGTCCGGTCGTGGATCTCTACCTTTATGGGCTCTCCGTCGGGGCCCGCAAGTTGTTGCCACGGTGCCCAGTCGATATCGCCGGGGTTTGCGGCGTAAGCATCTAAAAATACAATTTTCATGTTGTCTTCGGTTTATGGGTATGTTTATTGGTTTGCAAATATATAAATAAAAGATGATATAAGGCGACTTTTTTGCAGAATAATCTAATTCAACGCATCCGTCATTGCACATCTTTTGTATAATGTGTGCATTTTTGCGGTTAAATTTTGCACATTGTGAGAAAATGTGTTACCTTTGCAGCCGCAAAATTGAGATTAAAAGGTAAAAAGATGAAAAAACAAATTGTTTCGGCCTCGATATTGTTGGCCGTGAGTGTTACAACCATGCAAGCAGGTGGACTCTCCACAAACACCAATCAGAATGCCAGTTTCCTGCGTCAGATGAGTCAGGACGGTATCATCGACATCACCGGCTTATACGCCAATCCGGCTGGAACGGCTTTCCTGCTGCCGGGTTTCCATTTAAGCCTGAATGTGCAGAATGCCCGGCAGAGCAGGGATATCACGACCGACTTCCCCCTCTTCGCATATAATCGCGAGAATCCCCAGACGCCCCATCGTTTCCATGGTAAGGCCGTAGCGCTCGTAATTCCCTCCATCCAGGCTTCCTACAATTGGGAGCGCTGGTCGGTCAATGGCGCCTTTGCGCTTGGTGGCGGTGGCGGTAAGTGTGAGTTCGACGAAGGCCTGGGCACCTTCGAGGCCCTGTATGCCGGACAGATTTATCAGAATGTCGTCAGCCAGTTGGCAGGCAGCATCGCACCGACTCTGGTAGGGCAGGGGATGCCGCAGGAACAGGCATCGGCTACGGCTCAGCAAATGGCGCAGCAGTCATTTGGCGGATACGACCTGAATGCTTATATGAAGGGCCGCAACTACCAGTTCCACCTGACTTTGGGTTCCACTTATAAAATACTGGACAACCTGTCTGCCTTTGTCGGCCTTCGCGGCATATTTGCTACAAATAATTACAATGGTTGGGTCAGCGATATTGATGCCTACTATACGCATCCGGTCACCCGGCAACCCGTTCAGCAACCGCTTTTGGAGAATAGCCTGGACTTGAATACAGACCAGACCGGTTTTGCCGTTACGCCCGTCATCGGCATGGACTGGCAAGTGGACGACCATTGGAATCTGGCCTTCAAATACGAAGCACCGACAAAACTGAAACTGAAGAACGCCAGCAGGATGAATGCTTATACGACAGCCGTGGCACAGACCAATCCCGTCCTGGGACAATTTGCCGACGGCAGGAAAGTGCGCGAGGACATTCCGGCCATATTAGGCGCCGGCGCGAAGTACAGCCCTGTGGACAAGCTGAGGCTGATGGCTGGCTGGCATTGGTATTTCGACAAGCAGGCCAAGAAGGAGGGCGACAAGCAGGACCTCATTGACAAGGGGACTATGGAGTTTAGTGCCGGTGCTGAATTCGATGTGTGCAAGTGGCTAACGTTGAGCGGCAGCTGGCAGAATACCTCCTATCGCGTAAGTGACGCCTTTATGAACGACCTCAGTTTCAACCTTTCAAACAACAGTATGGGCATTGGCGCCCGTGTCCGGCTGACTGAGCGCTGTCATGTCGATCTTGGCTATATGCAGAGTTTCTACCACCGTCGCGACGTATTTACCACGACGGCTCTCGGTGTCAAGCAAGACCATTACCTGCGCCGCAACCGCGTATTCGGCCTCGGTGTGAACATCGAATTCTAAGATATAGGCTTTTGTGGCAGGGGTGGAACCGGTTGCCTATTCGTAGTCTTTCCTGCGTTTGGGATTCATCGGGAACCACCCTTTTTTGACTCTGTTATGCTGGGCAAAGACTTCTCCGATCCCCCAGAAGGAGGAGAATGCAATGACGCCCAGCATAATGCTTATCGTCTGGTCATGGCAGAGCATGCTCAGTATGGCCGAGACGATCCCGCCCAGCAGGAAGGCCCACCAGCAACGGCGGCCGAAGTGGTATTCAGCCTTAATGACGAGAGGGTGGAAGGCCCCGATTGTGATAAACGTGGACAGTCCTATGATAATTCCGCTATAGTTCATTTGATGTTCATGTCGACGATTTTCTTCTCATCGTTCAGGTGCGACGTCACTTGGTAGGTCTTTGTGCTTGGCTGATTCGCATCCGAGCGGTTCACCGTCTCGTCCAGGCTGAAGCTCACTGCGTAAGCCGGCTGACCGTCCGGCAGCGTATCCCTTTTGACGACCATGTCGGCATTGATGAGGTAATGTATGCCAATGACGTCGGCAGCCTTCTTGTCGGTCGTGAAACGCGCAATCTGTTCGGGAGTGGCAGAGGGCGTGCCGCAGAAGTCCGTCATCTTTTCCGGAATGGCATTGCCGATGACCTCAAGGTCGGCACGGGCCAGTCCGTTAGAGAAGAACGCATCCATAATGCCCCTGATGTAGCTTTTGTCTCTGTCGGAAATCTTCTGCTGCGAGAACTCGATCATCTTTGCCGCAGCATCGTCGGTATATTGGCCGTTGGGATGATTCTGCAGATAGTTTTCGATGGCCTGATCCGTGTTCAGGCTTGCGGCCTCCTTCCAGTCGATGGAGTCAATCAGGTCACTGCACTCCCGTTCGTGGATGGAGTTGGGATAGTTCTGCATGAAACGGGTCAGGTTTATGCGATTGGGTTTCTTCACGGCATCGGCCCACTCTTGGGCTTCTTTCTTCAAGTGCTCCATTTTCGTCCTCACCTCTTCGGCATGTTCGCTGTCGGGATAGTCATCGAGGAATTGCTGGTAGAACTCGGGGTTGCTGACGCCCTGCAGGCGCTGGTAGTCCCCCTCCTCATGATTCTTCTGGCTCTGATATGTCCAGTAGAAAAAAGCAGCGCCCAGTATGACGGCCACGATGAGCAGGAAGCTGATCAGGCAGCCCAGCCCCAGGCATCCCCGCCGCTTGGGCTTCCGGGGCGGCGTTTGTACGGATACGTTCAGGGGCTCTTTGGCCTGTGGCTCGGCAGGGGGCGCCTGTTGCGGCTCGGCCTGTGCTGGCGACAGGCTGGTCTTGCACAACGGACATTCCGTGCGGCCCATGAGAGAGAAACGGCCGCATTGGGGACATTTCACGAGGTTGTCTGCAATCTTAACGCCGCACTTGGGGCAAGTGCCGGCCATCGTGGATACTGCGTTTCCGCATTCAGGACATTTGATAATCATGATTTTCTGAGTGATGAAAGAATCTACGGTTTCGTGAACATCGTTGAGGTGCAGTTTGTTACGATGCAAAAGTACAAATAAAATCTGAATCAACCTCAGGAAAGGGAGAAAAAAGATGTGTTAGAGTGAACTTTATGGCTTTTTCGTGCATTTATGCCCTGTTTTCATTTTCGTCAGACCGACTTTGGGCGGAACCATATCTTTTTTCTGTTTATGCAGCATGGAAAATGTCATTAAAGTATCACGAATGCAAAATTTCTTGTGGATTATAAGGATTTTCCCGCGGATATTTTGTATTTTTGTGTCCGATATACGAGCTGTGCGCTCACCGGTCTAATATTATTGTCAGTTGCTGAATTATGAAAAATATTGAAATCAAAGGTCATGTCTCGTTTCCGAATAGTTGGATCGCCCTGCTTCTTCTGCTGTTGGCCCTCCTTCCGGGCTGTACGGAAAACGTGGACACCTCGGCCCGCTACGTCTTTGTGGACCGTACGGTGAGCGACTACCTGCGCAGCCACAGCGATGTCTATGGCGAATACTGCCGCCTTCTCTTCCAGGTTCCCGTTAGTCCCGTGAGCAAGACCACGATGGGCCAGCTGCTCTCGGCCCGCGGCCACTATACGGTTTTCGCACCCACCGACAAGGCCGTCCGCGCCTATCTGGACTCGCTGGTCGCCGGCGGTCTGATTTCCTCTCCCTCGTGGGAAGCCTTCGAGGATACCCTGCAGCGCGACTCGGTGCGACGGGTAATCGTCTATAACAGCATCATCGACTGCGGAGACCAGGACCTGCCCTTTCAGACCTACGATTTCCCGACAACCCAGGGAGGCGAGATAAACACCCCCTCTCTGAGCGGGCGCAAGCTGACGGTCTATCACGGACAGACGACCTCCGACACCCTGCTCATCTTCAATAAATACCTCATCAACGAGCGCAATCGCGACATCCTGGTGACGAACGGCGTCATCCACCAGATGGAGGACGTCATCATTCCGCAGAACCAGACGGCATACGACTACCTGAACGACATCGTGCAGCACCAGAAGGAGGGCTATCTGGTGATGGCCCGGGCCATCCTGGCCTGCGGGCTGGGCGACACGCTGCGGGCCGTGCGCGACGAGGTGTATGAGCGGAAGTACCTGCTGGGCGAGATACCCGACATCAGGAGCCGGGCGGACATCGTGGGCGACGACCAGGTCTTCTATGCCCCCCAGCACCGCCTCTACGGATACACCATCTTTGCCGAGCCCGACGACTATTGGCGCAGTCAGGGACTGGAGCCCACCGATCCCCGGCTGCTCGACAAGCTGACCCAATGGATCCTGGACAACCGCCAGTATGCCCGCGAGGACCAGTTCACTACCGACGCGAACTACGACGACCCGGCGAACCTCCTTTACCAGTGGACTACCTATCACATCCTGCCGCAGAAGATGTCCTCCAACAAGCTGGTGTGCCACTTCAACGAGCTGGGATACACCCCCGACCTGCCCGACCGCCTGTCCATCCCCTGCTATAACATCTATACGACGATGGGCCAGCGCCGCATCCTGAAGCTCTATGAGAGCAAGGAGTCCGAGGGCGTCTATCTGAACCGCTTCCCCAACCTGGACAACGGGCGGCGCGGCTCGTATCACGAACTGAGCTGCGACGCGGACAAGGTGGGGTGCCATGTCATGCGCGAAGACCCCAGGGCAGAGCTCAGCAATATCGTCAATGCCAACATCTATCCGCTCGATGCGCCCCTCTCCTACAACGATGCCACGCGACAGAACCTCATGAAGCAGCGCATCCGCTTCGAGGGACCCGCCCTCTTCCCCGAGGCCATCACCAACAACATCCTGCTGAACCCCTCGAGAGACAGTCGCAGTATTTATGTCTATTACCCCTGCGATGCAGTCTACCGCTACTGCGACGACCTGTGGCAGACCGACCAGAGCTATTTCTTCTATCTGAACTACGGAAGCGGGAACCCCAGCAATATGGCCGACGAGATAAAGGCGGGAGGGCGCTTCGACTTCACCCTGCGCATGCCGCCCGTGCCACGCAACGGCATGTACGAGCTGCGGCTGGGCATCATCGCACTCTCCAACCGCGGCGCATGCCAGATATACCTGGGTACCGACCTGCAGAACCGTGTCATTACCGGCATTCCTACAGATATGAGAGCTTCGGTGAAGAGCCTGGGCGCCTGGGAACCCGACACCGAGGACGACGACTACAATGCCGAGATAGACAAGCGGCTGCGCAACCTGGGCTACATGAAGGGGTGCATGCACACCGGGGCAAACGGACAGAGAGACCTGGCAATGCGATACAACAACGACTCGTACTTCACCTGTCTGCGACAGATCCTGACCAGGCAGTTCATGGACGCCTCCAAGACCTACTACCTCTCCTTCAAGAACGTGCTCGACGTGCCCAAGGAACTCTATATCGACTACTTCGAACTGGTCTCCAAGGAGGTCTATGACAATCCCGAGACACCCGAGGACATCTGGTGAGGGGACGTGTGCCGGCCAATAAACACAATAAGGTACAGGATGCGCGGAGATAGAGGCTGAGAGAAAGGACAATACAATAGAATCGATATATGGAAAAGAAGAGAACGACACCAGAGTTTATTACGGAGCTTCAGCCGAATGAGATATTCGTCTTTGGCAGCAATCTGAGGGGCATGCACGGCGGCGGGGCAGCCTATATCGCCTACCGCAAGTTCGGGGCAGTCATGGGCCAGGGCGTGGGGCTGCAGGGACAGAGCTATGCCATCCCTACAATGCAGGGTGGGGTAGAAACCATCCGCCCTTATGTAGATGAGTTCATCCAGTTTGCCAGGGATCATCAGGACCTGACCTTCCTCGTAACCCGTATCGGCTGCGGCATAGCAGGCTTCACAGACAGTGACATCTCACCGCTGTTCGAGAAAGCCCATAGCCTGGATAACATCGTGCTGCCGCCCGGCTGGTAGGGCTCCGACGGGCGCACACCCTCCTTGCTCTATGCAGATACCTGTGCCTTGAATTGCACTCACTCCTTTGCATTTTGTTCAATTCATAATTCATAATTCCCCAACGGGCAGTTTTCGTTATCGTTTTGACTTTCGTTCGATCCAGTCGTCGATGAGTTGGCGGGCAATGGAGCCAGGAGCCGGGGGCTGTGGCATATTCTCGCGGGTAAACCAACCGCCTCCTGCCAGTTCTTCTTTCTGCAGCTTCAGTTCGCCGCTCTCGTAGTCGGCGGTGAAACCGACCATCAGTCCGCAGGGGTAGGGCCAGGGCTGGCTGCCGAAGTAACGCAGGTTGCGGATGCGCAGATGTGTCTCCTCCCAAACCTCGCGCTGCACACATTCCTCGAGCGTCTCGCCCGTCTCGACAAAGCCGGCTACCAGACCGTAGAAGCGGCCGCGGAAGTTGCGCGAATGGACCATCAGGATCTCATCGCCCCGTTCGACGCGAACGATGGTGGCGACGGCCAGGCTGGGCCACCATTCCTTGCCGCAATCGGGGCACTGCTTGCTGATGCTGGTCTGCCAGTTGAGCGGTGAACCGCATACGCCGCAGTAGCGGCTCGTCTGGTCCCAGTAGAGCAGTTCCTGGCACTTGCCTGCCAGCTGATAGTCCTGCGGCGACAGGATGAGGAAGGCTTTCCTGAGGGCGGTCATCTGCAGTCCCTCAACTCCCGAAACGGGGGCGTCGAGCCTGACAACCCTGCATTCGTCACCCCCGGCACTGGTGACGGTCGTAATCGTCTGCCAGGGCTTCAGGGGAACGGGCGGGTTAATGCCAAAGGGGATATCCCCCTTGTCGGTAAGCAGAATATCCCCTTGGCAAAAGGCAAAATAGCGCGTCATTGAAGGTTCAAGAGTTCAAAGTGCAAGGGATTAAATGCCCAGTGACTTTTTGACTTCTTCCACCTTGGCCTTTGCCCGCTCTACGCATCCGGCATAGCAGTTGGCGCAGCCCATTGTATCCTTGATCTCGAGGTAGAACTTGATCTTGGGCTCGGTACCGCTGGGACGGACGCTCACCTTGGTGCCGTCCTCGCAGAAGTACTGCAGCACGTTGCTGGCGGCGGGCATATCGAGGGGGGAGGCGTTGCCCTGGGCATCGTACTGTGTCAGGGTGCCGAAGTCCTTTGCCAGTATGACGGGGCTGCCTGCTATCTCGGTGGGACGGTGCTGGCGGTAGTTCTCCATCATGGCCTTTATCTCGTCGGCGCCGCTCTTGCCGGGCTTCACCACGTTGATGGTGGGCTCGAGGCTGAAGCCGTATTCGAGGTAGATCTGCATGAGCAGGTCGTAGAGGGTCATGCCATTGTCGCGTGCCCAGGCAGCAATCTCGCAGATGAGGCAGATGGAGGCGGGTGCATCCTTGTCGCGCACCTTGTCGTAGGGCAGGAAGCCGAAGCTCTCCTCGCCGCCGCCGATGTAGTCCTGCTTGCCCTCGCTGATGGCTATCTCGCGGGCGATCCACTTGAAGCCGGTGTAGCAGTCGCGCAGCTCGATGTTGTTGCGGCGCGCCATCTCGGTGATGACCTCGGTGGTTACGATGGTCTTGACCAGGTAGTCGGTGGGCTTGAGCTGGCCCAGGGCCTTCTTGTTCTTGATGATGTAGTAGCAGAACATCATGGCTGTCTGGTTGCCGTTGATGATGATCCACTCGCCCTTGTTGTCGCGGCATACGATGGCCAGGCGGTCGGCGTCGGGGTCGGTGGCGACAACCAGGTCGGCATTGAGGCGGGTGCCCAGCTTCATGCCCAGCGTCATGGCCTCGGCATTCTCGGGGTTGGGGCTGACAACTGTGGGGAAGTTGCCGTCGACCACCATCTGCTCGGGCACGACGTGGATGTTCTGGAAGCCCCAGCTGCGAAGGCAAAGGGGCACGATGACGCGGCCCGTGCCGTGCATGGCGCTATAGACGATGTTCAGGTCTTTCTGGCGCAGGATGACATCCTGGTCGATCATGGCCTCCTTGACGGCCGTCATATAGTCGTAGTCCATCTCGCCGCCGATGATCTCGATGAGCTCGGGGCAGCCCTGGAACTTGACGTCCTCGACCCGTACCTTGTTCACCTCGTCGATGATGCCCTTGTCATGCGGCGCCAGCACCTGTGCGCCGTCCTCCCAGTAGGCCTTGTAGCCGTTGTACTCCTTGGGGTTGTGGCTTGCCGTCACGTTGACGCCGGCCTTGGCTCCCAGCTGACGGATGGCAAAGCTGACTTCGGGGGTAGGCCTCAGGCTCTCGAAGAGATATACCTTGATGCCGTTTGCGCTGAAGATGTCTGCCACGGTCTGGGCATACTCGCGGCCGTGGTTGCGACAGTCGTGGCCGACCACTACGCTCAGTCCCTCCTGACCGGGGAAGGCTTTCAGGATATAGTTGGCAAATCCCTGGGTGGCCATGCCCACGATGTACTTGTTCATGCGGTTCGTGCCGGCACCCATTATGCCGCGCAGACCGCCGGTGCCGAACTCGAGGCTCTGATAGAATGCATCGACAAGGGGGTTCTTGTCCTCGTTTTCCAACATGGCACGAATCTCGGCCTTTGTCTCTTCGTCATACACTGGAGAAGCCAACCACTGCCGGGCTTTGGCTTCACACTCTTTAATCAATTCCAGATCCATAGTCTTTTTATCTTTGTTATTTATGCTTTTTTCCTACATTTGCCGACAAAGATATAAAATAATGTGGACTCTTGGTGTGTTATTCGTCATATTTTTTATATTTTTGCAGGAAAATTGATGCCGATAATGAAAAAGATACTATTTCTGTTCCTCTTGATGTGCAATAATCTCTATAGCGCCAGGACCCGTGAAGTCACCCTGCACTGGGTCCACACAAGTGATGTGCATGGCAGCATTTTCGGGTATGACTATATGAAAGCCCGCTCGACAAAGGGTGGATTGAGCAGTGTGTATGCCTATGTCTCGGAGTTGCGTGAGAAGAACCCGGGGCGCGTAGTGCTGACGGACGGCGGCGACTGCCTGCAAGGTCAGCCGCTGGCCTATTACTACAACTTCATCAACACCGGGTCGCCGCACCTCATCACGGAAGCCATGAACGAAATGGGATATGACTGCGGAGCAATGGGGAATCACGACATTGAGACGGGCCATGACGTCTATGACCGTTGGGTGAAGGAACTGAACTTCCCGGTTCTGGGCGCAAACGTAATAGACGAACGGACGGGGAAGCCCTACCTGAAGCCGTACACCGTCATCAAACGGGGCGGCATAAGAATTGCCATACTGGGGCTGATGACGCCCGCCATTCCAAGCTGGCTCCCGCCCGTTCTGTGGGACGGACTCAGGTTCCAGGATATGGTGGAATGTGCAAGGGAATGGGTGCCCCGAATCATGAAGAAGGAACATCCGCAGCTGCTGGTCGGGGTCTTCCATAGCGGAGTGAGCGGCGGCATCGTGACGGATGAGTACGTAGAGAATGCGTCGCGGTCGGTGGTCGAACAGGTGGCGGGTTTCGACCTGGTCATGTATGGGCATGACCACATGTATGCCCTGAATTCCTTCAAGGACCCGAACGGGCATGAGGTTCCGGTTATCGGTCCGACGAGCATGGCTGCCCGAGTGGCGGAAGCAGAGATAAAGCTGACGTTGAGAGGGAAGAAGGTGGTGGAAAAGAAGATTGTGGGAAGCACGCCCCTGATGACAGGCAGCGACCAGCCGGCCGCCAGGCGTTTTGAGGACAAGCTGAAGCCATTGCGCCAGGCCATGGAGACCTGGATGGACGAGACCATCGGCTCTATTGATACGACGATACTGGAACGCGATGCCTATTTCGGTCCGAGTATGTTCATCGACCTGATTCATCAGATGCAGCTCGACCTCTCGGGCGCCCAGATCTCCTTTGCCGCGCCGCTTAGCTTCGACTCGCGGCTGGAGAAAGGACCGCTTACGATCCGCGACATGTTCCGTCTCTATAAATATGAAAACTTCCTCTATACGATGAAGCTGACGGGCCGTGAGATAAAGGGATTCCTGGAAATGGACTATGCGCAATGGACCGCCCAGATGAAGTCGCCGGAGGATCATATCATGCTGCTTGACAACAATATGGACAACGGGCGCCGGATGGGACTGAAGAACTTTTCGTTCAATTTCGACTCGGCTGCCGGCATACGTTATACGGTCGACGTGACGAAACCCGAAGGCGAGAAGATCAACATCCTGAGCATGGCCGACGGAACGCCTTTCGAGATGGATAAGTGGTACACCGTAGCGATAAACAGCTACCGGGGCAACGGCGGCGGCGAACTGCTCACCAAGGGTGCCGGAATACCGCACGACAAGTTGTCGGGACGCCTTCTGAAGAGCACGGAAAAGGACTTGAGGTATTATCTGATACAACGAGTGCGCGAGGCAGGCACATTACATCCCAGAAGTATGGATTTATGGCGCTTTGTGCCCGAAGAATGGACCCGTACAGCCCTTGAAAGAGACCGAAAGTTGCTCTTTCCTTAATAAAATAGGTTAAAAATGTGGCTGCGGCTTGTGATTTTAAAGAAAAGTTTATATCTTTGCCGAACCTTTTAAAGGTCATAGGCCTTTTTGAACCTCTTTGAGAATACCGTATGCAACATATAAGAAATTTCTGTATCATCGCTCACATTGACCACGGGAAAAGTACGTTGGCTGACCGTCTGCTGGAGTTCACAGACACCATAAAGGTGACTGAGGGACAGATGTTGGACGATATGGACTTGGAGAAAGAACGTGGCATCACCATCAAGAGTCATGCCATACAGATGGAATATAATTACCACGGAGAGAAATATACACTGAACCTCATTGATACGCCGGGGCATGTGGACTTCAGCTATGAAGTGAGCCGAAGCATTGCTGCCTGCGAGGGTGCCCTGCTGGTGGTGGACGCTACCCAGGGGGTCCAGGCGCAGACGATCAGCAACCTCTATATGGCAATAGACCATGACCTGGAGATTGTGCCCGTCATCAATAAGTGCGACATGCCGAATGCCATGCCGGAAGAGGTGGAGGACGAAATCATCGAGCTTCTTGGCTGCAAGCGGGAGGAGATTATCCGTGCCAGCGGCAAGACCGGAATGGGAGTTGATGAGATACTGGAGGCTGTGGTGGAACGGATTCCCTCGCCGAAGGGTGACGAGAACGCGCCGCTCCAGGCTCTTATCTTCGACTCGGTCTTCAACAGCTTCCGCGGCATCATCGCCTATTTTAAGATTATCAATGGTTCTATTCGTACTGGTGAACAGGTTGTATTCATCAACACAGGCAAGGAATACAAGGCTGACGAGATAGGCGTGCTGAAGATGGATATGCTGCCGCGGCAAGTCTTGCATTGCGGTGACGTAGGCTATATCGTTTCCGGTATAAAAACGGCAACCGAGGTAAAGGTGGGCGATACGATTACGCGCGTCTCAAATCCTTGCCGCGAGGCTATCTCCGGTTTCGAGGAGGTGAAGCCCATGGTCTTTGCCGGCGTCTATCCCATTGAGACTGAGGACTTTGAGAACCTGCGCGCTTCGCTTGAGAAGCTCCAGCTCAATGATGCCAGCCTGACTTTCCAACCCGAGAGCAGTGTAGCGCTTGGCTTTGGCTTCCGTTGCGGCTTCCTGGGCTTGCTTCACATGGAAATTATTCAGGAGCGACTGGACCGTGAGTTCAACATGGACGTCATCACTACGGTTCCAAACGTATCCTACCTGGTCTATGACAAGCAGGGCGAGGTGCATGAAGTTCATAATCCAAGCGGCATGCCCGACCAGACCTTGATTGACCACATCGAGGAACCCTATATTCATGCGAGTGTTATCACCACTAGCACCTTTATCGGACCGATCATGACGCTCTGTCTGGGTAAGCGCGGAGAACTGCTGAAGCAGGAATTTATCAGCGGAAACCGCGTAGAACTGCAGTATGCCATGCCGTTGGGCGAGATCGTGATAGACTTTTACGACAAGCTGAAGAGTATAAGTAAGGGATACGCCTCGTTCGACTATCATCAAATGGGGTTTAGACCGAGCAAGTTAGTCAAGATGGACATACTGCTGAACGGTGAACCGGTGGACGCCTTGAGTACGCTGACGCATGCTGATAATGCTGAGGCGTTCGGTCGGCGAATGTGTGAGAAACTGAAGGAACTGTTACCCCGACAGCAGTTTGATATCGCTATTCAGGCAGCCATCGGCGCTAAGATTATCGCCAGGGAAACGGTGAAGCAGGTGCGGAAGGACGTTCTGGCGAAGTGCTACGGCGGCGATGTGAGCCGAAAGCGTAAGTTGCTGGAGAAGCAGAAGCGAGGCAAGAAACGCATGAAGCAGATAGGCAATGTGCAAGTTCCGCAGAAAGCCTTCCTGGCTGTTTTGAAACTCGATTGACGACTGTCGAATACTTTGTTTTTAACTTCTTGAACCTATATACTGATGGACAACAGAAGAGACATAGCGCGTGAGATTGCCCGCATTTACTGCACCCTGACGCCACAGGGTGTTAACGAGTTGGGAAGCATCCTGATTCCAATGAAGTTCCAAAAAGGAAATACGGTATTGCCAGAGGGTAAGGTATGCCGTGCCCTATACTTTGTGGAACGGGGTATGGTCAGGCAGTACTATTACAAGAACGGGCGGGATGTGACGGAGCATTTCTCCTTCGAGGGGCGTATTGTCTTCTGCATTGAGAGTTTCCTGAAGCAGGAACCGAGCCGTCTTATCGTGGAGACATTGGAAAATACGACGCTCTATGCCATCCCATACGATGACCTAAACAATCTGATGGTACGCAGTCAGGAGATAAGCATGCTTTATCGTAAGATCTTGGAGCATGTGGCCATCAGTAGTCAGGAACATGCTGACAGCCAGCGCTTTGAGAATGCGACAGAGCGCTATGAACGCTTGCTGCGCGAGAAACCGGAGATTGTCCTGCGTGCGCCGATGGTTCACATTGCCAGTTTCCTACAGATGACGCCGGAAACGCTGAGCCGAGTGCGGAACGGCACGATGCAAAATGCATCTACGCAATCCCAGTCTACAACGCGCGACCAGAATGATGCGTGGTGGACACACGCCACTTATCCATATAACAAGAAGAAATAAGAATTATTGCTGTCCGCTAAACATTCTAACCTCCATCCGGTTATAGGCATAAAAAAGGAATCCCATACGTATCATGTGGGATTCCTTCTTGTTTCGTGAAGCCTATAGGTTACTTAGCCTTTTTGGCCGTTGCTTTCTTGGCCTCAACCTTCTTAGGTGCCGTCTTCTTTGCTTCGGTCTTCTTGGGCTCAGCCTTCTTTACTGCAGCTTTCTTTGGCTCTGCTTTCTTTACTGCAGCTTTTTTTGGCTCTGCCTTCTTTGGTTCATCTTTCGCTGTTACCTTCTTAGCCGAGGCCTCTTCCTTCTCTTCGTCTTCTTTCTTTGGCTCGTACTTCTCCAACCTGGCACGCAGACGGCTGATTTCGTTTTCCTTGACGGCCAGTTCCTTGTCCAGGTTCGTTATCTGAGTATAGAGACTGTTGAGCTCGTCGTTCTCCACGTCTTCAGAGAAGAGGTCGCGAACGCGTTTGAGGAAGTCGCCGAGGATGTTCATGTAGTTTGTGAAGGCATCGTATGGGCTGTCGTAGATGCTTCGATACATGTTCACCATCATGGGCTTAGTAGTCATGTAGCGCAGGTTGTTACTGGCTTGCAGGCGGTCCCAGTCTTGCTTGAGACGTCTGTCCTGGCAGGCCAGGATGCGGCCAACGATCTTCTCGTCGTAGAGCTTGTTGAAGGCCTCGCGCTGCATGCCGTTACCCAGCCAGCAGCTTGTGTCGCGCTCCTCGTCGTTCCAGCTTACGGGATACAGCATTTCCATCGGTGCTACGGGCTTGTTCTTGGCAATGACCTCACTGGGCGTTGCAAAGATGATGTCCTTCTGGCATGCCATGGAAGGCAGGGCGCGCAAGAACTCCAGGATATTGCTCTCCAGCGGCTGATACATACCCAGAGCCAGAAGTTCCATGAAGATGTTGATGACGTCCTCGCCCTTGGGCAGTGCCGCAATCCAGTTGACGAACTTGTCGGCCATCAGGGGGTACTCGCTCCAGCTGGCATCGTTGAAGCGCAGGCTGATGTCGTCGCTCAGCTTATAGTCGCGCAGTAGAAGGCTGAGCTTGGGCGCCATTGCGCACTGATAGACGTAGTGTGGACTCTTCCAGCCGAGAATGTGCTTGGCACCTTCGGCTATCATGCCGCGGAAGCCCATCTCGGCGGCCATCATGCCAATCTCGTCGCTATAGATGAGCGAACTGTTGCGCATCACCTTGGGCGTATGGTTGAAGAGCTCCTTCATCTTGCGTGCCTGACGTTTCGTCTCTGAAACGAAGCTTTCAGGGCTTCCCAGGCTAGCCAGGCCGTGACTGTAAGGCTCGGCCAGGAATTCCACGCAGCCCGTCTCGTTGAGTTGCTGAAGGAGGTCGAGAACTTCGGGAGCGTACTGCTCAAGCAGTTCCAGCATAACGCCACTGATGCTGAAGGCTACGCGGAAGTACTGGCCGTACTGTTGCATCATCTCGAGCATTGTGCGCAGGGCGGGAATGTAGCTTCGTTGAGCAATCTCCGTTACGGCCCGTTCGTTCTCGTAGTCGTCATAGTAGTAATGGTCTGTTCCTATCTCAAAGAAACGATAGCGCTTCAGGTGATAGGGCTGATGTATTTCAAAATAAAGGCAAATGGTTTTCATATTGCATCACAATTTATATATTATACATTCTGTCTTATACATTATTATATATCGCGCACGCGCGAGAGATATTCCTCGTTGTCGAACCATCCGCGTTCCGTCAGCTGGTTATAGCACTCGCGGATGCGCAGACCGACGCGCTGCCATGTTATCTGGTCAACCTCGCGCATGCCTTCCTCGGCCAGATAGTCGTGCAGGGCTTCGTTGGTGCAGATGCTGTAAATGGCGTCGGCCATGGCGTCGATGTCCCAGTAGTCCACTTTGATGACGTTGGTCAGAATCTCGCCGCAACCGCTCTGCTTGCTGATGATGCTGGGACATCCGCACTGCATGGCCTCGAGCGGAGCGATGCCGAATGGTTCGCTGACGCTGGGCATGACGAAGACGTCCGAGTTCTTGTAGCATTCATAAACCTGCTTGCCTCTCTGGAAGCCTGGGAAGTGGCAACGGTCGGCAATGCCGTAGGCTGCTGCCAGCTCGATCATGGCGTTCATCATGTCTCCGCTTCCGGCGAAGCAGAACCGGATGTTGTGGCTGCGGTCTAGCACACGCTTGGCTGCTTCGATGAAGTATTCGGGTCCTTTCTGCATAGTGATACGTCCCAGGTAGGTTACGACCTTCTCCTTCGGATTCTTGTGAGGTTCGATGACCTTTATGTCGTCAGCCAGAGGATAGACGGCATTGTGCATGGCGACGCACTTGCGCGGATCCTGGTGATATTCGCGTATTACGGTCTGACGCGTCAGTTCGCTTACGCACATGATGCAGTCGGCGTGGTCCATGCCGTTCTTCTCGATGCCATAGACCGTGGGGTTCACCTTGCCGCGCGAACGGTCGAAGTCGGTGGCATGGACATGGATACAGAGCGGTTTGCCGCTGACCATCTTGGCATGCACGCCGGCAGGGTAGGTGAGCCAGTCGTGAGCGTGGATGAGGTCGAACTGCTCGCTGCGAGCCAGTACGCCGGCGATGATGGAGAAGTTGTTGATCTCCTCGTGCAGGTTTCCCGGATATCCGCCGGCGAACTGGAGGCAGCCCAGGTCGTCGAGTCCCTGCAGGTAGTTGAAGTCGGCATAGAGGTGGTCGCGGAAGCGGTAGTAGTCTTCTGCCCTGTGCCCGACGAAGCGGTCCTTGATGTGCTCATACTGCACATCGCGCCATACTACGGGCACCTGGCTCATGTTTATAATCTTGAGGAAGTTCTCTTCCTCTCCTGTGGGCCGCGGCATGCAGAACGTCGTCTCCACATCGCCCTGCAGGCTCAGTCCCTTCGTTATGCCGTAGGAAGCCACGGCGAGTCCTCCGTATATCTTTGGGGGGAACTCCCATCCGAACATGAGTACTTTCATCTTTTGGTTCCTCCTTTTTCTTTAATATGTGTTATACTTGTCGAGCAGTTTCACGATCCGCATGATGCCCGATACGTTCATGGCGAAGCTGATGGCGCCGCGTCCGCTGAAGGGCGGGTTGCCGTCGAAGAGCTCGGGAATCGTGCCGATGCAGTGGTAGAAGAGTTCCTCCTCGTATCCTACGAGCAGTCGGTCCACGTAGCTCAGGCGGCTCATCTTATAGACCTTCAGGCAGGCCTCCATGTAGAAGCCGGCAAGCCAGGGCCAGGCTGTGCCCTGATGGTAGGCATAGTCTCGCTGCACTTGCGGTCCGACGTACATGGGGTTGTAGGCTCCGCTCTTCGGGCTGAGCGAGCGCAGGCCCTTTGGCGTGGAGAGCTCCTTCGTGCAGTAGTCCAGCACGCTCTTCTTCTGCTTGGAGTCGAGGGGAGAGTAGTCCAGTGCGACTGAGAATATCATGTTGGGGCGCACCTCGTAGTTGCGGTAGCCGTCCACGCAGTAGTCGCAGAGGTAGCCGAACTCGTTCCAGAACATGGGCACGAAGTTCTCGGCACACAGGCGGGCGGCCTGCTCCAGTTCGCTGGTGAGTCTGTCGTCCTTCATCGTGCGGCATACTTCAGCGCTGAACATGAGGGCGTTGTACCACAGTGCGTTGAACTCGACGATGTATCCTGTTCGCGGCACGATGGGTCGTCCGCCGGCCGTGCTGTTCATCCAAGTGATGGCCTTGTCGCGTCCCTCGGCATAGACAAGTCCGTTGGGGCGCACCTCCAGATTGGGGTGATTGCCGGCGCGCAGCCATTCCATGATGTCCAAGAGTAGCTGGCCGTACTTCTCGATGCACTTCTCCATCGACACCATGCCGGCATACTGCTGAATGCACCAGACTGCCCAGAGCAGAACGTCGGGGTGCTCTATCTCCTTCACGCTGACGGTCAGCTTCTCGCCGGCCATGAACTCGCGTACGGCCTTCTCAGCGGTGCGCATGACGTCCTCGTACTTCTTGACCTCGTTGTTCGTCAGCGTCAGGCCGGGCAGGGAGACGAACATGTCGCGGGCGCGGCACTTGAACCAGGGATAGCCGGCCAGCACGTAGTCCTCGTGCTCGCGGTGGACGATGAACTGGTGGGCGCTGTTGACGAGCGTGTTGTAGAAGTTGTCGCGCGGCGTGCGCACCTTCAGCTCGAAGTCGGCCAGGTCGGCAAGCCCCTCAGTCTTCACCTCGCTCAGTCCGGCGGCGAAGACGACGCTCTCGCCCTTGCGGATCTGGAACTCGAAGTAGCCGGGCACGTACAGATCCTCGTTCGAGGCATAGCCGCGCTCCTGCTCCTTGGGATACTCCAGGCCGCGGTACCAGTCGGGGCGGAAGACGAACCGGTTCTCGCAGTTCAGCTGCATGTACAGGTCGGGATAGCCGCGATAGAGGCACGTCTTGATGCCGTTCTCCACCGGGTGGATGTCGCGGTTCAGGTGGCTGTTCTCATGGGTGAACTCCCTGACGCTGCGGAAGGCCAGGAAGGGCTGAAGCCGCAGGGTCGTCTCGCTGTGGGCGTCCACCAGCGTATACCTTATTATTATACGGTTCTCGAAATGCTGGAACATCATCTCGCGCTTCAGGATGACGCCGCCCACGCGATAGACGGTGGTGGGTACCTGAAGCGAGTCGAACTCGCGGATGTACTTGTGTCCGCGGGGGCTGAAGTTGTCCCCATTGTACTTGTGAAGGCCCAGGTTGAACTCTGCGCCGTGCTGAATGACGGTGGCATCGAGCGAGGAGAGCAGCACGTGATTCTCGTCGTCCAGCTCGGGCACGGGAACGACCAGCAGGCCGTGATACTTTCGCGTGTTGCAGTCCACCAGCGTCGTGCACGAATATGCTCCAGAGCGGTTCGAGCGCAGGATTTCCTTAGGCAGAATGTCCTGCAGGTTGGTCATCTGAGCCTTGTCGAAACGTAGGTAACTCATATTGTTTTGTTTAGAATAATGGCGGTTAAACGTTTATTTTTGGGCTTAAAGCTTTCAAAGGTACGCTTTTTCCGTGTAACTGCCAAATAAAATCGCAACTATTTTGCATGATTTTATCCACAAGCACCAGCTAAGCGTGTTTTTCTTGCCCGATTATTTTGCAGAATGTAAATATAAGTGTAAATTTGTGCCGCCGAACACAATAATATGGCATAATTATGGTAATTCTGACTAAGGATACGGAGCGCGAGATGATCGTCAACGGCTTGAGCGACCTCTTCAGCGCGCTGAACGACGGCGAGCGTGCTCATCTGCTGGCTTGCATGTCGCGCAGACTCTACCGCAAGGGAGACATACTCTATCGCGAAGGCGACATACCCCGCCACCTGCTCTGCCTCGTGTCGGGGAAGGTGAAGATATACAAGGACGGCGTGGGTCGCAGCCAGATCGTGCGTGTGGTGAAGCCCATCGGATACTTCGGCTACCGCGCGGCCTTCTCCGGGCAGGCCTACATTACCGAGGCTGCCACCCTGGAGCCCTCGCTCATCGTGAAGTTCCCCCTCGCGCTCATCGAGCGGTTCATACGTACCAACACCCAGCTTGCCTGGTTCTTCATCCGCCAGCTCTCGCAGGCCTTGGGCAGCAGCGACGAGCGCACCGTGTCGCTCACGCAGAAGCATGTCCGTGCCCGCATGGCCGACAGTATCTTCTACCTGCGCGACATCTACGGCACGGAGTCCGATGGCCATACCCTCTGCAGCCGCCTAAGCCGCGAGGACATGGCCAACCTGTCGAACATGACCACCAGCAATGCCATCCGCACCCTGGCAGCCATGCAGCAGGAAGGTCTCATCCGCCTCGACGGCCGTAAGATATCCATCCTCGACGATGACGAGCTGAGGCATGTGTCTGAGATAGGGTAGGGAGGAAGGTCCATCTCCGGAAGCTCACCCTCGGGAGCACCCTTGCCTAACCCCGAGCTAAGTTTCCAATCGTTGCCCAACTTTCGATTGCCCTTAGCTCATCGGGTAGGGCTGAATAGCCCGTAAAGCCCCGTCAAGGCCGCCGGTTACAGCCCGTAAAACAAAAAAAAACGTGTGTAGCCCAAATTTTTTCATCGTTTCTCTTTTCTGTTTTAATTTAATATTGTATCTTTGCACCCGCAATTCGGAGGAATTGCCTGAATGACGATTGAAATACTGATAAATAACACTGCGTGGAGGTGATATTATCCTGCGGCAATAGCTCAGTTGGTAGAGCACGACCTTGCCAAGGTCGGGGTCGCGAGTTCGAGTCTCGTTTGCCGCTCGCAGAGGGAAACGGACTCAAGGTCCTAAAGCATCGAGTCTCGTTTGCCGCTCGCAGAGGGAAAACGGACTCAAGGTCCTAAAGCATCGAGTCTCGTTTGCCGCTCGCATTGCCCAGGTGGCGGAATTGGTAGACGCGCACGTTTCAGGTGCGTGTGCCGCGAGGCGTGCAGGTTCGAGTCCTGTTCTGGGCACTGAAGCATATCACCCCCCTCCCTGCAATGCGCAGTGTGTGGCATAAAGTGGAACCGTTGGAGAGGTGGCGGAATTGGTAGACGCGCTACTTTGAGGTGGTAGTGTCATTGCGACGTGGGAGTTCGAGTCTCCTCCTCTTCACTCTTTTCCATTCATTTTAAATGCCCTGCGGCAATAGCTCAGTTGGTAGAGCACGACCTTGCCGAGGTCGGGGTCGCGAGTTCGAGTCTCGTTTGCCGCTCGCAGAGAGGAAAACAGACTCAAGGTCTAAAAAAGCTTCGAGTCTCGTTTGCCGCTCGCGGAGAGGAAAACAGACTCAAGGTCTAAAAAGCATTGAGTCTCGTTTGCCGCTCGCAGAGGAATAAAATGAGCCCAGGTGGCGGAATTGGTAGACGCGCACGTTTCAGGTGCGTGTGCCGCGAGGCGTGCAGGTTCGAGTCCTGTTCTGGGCACATAAACAAAGGAGAGGGCCGGATGAACATCAGTTTGTCCGGCCCTCTCCTTTTTTTCTCCCTCTACGGAAGAAAAGTGCGTCGGTTTTGCCTTTCTTCCCGCAAAAAGCATTATCTTTGCAGGGCAAATAGCGAGGAAGCGTCTTATAATATATATGAAGAAAGTATTTATCTTATTCGCATGTTGTGCTATGTCGGCAGCTTTGTCGGCAAAGCCGGTGAACCATAGGGAGGCTCAGTCCATAGCAAAGGCCTTCATGTTAGAACGCGGCATTTCGATGCCGGCCGCCAGCGGAGCCCTACGCGCTCCCCGTCGCAGCGGAGAGGCGACTGGCCTGGAGGAGGCTCGCGACGATGCTCAGGCCGATGCCTACTACTACGTCTTCAATGCCGGGAACGACAGAGGCTACGTCATCGTCTCGGGCGACGACCGTACGGAGCAGGTGCTCGGCTACTCGGACCACGGCACGTTCGACAGCGCGAACATCCCCGACAATATGCGTTCCTGGCTCCAGCTCTATGCCGACCAGATAAAGTATCTCGACGACAATAACATTCAGATCGACGGCGAGGCCGTGAGGGCTAAGGCCCGTGCGCGCCGCATCGTCAGGGCGCGCCATTTCATCCCTGCCATGATTAAAAGCCGGTGGGATCAGGGCGAGCCCTATAACCTGGCATGCCCTGACTACTATAAGGAGGACGGCACGAAGGGACGGCCCGCTGCCGGCTGTGTGGCTACGGCCGTTGCACAGGTGGTGAACTACTACAAGTATCCCGAGCTGACGAAGGCCTCCATACCCAGTCTGACGAATACCTATAAGATGAAGAATGCGCAGGGGGTTACCGTGAGCAAGACGGTGACGGCTCGCATGGTGCCGCGCAATACCGTCATCGACTGGGAGAACATGCTCGACCGCTACTCGGGAGGCGAGACGCAGGAGCAGCGGATGGCTGTGGCCGACCTGATGCTCTACTGCGGCATGATGGTCGGCATGAACTACGGCGCATCGAGCAGCGCCTCTACGTCGAGGTGCCGCGACGGACTTGTCAAGTACTTCGGCTATGACGACAGTGCCTACAATGCCGAACGCGGAGACTACAAGCTCGACGATTGGATTGACCTCATCTATAGCGAGCTTTCCACAGGTCATCCGCTCATCTACGCCGGTCAGTCATCGGGCGGAGGACATGCCTTTGTCATCGATGGCTTCGATGGCGAAAACCTCTTCCACGTCAACTGGGGATGGAGTGGGGGCAGCGACGGCTGGTTCCTCATCACCATCCTCAACCCGGGTGACAACACGGGGCTCGGTGCCAGCAGCAGCAGTGACGGCTTCAGCATGGGGCAGTACTTCCTGGCAAACCTGCGCCTGCCCGACAACGAGAAGGCCCTGCCGCATACCTGTCTGACCATCAACGACGTGAAGGTGACGGGCGTGCAGGTATCGGGCAACTTCATCAACTGGACCGGTAGCAGCGGCAGCTTCTATGGCTGCATGATGGTGCAGGATGTCGAGACGGGCGAACTGGAGATGATTGCCGGCACGCAGCAGAGCCTCGGCTCGCTGGACGTGAATGTCTATAAGTCCATCAGCATGAGCCTGAGCCGGAAATTAAAGGAGGGCACCTACCGTCTGACGCCAGCCAGCCGGTATGCCTCGAACGGCAAGTGGTATCCCAAGTATAACATGACCGACGAGTATATCCGCGCCGACGTGAATGCCAGCGGCGTGCCCACCCTGAGCATCGTGCAGCCCGTGCAGAAGGTCAGGGTGGATGACATCACCTATGTCGGAAACCGCGTCGTCGGGCAGGAGCAGGAGGTGAAGGTCACCTTCACCAACGAAGGCGATGAGTACAACCACGAGATGCACCTCTTTGCCAGCAAGACCTCGCAGAAGGTCTATACCAAGAGCCGCGGTCCCGTCATGCTGCGCCCGGGCGAGACGGCCTCCGTCTCTTTCTTCTTCAAGCCCGAAGAGACCGGAACCTATAACATCTGGATATGCCGCAGTCAGGACGGCAGCAACGTCGTGGCCAGCGACAAGGTCGAGATTGTGACCGCCGCAAACGCCAAGAAGGCTCAGCTGCGACTGGCCTCGATAAGCATACAGAACAGCATCAGCGGCGCGGTCTACAGCAACCGCCTGAAGGGTACGGCCAGCATCAGGAACATGAAGAACGCCGCTTTCGACGGCAAGGTGAAGCTGCAGATATGGGAGCAGGGTGCCAACAACAGCGGTACATATTATTCGTCCTCCAGCATCACCTCGGCCCTGCAGATAGGTGCCGGGAAGACCGTATCCCTCCCCTTCAACTTCGAGAACCTCAAGTATGACCGCCACTACTACATCGTGGCCTACTATGTCGGCCAGGAAGGCAACCTCGACAACGGCGGGCTATGGATTAATGAGCATCAGTACAAGCCCACTCCGGGCATCCTCTACTGGAAGCCCAACGGCACTATGACGGCCGTAGCCAACAAGGCCGTGTTCACCACACCCGCCACTGCCTGTGGCGTTTACATGGACCGCACCTCCGTGAAGACCATGCGCGTGGGCTCCAATCCCAACACGATATACGTTCTTACCGAGGGCACCGCCATGCCGAACCTCATCGGCGAGCGCGGCAACTTCGTGCTGGGCACTCAGGCCGACAGCATCCTGCTGCAGAGCAACTACAACTTCTTCTCGCCTGTCACATTCACCGCCGCCCATGCCATCTTCAGCCACACTTTCCCCGACCATGCAGACGGCACAGGCTGGCAGTCCGTCACTCTGCCCTTCCAGGCACAGACGGTACGAGTGGATGGTCAGGAGTACAGCCTGGGCGATGAGGCCAACCACTTCTGGATATACGAGTTCTATGCCGTCGACGACGAGGGCCGTCCTGTCTTCGAGCCCGTCACCGAGCTGCGTGCCAATACCCCGTACCTGCTTGCAGCCGATGCAAAGATGGCGGGACGCACGCTGGAGTTCGTGGGGCACGACGTCACCTTCGACAAGTCCGATGCCACCAAGTGCCTTGTCAGCTCCCCCGCCTATAACTTCAACGGCTCCGTGCTACAGGTCGCTCTCGGCAACATATACACCCTTAATGCCGAGGGCACAGCCTTCGTTTGGACGGACGAAGCCGTTCAGTTGCCCGAGTTGGGCACGTGGTTCACCACCTCGCTGTCCGATGGCGTGCGCCTTGCCGAGATACCTTTGCCCGTCGTGCCGCAGAGCACCGATGCCATCCAGCTTGTCCGCACCGTCCCTGCCTCCGGTCCACAACCCGTCTATGACCTCACTGGTCGCCGAGTCGGTTCCCTGTCAGCCGGCGAGACCCTCCAGTCCCTCCACCTCCGCCCCGGCGTATATGTGGTAGGGGGGAAGAAGGTAAGGAACCGATAACGCCTCCTAGGCCCTCGCTGGAAGTCATGACGGAACACCTGATATTCACTCCACTCTGGCGAGCCACTAATGACCATCTGTTCTTCGCCCTGCACTATCGTGGATGGCAGCACGCTTTGTCTCGGATTTCGCATACTCTACCCAAGGTGTTGCCAAGGTGTACCCAAGGTGCAGCCAAGGTGTACCCAAGGTGCAGCCAAGGTGTACCCAAGTTTAAAAGGCTGTCATTACCTTGGGAAGACACCGACTACTGCTTGAATAGGGTATGGGTAGAGCGAAGGAAGAAGCTTATTCTTTTCACGTGAACCCCTGAGTTAACTCGATTCAAGTTTTGAGTTAACTCAAGGTTTTTTCATGGATTTGCTAAAAAGGCATAATGTTAAGAATTTGCGATTTATACACGAAATAGAAAAAGGCCTTTTCGTGTGCTTCCGGGTCGGCATATTCAGTGCGTCGCCTGATACCATTTCGTTTTCTTCAGCCCGACGGAGCTCTTAGCATGCAGTACACGCCGAGGATGATAAACGGGATGGAGAGTATCTGACCCATATCGATGGGCAGCGATGCCTCGAAGGCTTCTTGTATCTCCTTGGTGTACTCGATGAAGAAACGGAAAGTGAAGATATACGTCAGACAGAAGCCGAAATACCAGCCTGTACCGATCTTCTCTGGCATCCGTTTATGTAGTGTCCACATAATGAAGAAGAGCACGGCATAGGCTATGGCTTCGTAGAGCTGACCAGGATGACGGGGCATCATGTCTACCTTCTCGAAGATAAAAGCCCAGGGTACATCGGATATTTTTCCGATAATCTCTGAGTTCATCAGGTTGCCCAGACGGATACAGCAGGCTGTGATACCTGTAGCGATGGCGATGTTGTCGAGCACCGTCCAAATACTCAGCTTTGTCTTGCGGACATAGAGCCACAGGGCTATCATGAGTCCCAGCGTTCCGCCATGCGAGGCTAGTCCGGCATAGCCTGTCAGCTTCCAGCCTCCGTCAGTCATGAAGCGTATCGGCAGCAGCATCTCTATGATGCCTTTCCATGAAGTCAGAAAATCCTGAGGCTGATAGAAGATGCAATGTCCCAGTCTGGCACCAATCAGGATACCGAAGAAACAATAGATGAAGAGTGGGGCGAGGAGCTCATCCTTGATTTTCTGCTCCTTATACAGGCGTTTCACCACGAGATAGGCCAGCGCGAGTCCGATGGGCCATAAAAGCCCGTACCATCGCACCGACAGCGGACCCAGTCTGAATGCTACGAGGTCTGGATTCCAGACGATATATAGTAATTGATTCATATAACCTCCAAAGTGCAAGAAGATTGTTTTATACGAAATAATAAGCAGAGAAGATTCCTATGAGATTACATGTGACATGCGTAATCACACAATAGCGAACGTCTCTGGTTCTCATATACATCAGGCAAAGAATGACCGCCATAATCAGTGTGTCTAATCTCCAAAAGCTTGTACCCACATGCGCCGCGTAAAAGACGAGTGCATTTGAAACGACAATTGCTATCTTGCTGAAAGAGGCTCTTTCCATCATGGATATGTACCATTTCCGTAAAAACAGTTCCTCTGCAATGGGGCCGATGATGGCGAAGGAGAATATATGCAGGATAAGGGTCGCCAGAGTATAGGACTCCCGAGGGTCTGTATTAGGTGCGTCAAACAAGGAGGTCAGCAGAAGTATAATGAGCTGCCAGAGAACTCCCAATGCCAGGCATAGAATAGCCGCCTTCAGGATCATTACAAGTCTCCGATGACCCCATAGTCACAACTTCTCTGTCATGTCTCCGTAAAGTAGGAAGACAAAAATTGCTAACGGCCACAGAAGGTTTCCAATATCCAATATTGTACGACTGAACGGGATGTCCCGCCCGAAAATATAGGCGAAGTAGGGCAACAGGAAAATGCCCATCAAGATGAAGGAAGCAAGAAAGACTCTTGTCATCTTGAAAATACTTTCTTTTTTAGAATAAGTCATAAAAACAGCATAAAGTGAGACAAAATTTTAGTCTATCTTCTAATGTGCGGCCCAATAATTTTTATCAGCTGCATATCATTAAACTTTTTCTTGTAAGGATCGAACTTCCGCATTTTAAGCGCATTCGGGTTGATGTCTCGTGTCATCTTTTGGCCTTTGCTAATAAAAGATAGTCTATGTCGCTGTAGGCAACTGTCTTGTTGAACCGTATCACAATTACACACAGACCTGCTGCAGCATAAAGAGTCAGTTCTAATTGCCATACTACTGTCTTGCTTGGCCACTATGTTATCCACGCTGTTTTGGCCAATAGCAAAACGGGGTATTAAAAATAGGACAATCAGTCCAACATATTTCTTTGATACAATCATAAATTCCGATTTTTACAGGTTCATTTCTCTTTTGTAAAACGAGCTATTTCCTCGCTGGTGCCGGGCTTGTTCCAAATCATCTGCGTGCTGGTGAGGCGGTGGATGTCGCAATCCACGGTGAGAGCAACTGAGGTGTCATCGGGCTTGTGCGAAATTTGTAGATGCCCAGCATCCGTTACGGTGTAGATGCGATAAACGGTGGTGTCGCCTGCTGCCCAGTCGGAGGTGAATATATCAACGGTGCCGTTATTGGCAGACTGCGGATGGAATGTGTACTGCACCGTGCCAGCGTCGGCCACGCCTTCGTCATACACCTTTTGCCATGTGCCACCAAGCTCTGCTGCTTCGTAGACATTGCTGTCATCGTCGCTGCTGCAAGAGGCGAGGGAGAAAGCAGCAAGCATCAT
>JAILKU010000003.1 GCA_024693505.1 Bacteroidaceae bacterium | reverse complement strand
TCGCTGCTCCATCTGGTCTGTGGGACAAATAATACAATCTTCCTGCTGGTTTTTTTAGGTCCCGCAGAAATGACAGAAATACACAGAAAGTTTAGCTTTTGCTGGCAAAAGCATTATTCATTTCCTTTATTTCCTTTATTTCTGTGGGACAAATAATACAATCTTCCTGCTGGTTTTTTTAGGTCCCGCAGAAATGACAGAAATTACAGAAATACTTTAATAGCTGTTGATAATCCTGTGGATGCTGTTATCAAGAATATCCTCTGTATTGAAATTCACTAAAATACCTACTTCCAGCCCCATTAGCCTCAAATAGGTTCTTGTCTGTTTCCAGAACACATCTTGCATCTCCTTGACGCTTTTCAACTCTAACACGACACGTCCTTCCACTAAAATGTCTATCCGCAGTTGAGTACTTAGTATTTGACCATCATAATGAATAGGCACCTCTTTCTGCCTTTCTACCATCAAACCACGTTTCGTTAACTCATAGGTCATGGCTTCTTCGTAAACAGATTCTAGCAATCCTGGTCCTAAATTCTTATACACGTCATAAATGGCTCCACGTATCTGGTAAGTAATTTCGTTGTCAGTCATCTTATTCATTTTATTCATTCTTTGTCGGCAAAGATATAATAATTTCTGCAATTTCCTTTATTTCTGCGGGAATTATTATTCAAACTTCCTGCTGTTTTTTTTTAGGTCCCGCAGAACAGATGGAGCAGCGAGCGGAGAGTCATGCTTGCATGAACTATCCCAAGTCGTGACATCTGAAGACATAGTCAAAGTACAGAAATACACAGAAAGTTGGGCTTTTGCTGGCAAAAGCATTATTCATTTCCTTTATTTGATCTATGGTCTTTACCTTTCGCGACTCGGCAGAGTTCAAAAGCAGGTCTTTCAGCTCTGCTCTCGCTGCTCTAGGTGTTCTGCGGGACATATTATTCAAACTTCCTGCTGGATTTTTTTAGGTCCCAACGAAAGAAAAGAAATTACAGAAATACTTATTAATGGGGTATTAACGGGCACTAATGTATTTCTCTTTCTTATTCTTAACAATAATTGCCATTAATCGTCCATTAATTTTGCATTAATTTTGTTGTGAAAGGAGGTGAAAAGGAGTTGGATTCGAGAATAAATTTTTTGGAAATGAAAAATAAGACCTTTAAAATGCAAAAAATGACACAAAAACATCGAAAATGAGATTTTTGCGGAAAAATTCCCCACCAAACGAGAAAAAAGAAAAAAAGTTATCAACAGTCAAAATAATAGGGCTGAAAATCACGGAAATACGCCTATTTAAAGGGAATTCGGTTCACAGGAGTGAGGTTAAAAATGTCATCTGAGATTAGTTATCAACAAAAAGAAAAAAAATATTTTTTGAAAAAGTTGTGGAGAATTGTGGGGAATTTTGTATCTTTGCCCCAAATCTTTGAAGAAATAGAAAAAAACGATGAGATTTACGGGCAACATTGACGCAAAAGTGGACGAAAAAGGTCGCGTTTTCGTACCCAGCAGTTTCCGCAAGATTCTGCTGCGTGAGGAATCGCAGGGCCTAATCCTGAGGCGCGACGTATTCCAGCGTTGTCTGGTGCTGTTCCCTCAGGAAGTATGGGACGAACAAGTGAACGCCATCACAGCCAGGACAAACATGTTTGACCGTCAGGGTCGCGACGCCCTGAGACGGTTTGTGGCGGGGGCTGAGTCCATCACCTTGGACAGCGGCGGCAGGATGCTGATTCCACGCCGCTACCTGGAGGAAAGCGGGATACAGAACGAGGTACGCTTCATTGGTGTGGACAACACCATTGAGATTTGGAACCGACAGGCAGCAGACGCCCTGTTGAACGAGCCCGACACCCTGGCTGACGCTCTGGAAGGAATGATGAGTGAGGACGGTGAAAAGTTTAAAGTTTAAGGTTTAAAAATGATGAGCTGCGAAACCTACCATATTCCGGTGCTACTGCACGAAACCGTAGAGGGACTGAACATCCAGCGGGATGGCATCTACCTGGACCTGACCTACGGCGGAGGTGGGCACAGCAGAGAGATACTGAGCCGGCTGGGTCCGGAAGGTCACCTGTACGGTTTCGACCAAGACCTGGATGCCATGCAAGGGGCCATACAGGACGAGCGGTTCACCTTCGTGCGCAGCAACTTCCGCTTCCTGAAAAACTGGATGCAGTACTTCGAGGTGGAACAGGTGGACGGCATACTGGCAGACCTGGGCGTGAGCAGTCATCACCTGGACGAAGGCGAACGCGGTTTCAGCTTCCGCTACGATGCGCCACTCGATATGAGAATGAATCAGCAGTCGCACCTGACGGCAAAAACCGTACTGCAGGAATACAGCGAGGAAGAGCTGGCCAACGTGCTCTACCTATACGGCGAACTGAAGAACAGCCGCAGGATAGCCGCCGCCCTTGTGAAGGCCCGTGCAAAGGGAACCCTGGAGACCACTGGCGAGCTGGCCGACGTACTGGAACCCCTAATGGGCTACGACCGCAAGAAGAAAGACCTGGCTCGCGTATTCCAGGCCCTGCGCATCGAAGTGAACGGCGAGATGAAAGCCCTGGGGCAGATGTTGCAAGCGGCCATCGAGGTGCTACGCCCAGGCAGGAGACTGGTCATCCTGACCTACCACTCGTTAGAGGACCGCATCGTAAAGAATATGTTCCGCGCCGGGAATCCCGAAGGGAAAGGCGAGACAGACATCTTCGGACGCAGCAATGCCCCGCTGAGACCCGTGAACCGGAACGTCATCACCCCCTCGGCTGAAGAAGAGGCACAAAACCCCAGAAGCCGGTCGGCAAAACTGAGAATAGCTGAAAAGGCCACGATATGAGTAAGAAAGAAGATCACATAACAGAACCCGAAGAACTGCTGAAAAACGACCATTCGGCAGAAGAGGAGCCCAAGGAGGAAAGCAGCAGAGCGAAACTGCTAAACTCGCTGGTGAGCGATGAGGACGAAGACAAAGCGCCCGACATCAGACACTGGAAAGACATCATGCAAGCCATGAGTATTGACGGGCAGTGGTTCAAGCGCCAGATGGGCGTCATCTTCATGATTGCAGCAGGCATCATCCTGTACATCACCTTCCGCTACCAGGCCCAACAGGAAATGATTGAGGAAGACATGCTACGCAAGGAGCTGCTCGACTGGAAGTACCGCAGCATGACACGCAACAGCGAACTGACGCTGCGCACGCGCCAAAGCCAGCTGGAAAGCAGGCTGAGAGCCAATGGCGACAGCACCCTGAAGTCCAGTAACGTGCCGCCCTTCACCCTTGAAAGCGAATAAAGAAATATGGCAGACAACAGAAGTTCCATAGGACGCTATCGTTTCATCATCATCTTGATGGTGCTAGGTGGCTTGTACATCCTGGGTTCCGCCCTCCACACCATGCTACCCCCTAGGAAAGACTACTGGGAAGAGGTGGACAAGCGCTTCACGAAGGAGAACATCCCCATTCCTGCAAACAGAGGCGACCTGCTGGCCTGTGACGGTCAGCTGCTGGTGGGGTCGCTGCCCGAATACCGCCTATACATGGATTTCAAGGTGATGGACCGCGACAGCGTAGCACGCGTGAAGGCACAGGCATGGAGAGACTCAGCCTTCGACGCTGACATAGACAGCATAGCCCTGGGGCTGGCAAAGATATTCCCGGACCGTGATGCGAACTGGTTCCGCAGACGCCTGCTGGACGGTAAGAAGCGGGGCGGCTTTGCCTGGCGCATCTATCCCGGACACGCCACCTATATACAATATCTACAATGTAAGGAACTGCCCCTGCTGAGAGAATCGTCCCTGAAAGGCGGCTTCAACCCGGAGGTTATTATGCAGCGCAAGAAGCCCTACGGCACGCTGGCCGGACGCACACTGGGCCTGCTCTACAGAGACTCCGACGCGGCAAAAGCCGGCCTGGAATTGAGTTACGACAGCATACTGCGCGGCCAGGACGGCATCAGTCATCGCACCAAAGTGCGCCATAGCCGCGTAACCATCGTGGACAAGGAGCCGGAGAACGGACACGACCTGATGACAACAATCGACGTGAACATACAGGACGTAGCAGACCGTGCCCTGCGCAACAAGCTGCATGAGATCAACGGCGAGGTGGGCGTTGCCATTGTGATGGAGACGAAGACCGGCGACATAAAGGCCATTGTGAACCTGCAACGAGCCGGGGACGGCGAATACTACGAGATGAAAAACAGTGCCGTAAGCGACCTGTGGGAACCGGGCTCCACCTTCAAGACCGCCAGCATACTGGTTGCCCTGGATGACGGAGTCATCAAGAAAACCGACCGCATAGACACAGGTAATGGTATATATATGATGCACGGACGTCCGATGAAAGACCATAACTGGCGAAAAGGCGGATATCACGAACTGACGGTGAGCGGTGTGCTGGAATACAGCTCGAACATCGGTGTGAGCCGCCTGATAGACCAAGCCTACCACGATGATCCCGATCGCTTCGTACGCGGACTGAACAGGATTGGCGTGGGCATCCCTCTGGACCTGCCATTCAGCGGAAAAGGAGAGCCCCGCGTCCGTCATCCCAAGAAGAAGGGAAAATACTGGCTGAACTGGAGCAACACCGCCCTACCCTGGATGAGCATCGGATACGAGTGTATGCTGCCCCCCATCAGCACCCTTACCTTCTACAACGCCATAGCTAATGGCGGGAAGATGGTGAAGCCACGTTTCATCAAAGCTGAAATGAAGGACGGGCAAGTCATCAGAGAATTCCCCATAGAGACCATCAAGGAAAGCATCTGTAAGCCCAGTTCGCTGGCCGACATACAAGACATCCTGGAGAAGGTGGTCAGCCAAGGCCTGGGTAAGAAGGCAGGCAACAAGGGTCTCTTCAAGGTCAGCGGCAAGACAGGCACGGCACAGATAGCCGCCGGCGGAGCCGGATACCACAGCGGCATCACCCGCTACATGGTAAGCTTCTGCGGCTACTTCCCCTCGGACGCCCCGAAATACAGCTGCCTCGTGTGCATCGTGAAGAGCGGCCTGCCCGCCTCGGGCGGTGGACAGGCAGGTCCCGTGTTCAGCGAGATATCGCAGTACATCATGGCCAAGGGTATGTACCGCAGCACAGCAGCTGCCGCCGACTCAAACTCCGTCTTCGTACCCGACATGACGAAAGGCGATCCGCAACTCTCGCGAAACCTGCTGCAACAGCTTGACCTGAGCGAAGAGGGCGTGAACCTTGCAGACATGGACACCGTACCAAAGAACAAGGTGCCTGACGTCAGGGGCATGGGTGCCCGCGACGCTGTCAGCGTCCTGCAAGACAGAGGGCTGAAAGTGAGACTGGCAGGCATGGGACGCGTAACCGAACAGAACATGCCAGCCGGCACAGAAATCGTCAAGGGGAAGACCATTACCCTGACACTGAAAAACGAGTAAGATGACAATGACGCGCTTATATAATATAATAATGTATAAGATATGGAACTAAAGAAACTCATAGAGATATGCAAGCCTCTCAACATAATGGGACGGACAGACCGCGAAGTGACCGGTGTGGAAATAGACTCCCGCAAGGTTGGACGAGACAATATGTTTGTGGCGATGAAGGGCACTCAAGTGGACGGACATGCATACATAGAAAAAGCCATAGAGCAAGGTGCCGGCACCATCGTATGTGAGAAGATACCCGAGACCGTACACGAGGAAGTAACATACCTGCAGTATGAATCGACCGAGATGACGGCCGGCATGCTGGCGACCCACTTTTACGGAAATCCCACCAATCGCATGAGTCTGATAGGTGTGACTGGCACTAACGGTAAGACGACCATCGCCACCCTGCTCTTCCATATCTTCCGCAGGCTGGGCTACAAATGCGGTCTGTGCAGTACCGTGTGCAACTATATCGACGACAAGGCCATCCCAACAGAAGTGACTACGCCAGACCCCATCACCCTGAACCGTCTGCTGGCCCAAATGGCGGACGAGGGATGCCAGTATGCCTTTATGGAGGTAAGCAGCCACAGCGTCGCCCAGCACCGCATCAGCGGCCTGACCTTCGCCGGAGGCATCTTTACGAACCTCACCCGCGACCACCTGGACTACCACAAGACGTTCGAAAACTACAGAGACGCCAAAAAAGCCTTCTTCGACACGCTATCCAAAAAGGCTTTTGCCATCATCAACGCTGACGACAAGAACGGTCAGTTCATGGTGCAGAACTGCAAGGCACGAATAATGACATACTCCTTGAGAGCCGCAGCAGACTTCAAGGCACGTATACTGGAAGAGAGTTTTGAGGGCATGAACCTGGATGTTGACGGACAAGAAGTGAGCGTGCAGTTTGTAGGGCGCTTCAACGTAAGCAACCTGCTGGCCGTATATGGCGCAGCCATCATGATGGGTGTGGAACCGAAAGAAGCCCTGATACAACTGAGTGCCATGAAACCCGTCAACGGACGTTTTGAGACCATACGCTCGCCCCAGGGCGTCACTGCCATTGTGGACTATGCCCATACGCCCGATGCCCTGGCAAACGTACTGGGCACGATCAACGAAGTCCTTCAACAAAGAGGAGAGTGCTGGACGGTATGCGGTGCCGGCGGCAATCGCGACAAAGGCAAACGCCCGCTTATGGCTCAGGAAGCCGTGAAGAGCAGCAGCCGCGTCATCATCACCAGCGACAATCCACGCTTCGAAGACCCACAGGAGATAATTAACGACATGCTGGCCGGACTGGATGATGAGCAACGCCGCCATGTCATCAGCATAGTAGATCGCAGAGAGGCTATCCGCACCGCTTGTATGATGGCCAAACCGGGTGATGTCATACTGGTGGCAGGAAAAGGACATGAGGACTATCAGATTATCCAAGGGGTGAAACATCACTTCGACGACCACGAAGTCATCAGGGAAGCCTTTGGGATGAGTTGAGGGTTGAGCTGCGCTCGACTCCCTTCACGACTGACTTATTGTCTTCCTCGAACACGACTCGGGATAGTTCATGCAAGCATGACCCTCCGCTCGCTGCTCTCTCGGTTCGGCCAAATGAAAGAGAACATTCAATGGCACTCGCTGCTCCAGGAGTTTAAAGTTGAAAGTTGAAAGTTTAAAGTTGAAAGTTGAGAGTTGAAAGTTTATAGTTTAGAGCTATGTTATACTATTTGTTCAGATATCTGGGTAAGTTCGGTGTTTCGGGTGCGGGCCTATGGCAGTACATCTCGTTCCGAGCCCTGCTGACACTGGTGCTGAGTCTGCTCATCTCCATGTGGTTCGGTCAGTATTTCATCCGTTGGATGAAGCAGCATCATGTGAGTGAATCCCAACGGGATCCGAGCATTGACCCCTATGGCGTGGACAAGAAGGGCGTGCCGACTATGGGCGGCATCATCATCATTGTGGCCACCATCATCCCATGCCTTCTGCTGGGTCGCCTACGCAACATCTATATGCTGATGATGCTGTTCACCACCGTCTGGCTGGGCGCACTGGGCTTCACTGATGACTACATCAAGATGAAAAAGAGCAAGGACGGACTAAGACCCATCATCAAACTGGCCGGCCAAGCCATCCTGGGCCTGTGCATAGGCCTGACCCTATGGTTAAGCCCGGACGCCGTGATACGCGAAAACATCTCGATGGCAAGAAACGGACAAGAAAAAGTCATCACATACAAGAGCGAACCGGTGAAGAGCACAATCACCACCATCCCCTTTGTGAAGAACAACAACCTAAACTACGCAGAAGTCATGAGTTTCTGCGGCAAGCATAAGTCGGCAGCCGGATGGATCCTGTTCGTCCTGATGACCACCTTCGTGGTGATGGCCGTAAGCAATGGCAGCAACCTGAACGACGGCATGGATGGTATGTGTGCCGGTAATTCGGCCATTATATGTCTGGCTCTTGGCATCCTGGCCTACGTGAGCAGTCACATTGAAATGGCCAGCTATCTGAACATTATGTTCATCCCCGGAAGTGAGGAACTGGTTATCTTCCTGTTGGCCTTTATGGGTGCATTGATAGGTTTCCTCTGGTATAACGCCTATCCGGCTCAAGTATTCATGGGTGACACCGGCAGCCTGGCTATCGGTGGCATTATCGCCGTTGTAGCCGTCATCATCCACAAGGAACTACTCATCCCCCTGCTGTGCTTCGTGTTCCTGATGGAAAGCGTGAGCGTAATCCTGCAAACCAATTACGCCAAGATGGGCAACAAGCGAGGCCAGAAATGGAGAGTCTTCAAGCGTGCGCCCATCCATGACGCATTCCGCGTGAAACCCGGACAGATACCCGACAACTTCAAGATCCTGATCAACAAACCCAACGGTTGCTGGCTGGAATCGAAAGTAACCATACGTTTCTGGATTGTGACCATCATCCTGGCCGCGTTAACTATCGTCACGTTAAAGATAAGATAAAGAGTTTACAGTTTAAAGTTTAAAGTTTAAAGTTCAAGGGTTCAAGAGTTCAAAAGGTCAAAAGATCAAAATGAAAAAGAGAATTGTTGTTTTAGGTGCAGCTGAAAGCGGTGTCGGAGCCGCCATTCTGGCG
This sequence comes from Bacteroidaceae bacterium, assembly GCA_024693505.1. Classification (GTDB taxonomy): domain Bacteria; phylum Bacteroidota; class Bacteroidia; order Bacteroidales; family Bacteroidaceae; genus Physcousia. Next base: position 10,444 of record JAILKU010000003.1, on the reverse strand, counting down.
AAGAAGAAAGATTTCGACGTGTTCGTCAGCGACATGAGCGAGATAAAGCCGAACTATAAGCAAATGCTGGAAGAGTACGGACTGAAATGGGAAGAAGGGCAACATACAGAAGCACTCATCCTGAACGCAGACGAGATCATCAAGAGTCCAGGCATACCAGATACAGCTCCCATAATAAGGAAGATCAAAGAGGCTGGCATACCCATCATCAGCGAGATAGAGTTTGCCGGACGCTACACCCACGCCAAGATGATCTGCATCACAGGATCCAACGGCAAGACGACAACAACCAGTCTGATCTACCATATCTTCAAGGAGGCCGGGTACAACGTAGGCCTGGCCGGCAATATCGGGCGCAGCCTGGCCTTACAGATAGCAGAAGGAAAAACGTATGACTATTACGTCATTGAACTCAGCAGTTTCCAGCTGGACAATATGTACAAGTTCAGGGCTAACATTGCCGTGCTGCTGAATATCACACCAGACCACCTTGACCGCTACAACAACGACATGCAGAACTATACAGACGCAAAAATGCGCATTCTGCAGAACCAGACCGAAGAGGATGCCTTTGTATATTGGGCAGACGACCCAATCATACAGAGAGAACTGAAGAAGTACGGCATACGAGCACAAAAGTGTCCATTCAGCATTCTACAGAAGAAAGGCATGATAGGATACATCGCAGACGGTAAATACGTCATCGAACGCCCTACCCCATTCAACATGGAGCAGGAATCGCTAAGCCTGACCGGCAAGCATAACATGTACAACAGCCTGGCAGCGGGCATCGCAGCTCACCTGAGCGGCATCAAAGATGACAGCCTGCGGAAGAGCCTAAGCGACTTCGAAGGTGTAGAGCACAGGTTGGAAAAGGTGGCAAGAGTGAGAGGCGTGGAATACATCAACGACTCGAAAGCGACGAATGTGGATGCCTGTTGGTATGCGTTGGAGAGCATGAAAACGCCCACCATACTGATTATCGGAGGCAAAGACAAAGGTAACGATTACAGTCCCATAAAGGAACTGGTCAAGAAAAAATGTACCGGGCTTGTCTATCTGGGAGCTGACAACACGAAACTCCACCAGAACTTCGACGAGCTGGGGATCCCCGTAGCAGACACCCACAACATGAAAGAATGTGTGGAGGCCTGTGCAAAAATGGCAAAACCCGGGGATACAGTGTTGCTGAGCCCGTGTTGCGCCAGCTTTGACCTATTCAAGAATATGGAAGACCGCGGAGATCAGTTCAAAGAATTGGTAAGGAATCTGTAAGGGTTCAAAAGGTTTAAGAGTTTAAGAGTTTAAGAGTTCAAGAGGTTCAAGGGTTCAAGAGGTTCAAGGGTTCAAGAGGTTCAAGGGTTAAAAGTTCAAGAGGTTCAAGGTTCAAAGATTCAAGGTTCAAAGATTCAAGGCAAAAAAAGCAAGGGAATAAAGATATGAAGTTAAACAAGATTCTGGCAGACAAGAGGTTCCTACACGGCGATATGGTGGTATGGATGATATTCCTACTGCTATGCATGATTTCTGTGATTGAAGTCTATAGTGCCAGTAGCAATATGAGCTTCAAGACAGGACAATACTGGGAGCCTATCATAGAACATGGTACCTACGTGATCGTAGGTATTGCACTGGCATGGATTATACACCTCTTCCCCTGCAACATCTTCAAGCTGCTAAGCACATTCCTACTCCATTTTGTGGCCTATCCGATGCTGATATGGGTGCTGTTCTTTGGCAGCAAAGTCAACGATGCTGCCAGATGGCTCGTTATCGGTGGAAAGACAATTCAGCCAAGCGAGATAGCCAAGATAGCCCTGGTGGGTTTCGTTGCGTTTATCCTGGCTACACTACGAGAAGGGAATAATGCCTCCAAACTGGCATGCAAGATTGTGTTCGTAGAAGTATTGGCTGTAGTAGGCCTCATCGTAACCGAAAATGCTTCAACGGCAGGTATTATCTTCCTGGTTATGTACGGCATCTGTTTCTTTGCACGCGTGCCCAATAAATACATGGGATGGCTCACCGGTCTGTTTGTAGCAGCGGCAATAGGCGGCATCACACTGGCCTACTCCATTCCTGAATCCACACTGGAGAAGTGGAGCTCTCAGGAATACAAGAACTCCATCTTCCACCGCCTGCCTACTCAAATCCACCGCATCACCGACAAACACGTCCTGCCTGAGGACCCAGCCGACTATGATATCACAGACAACATACAGGTTACGCATGCCCAAATTGCCGTTGCCACATGCAACATCATTGGCAAGGGACCAGGAAACTCCGTACAACGCGACTTCCTGCCGCAAGCCTATTCAGACTTCATCTATGCCATCATCATCGAGGAAGGCGGCATTGCCAGCGGCGCCTTTGTCATGTTCCTGTACCTGTTGCTGATGTGGCGAGCCATGAAGATAGCCAGCCGTTGCAAGTCGCTATTCCCTGCCTATCTGGTAATGGGACTGGCCCTGATGATGGTGGTTCAGGCCATGGTGAACATGACCGTTGCCACGCAGGCCGTACACATTGTTACTGGACAGCCACTGCCGCTCATCAGCCGAGGAGGCACAAGCACGTTTATCAACTGCACCTATATTGGCATCATATTGAGCGTTAGCCGTTCGGCAAAGAAGAAAGAGCTGAAAAAAGAGACGGAAACAGAAGTTGTACAAGCATAAAATATCAGATAAGAAATGGAGGAACTGAGAGTCATCATAAGCGGAGGCGGCACGGGAGGACACATCTTCCCGGCTATCAGCATTGCCAACGCGCTGAAAGAGAAATGTCCCACTGTCAAGATCCTATTTGTAGGCGCACTGGGACGAATGGAGATGCATCGTGTTCCCGCTGCAGGCTACGAAATAAAAGGATTGCCCATTCGTGGCCTGCTGCGTCCACTGTGGAAACCCGGTAACATTGGCGTGCTTTGGGATTTCATGAAAAGCAAACGTATGGTAAAGAAAATCATACGCGAATTCCAGCCTCAGGTGGCAGTAGGCGTTGGAGGCTATGCCAGCTCAGCCACACTGAACGCGGCCTATGAATTAGGCATTCCCTGCCTCATACAGGAACAGAACAGTTTCGCCGGGCTGACCAACAAGACCCTGGCCAAAAAAGCACGCAAGATATGTGTGGCCTATGAAGGAATGGAACGATTCTTCCCTAAAGATCGCATTCTCATGACCGGCAATCCAATACGACAAGACCTCCAAAACCCGGATCTTGTCCGCGAAACATGTATTCAGTCCTTCGGGCTGGAACCCCAATTGCCCACCATCCTTGTCATCGGAGGAAGCCTTGGTGCCCGCACCATCAATCAGAGTATTCTAAACAACCTGGAGGTCATAAGGGAAGCTCCCGTACAAATCATATGGCAGACAGGCAGCTACTACAGTAAGGGCATCCAGGAGGCATTGAAACAACAGGGCAAGCCTGCCAAACTATACGTCACCGACTTCATAAGCCGTATGGATCAGGCCTACCGAGCTGCAGACCTTGTCGTAAGCCGTGCCGGGGCAAGCAGTATCAGCGAGCTGTGCCTGCTGGGCAAGCCGTCCATCCTGGTGCCGAGCCCGAATGTGGCCGAAGACCATCAGACACATAATGCAATGGCGCTGGTAAAAAAGGAAGCAGCCCTCATGGTTAAAGACATTAATGCAACGAACGAACTGATACCCTTGGCCATACAAACCGTGACCGACGAGGATATGCTGAAGAAACTGGGACGGAATGCCTATGGCATGGCCTTTAAGGACTCAGCGCGGGTTATTGCAGAGGAAGTGATAAAACTAAGTAAAGAAAAGAAATAAGGAAAGAGACATGAAGCTAAATGACATAAAGGCAGTTTACTTTGTAGGCATAGGCGGAATCGGCATGAGCGCCATTGCACGCTACTTCCTACACCGGGGTCTTGTTGTAGGCGGTTATGACAAGACACCAAGCGACCTGACTGAGAAGTTGCAACAGGAAGGTGCGCAGATACACTATGAGGAGGACATACAACAGATTCCACAAGACTGCCGGAATGCAGAATCATGTCTGGTTGTCTACACCCCGGCTATTCCCTCAGAGCACAAAGAACTTATCTATTTCAAGACGAACGGCTTTGAGATACAGAAACGCGCACAAGTGCTGGGCACCCTGACACATTCGCTGAAAGGGCTCTGTGTAGCCGGCACTCACGGCAAGACCACGACAAGCAGCATGGCAGCACACATCCTGCACCAAAGCCATGTAGACTGCAATGCCTTCCTGGGAGGTATCACAAAGAACTACGGTACCAACTATATCCTGAGCGAAAAGAGCCCATTCGTCGTTATCGAGGCTGATGAGTTTGACCGTTCTTTCCACTGGCTTACCCCCTTTGCCAGTGTCATCACAGCCACAGATGCCGACCACTTAGACATCTATGGCACCGAGGAGGCCTATTTGGAAAGCTTCAGGCATTACAGCAGCCTTATCCTGCCTGGCGGCTACCTTATCATCCATACAGGACTGAAGATGCAGGCCGCCGTACAAGAGGGCGTAAAGACCTACACCTATAGTCGCGAGGATGGAGATTTTCATGCAGAACACATAAAAATCGGTAATGGAGAGATTCGCTTTGACCTGATTTCACCGCTCGGGAACATATCAGACATACAACTCGGCGTCCCTGTGAGCGTAAACATAGAGAATGGCATAGCTGCTATGGCTCTGGCACAAATTGCAGGTGCCACACCGGAAGAGATCCGGCATGCCATGGCCTCGTTCAGCGGTGTAGACCGTAGGTTTGACTTCCACCTGAAAACCGACAAAATGGTATATCTGAGCGACTATGCCCACCACCCTGCAGAAATCAGGCAGAGCATACTCAGCGTGAAACAGCTCTATGAAGGCAGGCGGATAAAGGTCATCTTCCAGCCTCACCTCTACACACGCACCAGAGACTTCTACAAAGAATTTGCCGATGCCCTTTCGCTGGTGGACGACGTCACGATCATGGATATCTACCCTGCACGGGAACAACCCATCCCAGGCGTAAGCAGCTCACTCATCTATGACAACTTGCGCCCGGGCATCCAAAAAGAGATATGCCGAAAAGAAGACGTACTTGAAGTTGTGCGCAGAGGCGGGTTTGACGTGCTTGTGACCCTGGGAGCCGGTGATATTGAGAACTATGCAGATGCGATAACAAACATATTGAAACCGTTAGTATGAAGAATGTCATAAAAATACTCCTGCTCTTAGGCCTCGTTGCATACCTGGGATTTGCAATTGTCAAGTTTGCCCATCCCACTGAAGATGTCACGTGTGAAGCTGTTGAAATCCTCATAAATGACAGTCTGCAGAGAGGTTTCGTCACGGTGGACGATATACACGAAATCCTGACGAAAAAGAAAGTCTATGCCGAGGGCAGGCGACTAAGCGAGATAGATCTGCCGGGAATTGACTCCTGCCTGGAGGAGAGTCCATACATCGACCAAGCTCAATGCCACTACACCAGCAACGGCACTCTGCTCATCCAGGTTACCCCGCAGCACCCTATCTTACATGTCATGGCTCAGAATGGCGAGGACTACTATATGGACAAGAACGGACTGACAATGCCTACCGGCAACTACAATATGGATCTGTGCATCGCCACAGGAAACATCAGCAAGCAGTTTGCACAACAACAGCTGGCAGCATTGGCGCAATTCATCTACGAAGACGAGTTTTGGAGCCGTCAGGCCCAACAGATACACGTCGTTTCGGAGAAGAACATCCAGATCTACCCGCGCATGGGCAACCACGTCATTCTGCTGGGCGACATCTCCAAATTCCAGGATAAGCTATACCGCATGCAAATTTTCTATAAAAAGGGATTTCCCAAAATCGGATGGAATAAATACAAGACAATTAACTTAGCGTTCGACAATCAGGTGGTATGTACAAGACGATAATCAAAAACGACAATAATATGGGAGTAGAAAAGGACATCATCGTAGCAGTAGAATTAGGTTCAACTGCTATCCGCGCCATTGCAGGAAAGAAAGAGCCAGACGGCACAATGCAAATCCTGGCAATTGCCCAAGAAGAATCCACAAACGCCATTCGTAAGGGCATCGTTGACAACATCGACAAAACGGCCCAGGCCATTGCGCATGTTGTGAACAAACTGAACGAAAAGCTGGGCATTCACACCAACCGCATCTATGTCGGGCTTGGAGGACAGTCATTGCATACCGCAAAGAATGTCGTGGCACGCCAGTTTCCAGAAAAGCTGCAAATCACCGACAAGATTATTGACGACATCAAAGACACGAACAGAGGGGTCGTCTATCCCGACTCGGAAATTCTGGATGTCGTACCCCAAGAGTATCGCATCGCCAACCGCGGAACGACTGAACCCGTTGGTATGGTAAGCGAACAGATTGAGGCCTGCTTCATGAACGTAGTCGCCCGCAACAACTTGAGGGAGAACATCGAGAAGTGCGTGATTGTGGCGGGCCTGGAACTGGTGGACCTGCTCATCTCGCCCCTTTGCCTGGCTGACTGTATGCTTACTGCCAATGAGAAACGTTCGGGTTGCGCCCTGGTTGATATGGGTGCCGACACCACAACCGTAGCAGTTTACGACAGCGGCGTACTCTGTCACTTGGCTGTGATTCCCCTGGGAGGAAAGAATGTGACGATGGACATTGCCAGCCAGAACATAGAAATGGAAGAAGCGGAGGAACTGAAACTAAAATACGGCACCGCCTTCCAGAAAGACGAGACAGAGGTTAAGTCCAACAAGATACCCCTGAGCCACGGACGCAACATAGAGGAGAGTCTCATCCAGGAAATTACGGCTGCCCGTTACGAGGAAATCATCATGAATATATGGAAGCAGATTTCAGGCAAGGGAAAACTGCTCTCAGGCATCCTGTTCACTGGCGGCGCCTCAAGAGCCGGCAATCTGGCTGAAGGCTTTACGCAACAGACCTCCTGCGACAAGCAGTTGCGATTTGCAAAAGGATTGCCACAAGACATCGTACTCTCACCAAGCGTACGCCTCGCTGACAATGACAACCTCTACACCCTGATGGGATTACTGGCAAAGGGTGACCAGAGTTGTGTGAGCGAACTGCCAGCAGAACCCGAAGCGGTACAAGCTGAAATAGACTTTGAAGACGAGCCTGTCGAAAAGACACAGGTTGAAACCGAAAAGCCGAAGCCTGCAATCGAGACCGAGAAGCAGGAAGAACCCGAGCAGAAGCCAAAGGTGCACAGGGAGGGACTCGGCAAGAAGATAGGCCGGATGTGGAAAAAGATGATGGACTTACTGGAAGAGTCTGAAGATTAATAACCGATAAAAAGAAGAAACTATGCAAGATAATAATTCAAATTTCAGAAGTGGAGGCATCAATTTCAACTTCCAAACTTCTACGCCCAGTATCATTAAGGTTATTGGTGTTGGCGGTGGAGGCGGCAATGCCGTAAACCACATGTACCGCGAAGGCATTCACGACGTGACCTACGTATTATGTAACACAGACAAGAAAGCGCTTAGCGACTCCCCTGTGCCCAACCACTTACAGCTGGGCAAGGACGGACTTGGTGCAGGAAACCGTCCTGAAAAAGCCCGTCTGGCAGCACAGGAAAGCATCGAGGACATCAAGGCGATGCTCGATGACGGAACCCGAATGGTCTTCATTACCGCCGGAATGGGTGGCGGAACGGGAACCGGCGCAGCACCGATTATTGCTCAATGCGCCAAGGATGCAGGCATACTGACCGTCGGTATCGTCACCATCCCCTTCAAGTTCGAGGGAAACAAGAAAATCTATCAGGCCCTGGACGGCGTGGAGGAAATCTCCAAGCACGTAGATGCCCTGCTGGTCATCAACAACGAGCGGCTGCGCGAGATCTACCCCGAACTGACGGTTATCAACGCCTTTGCGAAGGCGGACGACACCTTGAGCGTTGCAGCAAAGAGCATAGCCGAGATTATCACTATGCATGGTATTATCAATTTGGATTTCCAGGATGTCACCACCGTACTGAAAGACGGCGGCGTAGCCATTATGAGTACAGGCTATGGCGAAGGCGAAAATCGCGTGACGAAAGCCATCGAACAGGCAATAACGAGCCCTCTACTAAACAACAACGACATTTTCAACTCGAAGAAGGTACTGCTGAACATTAACTTCTGTGCCGACAAAGACCAAGAGAGCCTGTTGATGGAAGAGATGAACGAGATTAACGACTTCATGAGCAAGTTCAAAAAGGACGTGGAGACCAAATGGGGCCTGGCCACCGACAGTTCGTTGGGCGGGAAGGTAAAGATTACCCTCCTGGCCACCGGCTTCGGATTGCAGAACGTGCCCGGCATGTCCGAAATCATGGTTGAGCATGCCAGCGAGATACAGAACGTGGACGAAGAGAAGATGCGGCTGCGGGAGGAATGGAAATCCATCTTCTACGACTCGGCAGAGGCAACTGCGCGCAGACGACATCCCCAGTACTACACCTTCTCGGAGAACGACCTCGACAACGATGACGTCATCTCTATGGTAGAAACCATACCGACGTTCCGCCGCACCAAGGAAGAGCTCAACAAGATTAAGAACAAAGCAATGAATGCTACGGATGCCGCTTCCACGGAGCAGGGCATCCACTTCAGTTTATGACACAAAAAGGCTATACATTATTATAATTATGTTATACGATCAGATAAGCAACGATATCGCAGCTGCGATGAAGGCCAAAGACAAAGTCCGTCTTATGGCCTTGAGAAGCATAAAGAAATATTTTATTGAGGCAAAGACTGCACCAGGCGCCAACGACGAGCTAACGGACGAGGCGGCCATAAAGATTCTGGCCAAGCTGGCAAAGCAGGGACGCGACACAGCAGTCATCTACACCCAGCAGTCGCGCCAGGACCTGGCAGATGAGGAACTGGCTCAGGTGGCCGTCATTGAGGAATATCTGCCCAAACAGCTGAGTGCTGACGAGCTGAAGGCTGAGCTGCAGGCCATCATCGCCCAGGTTGGCGCAACCAGCGCCCGCGATATGGGTCGGGTGATGGGAGCTGCCACGAAGGCCTTGACCGGAAGAGCCGAGGGAAGAGCCATCAGCGCTATGGTGAAGGAACTTCTGGGATAATCCAGAGGGAAGTCAATTGCCAATAACTTCCCTCAGGATCTCCAACGACTTCAACTCAGGAAACTCTGGGATGTGCAGACGATAATAGTCGGTCAGCACGTCGAGGATGCGCCGTCTCTGTTCGCGATTGAGGCGGAAGAGATGCATCGTATTGAAATCCATCCTGAGCAGGAGGGGAGCCAGGGCCGACTCTTCGGGCGAGAGCCAAGCCGAATGCAGGGGGACGGTATCGGTCATCGCACCCTCGCGAAGGTCGAATACCGCTGAGGAGCGCGCCGGAGCAGCCCAACGGACCGGTCTCTCCCCCGATGGTATATCGGGCCAAAAGCCCAGAAAACGCGTAAGACGGATGAGGAAGACCAGATGGAAGTTGGAGACCGCCCGCTGCGTCTCGTCGAACCAGAGAAGCCCGTTCTTCAGATACTGGAACAGGGGCGGATTGCGCTCCTCGTTTTTCAGCGCATGATAGAGGAACTCGGAGAGGAACAGGGCAACCGTCTCCTTCATCGGCTCGTAGGGCAGGGAGTGGTAAGGCTCAGCCACCTGCATGTTTTTCAGAAACTGCAAGGCCCGCTGCGGACGATAGTCGTACTCCAGGTTCAGTATGCTCAGGGGGCGCAGCAGGACCGACCTGACCGGACTCTTTCGCGAACGCGGCAAGCGTACGATAAAGCCCTGAGCCCCATTGTTGGCCGTATAGATGTCAACAATCACACTCTCGTCGTTGTACTTCAACGTGCGAAGCACTATCCCTTGCGTCTTTTCAAGCATAAATAAGCAAATATGGGATGTAAAATTACAAAAAATAGTTCAGAAATCGCACATCTCCACCAAAAATTAAGCAGGAAAACACATTTTTCCGCAAAATTATTTTGCCAGTCGGGGAAAAAGCCATACCTTTGCAGCCGCAACTGGAGAAAATGGCCCAGAAGCACTGGCATACGCATCAGCGGAGCCGAAGGTTTGGTCCCTTCGTCTATCGGTTAGGACGAGAGATTTTCATTCTCTAAAGAGGAGTTCGACTCTCCTAGGGACTACGAAAGATAAAAATAACAATAAAATAGAACTAGATTAAAGATGGCTAATCACAAATCTGCATTAAAGAGAATCCGCCAGACGGAGAAGAGAAGGCTCCACAACAGATATTATGCCAAGACCATGCGTAATGCTGTTCGCAAACTGCGTGCTACCACAGACAAGGCAGCAGCTGAGGAGATGTATCCCAGCGTTCAGAAGATTCTGGACAAGCTGGCAAAGACCAACATTATTCACAAGAATAAGGCTTCCAACCTGAAGTCGAAGTTGGCTCTCTACATTAAGAAGCTGGGATAAA
>JAILKU010000167.1 GCA_024693505.1 Bacteroidaceae bacterium | reverse complement strand
TTTTAAAATCCCAACCTTGTTTTTGTATGAACTGTACGAGGTTCATAACATTTACGGTACTCCATTGATTGGACACCACAAATTTGACACCATCACCACTCCTAAGGATGAATTGACGCTTTGTCTGATGTCGGAATGCGCCAGTAGAATCCTTAAGGCTTTTCGCATAATCGATATCATCTTCTATTACGCCCCATTGATTCCAGTCTCCAAGTAAGTCATTATGAAATATTATTTTGAGCTGGCCAATAGTGGCTTCTGGATGTTTACTAAGATATTCTTTAACCACAAAAAAGCCTAATCTACTCTTATTTGTTGATTTCCCGTTAAGAATAAAGGTCACTTTGCCAGCCAAATCCTGCAAAGTAATACCTGTGGATTGTACTTTGGAATGAGCTGCTTTATTCGCTAAGGAAACAGTTTGCTTTTTTGCTTTCTTATATACTTTAATTTCTGCATCATCAAGAAGCATTGCCACGTCCTCGAAAATATCAAGAGCTTCTTCTGGCTTTACATTGAAGAATTCACGGTTGTTACGAATGCGGAGATTGGTAAAACGTTCTATAGAATGATGGACATGCTTTTCTGCCTCATTATACTTCGTTGTTTTCATGGTGGCAAATATCTCGAAAGGCAAGGGAACTGCCGTATTGTCTAGCTCCTTGCTCCTCACATCTACAGGACGCGAACTCTTACCGATCTTAACCCAATCCTCGCGGAAGCTTGGGTTAGTCAGTATGTAAACATATCCTGGTTCCTTTTTTGCCATATCTCTAAATTACTTTTCTTTTTTTTTCTTCACGACAATTTTAACTTCCCAAGCGTCATTATAATCCCATGCATCGGAAGTTGTCCCTGCATGGAAATTCTCAGCCTGTTTTATCAGGCTCTCTATAGTTTCTTTTATATCCATATCTCTTGTTTTTAATTATCTTCCATCTTCGAACCATCTCCGAATCATCTCCGAGCCATCTCCGAGAGTATAAACTTGGATTACGCTCTGCCTATCTTACGCCTACGCTACGTCTTTGCTAGGACCTACGAACAACGGCGGAACTACCTTGCTACTCCTTTGCTATGGTTCTGTATCTCTGCCGGGGATGATTGTTATCAGTTAAAACGTAGCTTCTAAGACGGTTACTTCTTTTCCACCCTCAGCAGTTCGTTTATGTCGACTTCGAGGAGTTCTGCAATCTTGACAAATGTCTCCATAGGTGGTTGGCTGGCATTGGTACACCATTTACTCACGGTAGTCGGTGCACACTCCAACTGCTCGGATAACCACTTGTTTGTTCTCTTCTTATCCGCGAGAACTACTTTGATTCTATTTTCCATTCTTATTGTGCTGAGGTTGTACCTTATTATTATTAAATACGCGTACAAAATTAGCTAATTTCCCACGAAATAACGAAGGAAAATCATCTTTTCTGCAAAATACAATCACTTTTATGCCTTTTTCTTCACTTTTGCATCCTTAAGTGAGCTGTTTTACGTAACTATTGAAGTCCTTTTGACTATCAATGGGGTTCCTTATGTCGCTAATTCGTTTGTTTTTTATTGTGATCAGTCATATCTTCTGCTACCATCATTGGCCTTTCTCTTTCAGACATTTTAATTCTTGGATCACATTTAAGTCGGCAGGTAGCCATCTGACGTCGTCAAGTTCATTCTTCGTCAGCCACTTGGCGGCTTCATGCTCGTTCAGATGTAGCGCCTCTGTAAAGAGTGAACAGATATAACAATGCATGGTCAGATGGAAGGCTGCGGTTGAGCGAGAGGAGAGCAAAGCTTGCTTTGGCTCTTCCGTGTGTGAGCAGGCTCGGCCGGAGGCCAAAGTCGGATAGTCATACTCGACGGTACAGAGGAACTCATCCACGCTGATTTCTGTTGACAGTTCTTCGCGTATCTCACGTTTCAAAGCTTCCTCAGGTGTCTCCCCTGCTTCCATCTTCCCGCCAGGAAACTCCCACCAGTCCTTCCATTCACCGTATCCTCGTTGGGTGGCAAATATCTTATCGTCTTTGCGAATGATTGCAGCTACAACTTCTATCTGTTTCATGTGATTGAATTAGCCCTAATTATGAGAATTTGCTGAGGGCTTGCCTGGTTTTCTGGCTGCCGATGGCGATGAGTTTCTCCGACTTGTCGTAGTCAAAGGAGCCGTAGCGCGCCATCTGGATATCGACAAGAACATCGGGCTTCATCAGCTTGGCCATAAGGATGGAGTTCTGCCGAATCATTAGGGAACTGACGCGTGAAAGCATCGTGTAGTGATTGAATTCGATATTGTCGGGCCTCAGACGGTTAAGGATTTGTTGCGACAGCGAGGTGCTGCGCTTGCGCCGTTCGACCAACGCCTCTTTTTCCTCCCACTGTGCCGCGTAATCATGACCGCTCACATCAATGCCGACAAGGATGTCGCCCTCATGGCGTGCCACGCGGTTCAATGGGATGGGATTTGTCACGCCACCGTCAATAAGAATCATGCCATCGCGACGCACAGGTTCGTAGAATGCCGGCAGCGAGATCGATGCACGGATGGCCTCGAAGAGGCTGCCCTCGCGGAACACCACTTCGCGTCCAGCCTTCCAGTCGGTGGCTACGGCACAATAGGGAATCGGCAGTTCCTCGATGAGAACGTCAGGCACGAATTCCATGATAGCCTCGATGATGCGCGTTCCCTTTACAAAGTGGTTGAGGCTGAGTGAAAAGTCCGTCAGTTCCAGCATCCTCTTCCTGTCTATTGTCTTCATCCACTCACGGAATTCTTCCAGTTTGCCTGCAGCATAGACTCCGCCGATAAGAGCACCCATCGAACAGCCGGCAATGGAGGTGATATGGTAACCCTCTGCCTCCAATTCCTCGATGGCACCGATATGGGCGAGTCCCCTGGCACCTCCACTTGATAACACTAATGCTACATCTTGCATCTTAGGCGCTTTCTATAATACGGTTTAATACGATTTCTTGTATTTAATATGGTCAAACGTCGATTCAATCCAAACAATGTTAGATGATGAGGAGACGTCATTCTCCATCAAATTCTCTTTTTCCAGCCATCATCATACGAACAGCGGCTGGTGTCGATGTGGCGGCGGTAATATCGACGGTGCGAACCTCGCGCTGAGTGCCGTCGATGTTGAATTGTAGTGTGGCACCATCGTTGCGGACGTCTATGGTTACGGGAGCACCCATTACGAGTGGCAGGTTCACATCACCATGACCACCAGGGAAACCACATAGCACAGGAATGTGGTACTCGGCCAGCAACTCATGAAGCATGGCTTCCACACTCTCATATGTGAACTCCGAACCGCAGTCAGAAAACTCGCCGAGGATGATTCCCTTGCAGCGATTGAGCACGCCGTTCATCTGCAGGATGCGCATCTGGCGGTCGATGTTGTGCATCGACTCTTCCACTTCTTCCACGAAGAGAATCAGGTCTTTGCCCTTCGTTGCATCAGCCTGTGAGCCTAGATTTGGCGTAAAGGTACAAAGGTTGCCGCCCACAAGCACGCCACTGGCCTTACCTGTGATGTTCTGCTTGTGTGCCGGTAATTCATAGCGAGGTACACTGCCAAGGAGCAGGTCCCGCATCAGCGTACTGGTTGCATCGGTACCGCCTTTAGCCAAGAACGAACTCATTGTGCCGTGTATGCTCATCACTCCAGCACGGCTAAACAACCCGTGCAGTGTGGATATGTCGCTGAATCCTACCAACCATTTTGGCGATGTCTTTAGCTCAGCCAAAGTCAGCTGGTCTATCAGTTGGATGGTACCATATCCGCCGCGATTGCAGATGATGGCTTTGATGTTGGGGTCATTCAGCGCCCAACGAATGTCGCTGATGCGTTCTGCCACAGTTCCTGCATAGCGTCCATCCACCACTTTGCCCACGTTCGGGCCTATCACAGGTTCCAATCCCCAACTCCGCAGTACGTCGGCGGTCTTCTCCACGTTCTCCATCGGTGTGAAGTAGGATGGAGATATCAATGCCACCTTGTCTCCGCGGTTCAAATAGCCAGGCTTCACACAGTTTATCACTACCGGCTCCTCCGTTGCCGGCTTTATTATGTCATCATCATCGCTGCATGAAATCAGCATTGTTAAGCCACTGAATGCAAGGATGATGGCCAACATCCATAATTTCTTCTGTTTCATAGTTGAATCTGTCGTCAAATTATACTGTCTAACCAAAAGGTTTTCCGATCCTCACATGGACTTCATCGAACCTTTTGACTTCTAAATCTTTTTACATCGCATCTCGGGATAACGGAACATGCTCTGCTCTACTCATCTGGCTTAACGGAAACATTCTTTTGGTAGAAGCGGACGTAGTCGATTTCGTAGCGATATGGGAGTTCTTCGGGATTGACGCGCCCCACCCAGTAGCCGCCCAACTGCATATCGATCAGCAGATACATCGGACGGTCGTAGGGATATTGCTCCGGGCCGAGGTCGGCCTGACGCCGATAGGTGAAGGTGTGGCGGTCGTTGATGAAGAAGACCATGCTATCGGGCCAGAGCTCCACGCTATAGGTATTCCACTTCCCGCGCCGAATGGGGGCTGTTATTCCCCAGGGCTGGCTCTTTCGCAGAACGTGGTCGTACTCGGTCGTATAGGAGTGAACCGTCTGATAGGCGATGGTGTCGTAGTTCAGGCGTTCCATGATGTCAATCTCTCCAGCGTCCGGCCAGCGCCCCTCGGGCAGAAGCCAGGCGGCGGGCCAGGCACCCGAGGCATCGTCCATACGGATCCGTATATCCAATCGTCCGCGCTGGAACAGAAGCTTGCCTCTGGTATAGACTCCTCCCGTCAGGAAATGGGCTGTGTCCTCGGGCAGATAGTCGTTGTTGAGACCCATCAAGATGAGTTTGCCGCGCCGTATCTTGAACAGGCGGTCGTCCATGCTCATGTATTTGTTCCACTCTGGAGGATTGGGAAAACGCGGAATACGCGTCCAGACATCCGAGAGCTTGTGCCCCCGGAACTCTTCCTCCCAAACGAGTTCCCATCCAGGACGATGGGCTGAGGGTTTCCGCCCGCCTTTGGCTGACAACGGAAGCAGAAGGAGAAGGAAGAAGAATACAACAGCCCACCCCCAACTCGGCCTAGGGGAGGGGGGAGTGAAGGGGATGGGATTAAAAAAGTTTTTCTTCATCTTATTCATCGGGTTTATAGGCTTTCCTGGGGGGCTTTTCTCCCCTTCAGATAGAATGCCAGCAGGTAGAGGATGCCAAGTGAGAGGATGGCAAGGGCTCCGGCCTGACCGCCCACGGTATCGCTGGCTGCACCCATAAGCATTGGGAAGACGGCTCCGCCGCAGATGCCCATGATGAGGAGACCGCTGATCTCGTTCTTCTTCTCGGGAAGGGCAGACATAGCACGCGAAAAGACGATGCTGAAGGGATTACCGTTGCCAAAGCCCATCAAAGCAACGCTTCCGTAGAGTTCCCACTGCGTGCTGCCTACATAGAGGCCTATCAGGGCAATCATCATCATGGCGATGCTGATGAAGAGGAAGGTCCACTCCTTGATGAACTTCATGATGAAACTGCCGCTGAAACTGCCGGCTGCCTTAGCTATAAAATAAACGGTAGTGATATAGGCGGCATCATTCAGGTTCATACCCAGGCGCTCCATCAGAATTTTGGGCGACGTAACACTCATACCGACATCGATTCCCACATGACAGACAATAGCCAGGAAGCAGAGCAGCACAAAGGGATTCCGAAGCAAGGCAAAGCAATCGGCGAACTGCTGTCCCACCGGTTTCTGGCCTTGCGAGGGAGGTGCCTCGTTGATGCGCGTGCCGAAAAGCAGCAGCGTAGCCAGTATGCCTACTCCGAGATAGATGGGATAGAGTGCGCGCCAGCCAAGCCCGAAGGCATCGTTGGTGGCGCCCCAGGAGGCTATGATGGGTGCCAGGAAAGAGGCTATGCTTTTGATGAACTGACCGAAGGTGAGGGTGCTGGCCGATGCCCCGCCCTTCATCACGCTGTCAACCAACGGATTGAGTGCTGTCTGGATGATGGCATTTCCTATTCCCAGCAGGGAGAAGGAGAGAAGCAGCGCCGTGAAATCGAGCGTAAAAACGGGAATCAACATAGCAGCCACGGTCATTATGAGGCTGAGCAGTACGGTATTCTTGCGCCCTATCTTGTTCATCAGCAGGCTGGTGGGAATGCTGAAGATAAGGAACCAGACGAAGACGAGCGACGGCAGCAGGTTGGCCATCGAATCGCTGAGGCCGAGGTCGGCCTTCACATAATTGCTGGCGATGCCAACGAGGTCTACAAACCCCATGACAAAGAAGCACAGCATGACGGGAATAAGCTTCTTATAATTCATAATTCACAATTCATAATTCATAATTAACGAGACAAAATGCAAAGATGCAAAAATGCAAAATTGGCGCTACAAGGGGGCAGGGTAGTGGTCCTATTTCTCTAACTGGTTGAGGGCAAAGTTATAGGCACCCAGGTTAATTGCCTTGCTGGCTCCAAGTTCAGATACTAGTACGGCCACCTTGCGCTGAGCACAATAGAGCACCTTCTTGTTGGAATGAGGCACATCCACGAATACGTCCTTGTCCTCGAGGAAGGCAGCACGCTGTTCCTTGTCCTCGAAGTTATACACCTCCGACTGAAGGGTCGGCAGCAGGTTGCCTGAGAAGGTACCTGCGGGACGGGCAAACTCCTCCATCATGCCGGGCAGGATCCACCGGGCATTGCCGGTAAGGCCGCCACCGATGACAACGATTCCGTCTACGATGTTAAGCACATTCACCAGAGCAGCCGCACACACCTGACCCATCTGACGGAAACTCTCCTGGGCCGCTCTCATATTGCCCGGACGAACACCATTTGCGATGTCGCCGATGTCCTTGGGCGTAAGGTCTCCAATCTCTTCGTGCGACATCTCGGCATAGACGCGGCGCACGGCACGGATGCTCACACTCTCCTCGGCAATCACGAAGGGGTACATGCCGTTTCGGGTGCACCACACATCGCCGCCGCAGCCGTTGTCGCCGGTCAGCAGGACCTTGTCGATAACCACGCCGCAGCCGAAGCCGGTACCCAGGGTTACACCTATCAGGTTCTTGTAGCGGCGCAGGCAGCCACTCTCCTCTAACGCTTTGTTGACGCGCGGAAGAGCACCGGCCAGAGCTTCGCCGTATGCAAACAGGTTGCCGTCGTTATTGACGAACACGGGAATGCCGAAGACACTCTCCAGATAGGGCCCCAGGGCCACACCGCCGCGGAAAGAGGGGAAGTTGGGCAGGTCGCCGATCACGCCGTGCGCATAGTCGGCAGGACCGGGGAAGGCGAAGCTGATGGCCACAGGCTCTGCGCCCAGTTTCTCCTTAACGGTAGTGAAACCCTGAACCAGGGTTGCCAGACAGCCTTCAGTATCGGTCGTTACGGCCTTCAGGCGCACTGGTTCTACAATTTCCTCGTTGTTGCTGATGGCAGAAAACACAAAGTTGGTTCCGCCCGCATCAAGCGTCAGCACAATTCTTTTGTCTTTACTCATAATTCTTGTCAGTTTAGTTTATATTTTTTTAATGATGAATTATCTTATGCTGGCCTTTATGGTCATGCACGTTTTGCCCTCGGAAAGACCGCTTGGCTTTATCCGGTATTGCCCCAGGGCGGCCGGGATGATGAACGTCTCGGCATAGTGAACGGTAAAGGACTCGAAGGCTCCGGTCGGACTCTCCACCACCGCCTCTTCGCCGTCGCACAGGTTCAATACGTTAACACCCCCTTCGGTATCGTGCAGGACAGGCCTGTTGAACGTATGACGCCTCGTCTCGATGAACTCGTTGGGATGCAGTCCGGTGCGTTCCTCCTTCACGCCATCGTCTTCGCTGAGCACCTCGAAGTGGTTTGCCAGCTGCGAGAGTACGAAGGGTGTGGTGCGCTCCCATTGGATGACGTGCCGCCCGCGTTCCACATTGATGGGACGCGGCTTGCCGTCCAGTCCCAGTCGGTTCCAGTCCCACAGTTTGAAGGTGAAGATGCTGGGCGTACTGCTTATTTCGAGCACCATACTGTCGTGACCCGAGCAATGGATGGTGCCGTTGGGAATCAGATAGTGGTCGTGCTTGTGGGCAGGCAGCTTGTTCACGTACTTCTCGGCGTTGAACGAGCATTCGCCCCGCTGCGCCGCCCGCAGTTCCTCTATCATCTCGTTCCGGTCGATGCCTTCCTTCAGGCCCAGA
>JAILKU010000083.1 GCA_024693505.1 Bacteroidaceae bacterium | reverse complement strand
GTACTTCACATGCCAGGGCTTCTCGCGTCCGTTCTGTGCGCGCAGCTTGCCCATCGGGGTGTCGGTGGTGCCGGTCATGTACTCCACCCACTGCGCCATTTCCTGCACCGTTCCGCTGCCCACGTTCCCGCTGATGTATGGCTCGCATCCCAGCAGTTCGCACAGGTTCAGGAATTCGTGGGTGCCGAAGGAGTTGTCCTCGACGGTGCCGCCCCAGTTGTTGTTCCTCAGGCTGGGACGCTCGCTCTTGGGCCCTATGCCGTCGCGCCAGTGGTAGTCGTCGGCGAAGCAGCCGCCGGGCCATCTCAGCACGGGCACCTTGAGGGCCTTGAGGGCCTGGAGCACGTCGAGCCTGTAGCCCTGCTGGTTGGGGATGGGCGAGTCGGGGCCTACCCACAGGCCGCCGTAGATGCAGGAGCCCAGGTGTTCGGCAAACTGGCCGTAGATCTCCTTGTTGATCTTCGATTTGCCCTGGTCGGCGTGGATGGTTACTTGTGCCTCCTGTGCCAGCAGTTCGGAGACATTCAGCAGCACGAGGAGTGCAGCGAGGATGATTCTGATGTGCTTCTTCATATCGGTTGTCTTTTATCTCGTTTTTCTGCTTGCAAAGTTACGGCTTTTTTTTGAATTATGCAAATATATCAGAGTGTTTTTTCGGGCCGTCTGCATTTTTCTTTGCCTGTTTGCGATTTCTTTGTAACTTTGTCGTGTCATTTGAAGAAACGGAGCCCCCGATTGCTTAGCCGATTCGCAAAAATAATGTCCGATAAGATAAAAAAAGCAAAATACACTGAACGGTTTCTGCTTTCGGGTGTATATCATTTCGAGAGCGCCTCGGAAATGGTACAACATTAATGAAATGATTACAATGAGAAGAAAAATCTTTATCGTGCTGGCATTGGCCGGTCAGGTCATTACATACGCCCAGAAAGCGGAGACCATAGAGTCTATAACGGCCAACTCCCACGAGCCTGAATGGTACGCGGCGCAAGCCGGGATTTGGCAGGGGGAGGTGGATGCCAATCCCCGGAACCAGTGGGCCTGGAGAAACCTGTTCCGGGCAACTCTCTATCAGGAGCAGTTCGCGGGTGGTTGGGGAGAGAATCCCGACGAGTCCAGAACGGCCGGCGTCATCCGCAAGATGGAGGCGGCACTGCCCGACAGTTTCGTGCTGAATCTCTGCAAGGGCCGTTTCTGCCTGACTACCGACGAGGCCGCCCGGCAGGGCGACAATATCCTGCGGGCTATAGAGCTGATGCCGGAGAACGTCTGCCCGGAGGACCTGGAGTTCCTGGCCACCCGCCTCTGGATAAACGATCCGGACAACCCGCTTGTGGGGGAACTCTACAACAGGTCCTACAGGAACAGGTACTTCCCCGCCCGCATCATGCACTTCAACCATAACATGCTCCGATGCATGCAGCCAAACGCCCTGTTCTTTTCCAACGGCGACCTTGACACAGAACCCATGAAGATGCTTCAGGAAGCCCTGGGCGAGCGAACGGATGTCGTCATCGTCAACGTTGCCTTCCTCCATGCCACACCCTTCATGAAGGCGCTCTATAAGAAGCTGGGCATCGAGCCGCTGCCCCTGGATGTACAGGACTATGGGGACAAGTATGGCGAGGACTGGTTCAGGCACTACGAGGCAGACATCATCATGTATCTGATCAACCAGAGCAAGCGACCCGCATACTTCTCGCCCACAAATCCCAAGGTCTCCATACTGAACCGGGACAGCATCTACAACGAGGGACTTGTGCTGAAATACAGTCCTAAACCCTACAACAATTTCGAGGCGGCAATGCACAATGTGAAGGAGGTCTACAATCTGGAGTACCTGGCCGAACCCGACCTCGTCTATGACTCGTGGGAAACGAGTGTGATGATTGACATGAACCATGTGACGCTCCTGGCTAACCTCATCTCGAAGTTCCGCAAGAAGGGCGACAAAGCTCAGGCCGATCGTCTCTATGGCATCCTCAGCAAGTGCGTGGAGAGGTGTGTGCCCAGACAGGGCGATTCTTATTCCCAAGAGCATTCCCCGGAAGAGAGGAAGAATTATTACGAGAATCTGCTGAAGGAACAACTCAAATGATTATCTCCCGTTTGTTCAAGCCCCTCTCGGCCCTCGCAGACGACGAGCTGATGCAGCGGGTGAGCGGTAAGGACGACGACAGGGCATACGACGAGCTCTATCATCGTCATGCCCGCAAGCTCATGGGCTTCTTCTATAGGCAGACAGACGGCGATGAGGCTTTGGCGGCCGACCTTACCCAAGACACTTTCATGAGAGTGTGGACGGCTCGGGACAAATACTCAGGCGCCAGTTTCCGGGCGTGGCTTCTCACTATAGCCTATAACCTGCTGAAGAATCACTACCGCCACAGCGAACACCAGCGACGATATGAGCAGTTTGCAATGCAAACCCGGGAAGAGGCGGCTGACAGCAATATAGTTGAAATCCTCGACGGCGAGGCTATGGACTTGGCGCTCAAGGCATTATTGGAGAAAATGACGCCCGGGAACCGCCTGCTCTTTTCGCTCCGGTTCGAAGAGGAACTGACGGTTCCCCAGATAGCCCTCGTCCTGGCAATACCCGAAGGCACCGTGAAATCCAGACTACATACATTAATCCAATCGTTGAAACAAAAACTCAGGTCATCATGATACAGTTCGAAGACAAACTCCAGGCATCGGCACAACGTCTGGCCGACAAAGAAAACAGGCATCTGCACGTTCCAAAGAACCCCATACAGCAGAAGCGGATCTATTGGGGATGGGTGGCCACGCCCGCAGCAGCGGTGGCAGGCCTCGTCCTTGGCTTGTCCTTGCATCTGTTCATGGGCGGCGCGCCTGATTCACCCATAGCCCTGGCGACAGACACCATCCGCATCTTCCAGCCCGTCCACGACACACTCTACCTGACACAGGTGGTGGAGCGGAAGAAAGTGGTGGAGAAATACATCCCCGGGCCGCAAACGGCACAGTCAGAGACAACAGGACCCGATGCGCAGCCGGAACTCCCGACTGAGCCCGACACGACGGAAGAATGCACCTCCATCCGATGCGACGGCATTAACTATGCTCTGCTCGTAAGTGAATAGGAAATGTAAACGCCCTTTTTTGTCCTTCTCCGGGAAGCGTTGAATGGATTTTGCCTTTACCCTGCCGCAGGTTGAATGGATTCCTGGCACGTTTTGCCTTAACCCTGCCGCAGGTTGAATGGATCCAGAATACCTTTTTAGGTCCCGAAATAAAGGGCAGCACAATGATTCCGGGCTGGTGCCGAGTAGGGGTGTCGGCAGTAATTGTTTTGCAAATTTGCATTTTTGCATTTTTGCAAACACCGACTTTCACTCTCCCTACTTATTATATTAACAATAACTATAGTTATATTTTATTTATATAGCATTTTGGCAAAACCTGAAAAACACAAATGCACAAATGCAAAAATGCAAAAATGCAAAAAACAAACGTTTCTACAGAAGGCGGCAGTAAATTTATCTAGACCCGGGTGTAAATTTTACTAGACCCGCCTCGCGTAAAAACTGAGGTTCGTATGCGTGCACAAAAAATCCTCTCTCAGACACGAAAAAAACTGCCCGAAGATTTGTTTTTTCCGGAAAAAAGTTGTAACTTTGCAAACAGAAAAACAAGATAATATTGCCTATGAAAAGAATACATATCATACTGATGCTTCTGCTTGTCGCACAGACCGCCCTTGCAGCCGGGCCTGTCCGCGTCCGCGTACTGAGTATAGGTAACTCCTTCAGCCGCGATGCATTCTCCTACGTGCCCTTCCTCATCGAGGAACTGGTGCCCGGAACGGAGGTCGATTTCGGCATCCTCTACATCGGGGGCTGCACGCTGGAGCGCCATCACAAGAATCTGGATAGCGGGGAGCCGGCCTACGAGTTCGACTTCTACCGCACGGGCCAGGGGCACTGGACGATGGAGCGCGAGGTGAGCCTGCAGCAGGGCGTGGGGCGCGAGCCGTGGGACATCATCATCCTGCAGCAGCAGAGTGCCGCCTCGCGATACTATGAGACGTATCAGCCCCACCTCGACATCCTGCTTGACTACCTTCGCTCGACCTGTCCGCAGGCCACTTTCGCCTGGCTGATGACGCAGGCCTACGGCACCGGCTATAAGCCCCTGGGCGACATGACGATGGACGAGATGTGGGCAAGGGTGAACGAGGCCAGCCAAAGGGCGCTGGAGGAGACCTCCATCCAGCTGATGATCCCTGCCGGCACAGGCATCCAGAACGCGCGCTACACCGTGCTCGACCGTCTGGGCAAGGCCGGCCACCTGGTGAACGACGGCTTCCACCTGCAGGAGGGCATACCCCCGCTCATCGAGGGACTGACCGCTACGGCCGTGCTGATGAAGCACTATGGTACGGAAGTGGACGTAGAGAAGAGCCGGCTCAAGATAACGCCCGAATGGCGCAAAGAGCGGCAGACACCCCAGCCAAACGGCGAACCCGAGGAGGCCTCGGACGAGGAGTACCGACTGGCCCGGCGATCTGCCCGCTGGGCGCTCGAGAAACCATGGCAGCTGACCGTGGTGGAGGACTTTGGTAAGAATTGAAAATTGACAGATGATTATGAGAATAAACGCATTTCTGTACAGATTCCTGCTCGTCCTGCTGCTGATGGCAGGCCTGATGCAGGCAATGCCCGCCGAGGCGCGCAGGAAAAAGATGCCTGCAGCTACCCTGGCTCCCCGTCTGCAGGCGTATTATGACAAGCTCGATGCCTGCCGCCCCTCGAAGGCGCTGCGGCATGCTCCGCTCATCGGCATCAGTACGGCCTCGCGCAGCGGCAGCCTCACTACCCCCGGCTATTGCGGCATATCCATCATCAAGGCGGGCGGCATACCTGTTCCCCTCGCAGCCACCGACGACCCGGCCCTGATTGAGGCCGTCGTCTCCCGCCTGGACGGACTGCTGATGACGGGCGGCGAGGACGTGGCGCCCTCATACTACGGCCACGAGCCGCATTCCCAGCTGGGTGAGGTCAATGACCGGCGGGACGACTTCGAACTGGCCCTCTTCCATAAAGCCCTAGAGCGGGGCATCCCCATCTTCGGCGTCTGCCGCGGGATGCAGCTGATCAACGTGGCAATGGGCGGCACCCTTGTGCAGGACATCCCGTCCGAGAAACCCTCCGACATCAGGCACCGGCCCGGCAACCTGTCCGTCTGCGCCCACGATATCGACCTGGAGCCCGACAGCCGGTCGGCCCGCGTGCTGGGCGTAAAGCATGCAGAGGTCAATAGCAGTCACCACCAGTGCGTCCTCGATGTGGCACCCGGCCTGAAGGTGACGGCCTGGAGTCCCGACGGCATTCCCGAGATGCTGGAGGGCTATCCCGACCTCCGCATCATGGCCACGCAGTATCATCCCGAGGTGATGGTGGCCGAGAAGGATGACCCCACGATGCTGCGCTACTTCCGCTTCTTCGTGGAGGAATGCCGGAAGTAGAGAACTTTTGAACTTTAAACTTTGAACCTTACAACAATGAATAGAAGAACATTTCTGGGCGGGCTGGCAGCCATCGGAATCCAGGGTTCCCTGATGAACCTGAACGCCTCTCCCTTGCCCAATATGACAGACCCCAGGAGGCAGAAGAAGCCATCGGGTAGAATGGATGAGAACCTGGTAGTCCTCATCAGCGATATGCACGTTTTGGCCGGTAGTCATACCCCCGCCCGCCTGACCCGCGTAGTGAACGATATCCTGGCCATGAAGCCTCTGCCCGCCAATGTGGTGGGGCTGGGCGACCTGGCAAATCTCTATGGGCACGTAGAGGACTATGAGTGCGCCCGCGAAATACTGAAGCCCCTCGAGGATGCTGGTATCAAGGTCACTCTGGGCATGGGCAATCACGACCGCCGGGGCAACTTCGCCCTTATCTTCCCCGAGAAGGCTGCCCAGACGCGTCTGCAGGGCCGGATGGTCTTCATCGTGGAGACGCCGCGCGCAGACATCATCGTGCTGGACTCCCTGCAGGAAGACCCCGACCTGGGCAAGTGGATTACCCCCGGCGCCATCAACGAGGAGCAGGCCCAGTGGCTTCGCAATACGCTGAAGGGCTACAGCAAGCCCGTCTTCGTCTCTGCCCATCACCCTGAGGACGAGACAAAGGTGCTCCCGATCCTCCGCGAGTGTCCCGCCTGCTGTGGCTATATCTATGGTCACGAGCACCACTGGCATACCGGCTGGCCCGTCTTCCAGTGGGGAAAGCGCGACCTGATGCGCACGATGTGCCTGCCTTCCACTGGCTATTGGGGAGACATCGGCTATGCCGTCCTGAACCTCGGCGAAGACCAGGCTACGGCTACCCTGCATCAGAGCGACTTCTTCTTCAACTACCCCCTGAAGGAGGGCGAGGAGATGCCCTTGCTGTGGAGCCTGATGGTAAAGGACAATGACGGACAGAAGTGCAGCTTCTCCTATAGAAGGCCGGAGTAAGTTGGATTAGAGATTGAGTGAGAAATGAAATACCGTATATTACTCCTGATGCTTTTGTGCCCCCTGATGGCGAGTTCGCTCCGGGCACAGGCCGACCGGCTGATCGGCACCTACCTCGTCAAGCACGGCGATGTGCAGAGTACCGTCCGCTTCACCAAGAATGCCGATGGACGCTATCAGTGCCAGGTCGCCTGGGTCTCGAACGAACCGCGGCCCGACGGCACCTATACCTACGACGTCAAGAACCCCGATCCGTCGCGGCGCAATGTCCGTTCGGACCGTGTTCTGCTCATGGAAAACCTTGTGTATGACAAGATTCACGACCGATGGGGCGACTCCTACATCTACGATCCCACCAGCGGCAAGAAATTCCGCGTGGAACTCTCCTTTAAGGACGATAAGACGTTGATTGTAAAGGGGATGTGGGGCCCCTTCAGCCGTAAGATATATTGGACTAAGAAGTAGATGGCAAAGGACAAGACAGTTTACGTCTGCGATTACTGCGGACAGGAAAGCCTGCGCTGGGTGGGCAAGTGTCCCGCCTGTGGACGCTGGAACACGATGAAGGAAATGACCATCCGCAGCGAGAAGCCGGCCAGCAGTATTACCCGAGCCGCCCTGAGGGCAGCCGGTGCAGAGGAAGGGCGCAGGGTGCGGCCCGTTCCCGTTGGCGAGATACAGGCCGATGCCGAGCCCCGGATGGATATGCACGACAGCGAACTGAACCGCGTACTGGGCGGCGGACTCGTTCCGGGCAGCCTCGTCTTGCTGGGCGGAGAGCCGGGTATCGGCAAGAGTACGCTTGTGCTGCAGACCGTCCTCAACCTAAAGGACAAGAAAGTGCTCTACGTAAGCGGCGAGGAGAGTGCCAGACAGATAAAGCTGCGCGCCGACCGCCTGAGTCCGTCCGGCCAGGACGGTTCCGATATCGCCGAGGGGGCGCAGGCGGGAGTCTCTGTGCTCTGCGAGACATCGCTCGAACAGATCTACCTGCAGATAGAGGAGATGCAGCCCGACCTGGTCGTTATCGACTCCATTCAGACCATCCAGACCGAGAACGTAGAGTCCTCGCCGGGCAGTCTCTCCCAGATACGCGAATGCGCCGCCAGCCTGCTGAAGTATGGTAAATCGGGGGGTGTATCCATCCTGCTCATAGGGCACATCAACAAGGAAGGCTCCCTGGCAGGGCCGAAGGTGCTGGAGCATATCGTCGATACCGTCCTGCAGTTCGAGGGCGACCAGCACTATATGTACCGCATCCTGCGCAGCATAAAGAACCGTTTCGGCAGCACCAGCGAACTGGGCATCTACGAGATGCGGCACGACGGACTTCGGCAGGTGAGTAATCCCAGCGAACTGCTCCTTACCGATAACCGCGAAGGGCTATCGGGCGTAGCCATTGCCTGTGCTATCGAGGGGGTACGGCCTTTCCTCATCGAGACGCAGGCCCTTGTCAGTACCGCCGCCTACGGCACGGCTCAGCGCAGTACTACCGGTTTCGACAGCCGCCGCCTGAACATGCTGCTGGCCGTCCTCGAGAAGAGGGTAGGGTTCAAACTGGCCCAGAAGGATGTCTTCCTGAATATTGCCGGAGGTCTGCGCGTCACCGACCCCGCAATCGACCTCAGCGTACTGGCTGCTGTACTAAGCAGCAACGGAGATATGCCCATCGAGTCTCAAGTCTGTATGGCTGGCGAGGTGGGACTGAGCGGAGAGATACGTCCTGTATCACGCATCGAGCAGCGTATTGCCGAGGCGCAAAAGCTCGGTTTCCGCCGAATGCTCCTGCCTGCCTCTAATATGAAAGGACTGGATCCCCGCCAGTACGATATCCAGCTCGTACCCGTTCGCCGCGTCGTAGAAGCCGTTCGGGAACTCTTCGGTTAAGCGAGCGGAGACTCAAGCTTTGCTTGAAGTATCCCGAGCGTGAGAAGCGTCGACGAAGTCAACTCTTCGGTTAAGCGAGCGGAGACTCAAGCCCCCCCAACCACCTACAGGCTTTCCAGAAAAAGTTTTGTGACCGTAAAACTCTTGTCGGCCATTGTGTCCCAGAAATTGAGATACTGCTGGAAGTGTGCGTCAGCTCCTGGCGTATCGCTGATAATGCGGAAACTGAGGAAGGGCACCTGGTAGAGGTGGCAGACCTGTGCAATGGCTGCGCTCTCCATGTCAACAGCCAGTCCTTCGGGGCGAGCCGCCTTGATGCGGTCCAGTTCCTCGCGGGCGGTAATGAACTGATCGCCAGTACAGATGAGACCCGGTACGATGCGCACATCGGTGGGGAGGGTAGAGGCAGCCCGTAGCATGACAGGGTCGCCGATGAACTCGGTAGGCATGCCCTGCACCTGACCCGGGTCGCATCCCTCGCCGCACCAGACATCGTGATAGCAAACGTTCTGTCCCACTACCACATCCATGATGCGGAGCTTCTCGTCGATACCCCCAGCTACGCCAGTGCTGATAATACGGTCGGGCTGGAAGTTGAGGATGAGGTTGGTTACGCCCGTTGCAGCATTCACCTTGCCGATGCCGCATTGCAGCAGGATGATGCGGTTCTGCCCAAGTGTGCCAACCAAGTAGTTCTGTGGACCGCGGGTCTGTGTCTCTGTCTGACTGAGCATCTTAGCTACCTGCCTGTACTCAACGCTCATTGCGGTTAGGATTCCTATTGTCATTGTCTGCTTGCTATATTATTTATACTGGAACTGAGTGAAGTAGGCGGGTCCGCCCGTCTCTAGGGTCGTATAGGTGAAGAGGCCTACGCGATAGCCCTTCCAGTCGGCATCGCCCTGGCTGAAAGCCTCGCCCAGCGGAGTGAAGGCCTCGCCGTCCAGGCTGTAGCTGAACTGGTGGGTGTTGTTTACATCGTCCATCTCGAGGCGCAGCCATATCGTACTCTTCTTGCCGAGGAGCGACATGAAGAGGCGGGAGGGCTGAGGTACCTGGTCGGACAGGGTGCTCTCGCCTTCGTCTTCCACATAGAGGCAGGGCATGTTCTTGTCGTCCTGTATCGTCATCTCGATGCCGGCGGCATATCGTTTGCTGCCCAGGGCTGCCAGTCCGGCTCGCTGTGCGGGCTGCATCTGGGCGTAGTCGAGCTTCACCGTTGCAATGCCTTCATAGCCCATCACCTTTTGCGTCAGGGTGTTGCGTGCCGAGCGTATCTTCTCGGCATGGAGGGGGTGCAGGGTGAGCCAGCCCTGGCGCTCGGTGAGCGACCAGCAGGAATCGACGGGGTTGTGGTTCCAGGCCCATTGCACACCCAGTTCGCTGCCCTTGAAGTCGTCGGAGGCCTGGGGCAGGCTGCGCTGGCTGCTGACGCCTGTCTGCGGCTTGGCATGAACAGGAACGGGCTCTCCTATGCCATTTCCGTCGTAGTCTTCGCCGATGAAGGGGAAGCCGTCTTCGTTCCAGGTGACGGGCTGGAGGTGGAGCACTCGGCCCAGCTGTCCGTGGCTCTGGAAGTGATAGAACCACCATTCGCCGTCGGGTGTATCGACCAGGGAACCCTGATGAGGGCCGTTAACGTTGGTAGAGCCCGTCTCCAGGCAGCGCCGTCCCTCGTAGGGGCCGTATATATCCTTGCTCCTGAGCACGGTCTGCCAACCGGTTACTACACCGCCCTCGGGAATGCTGAGGTAGTAGTAGCCGTCTTTCTTCAGGAACTTCGTGCCTTCGGCCACAGGTCCCTCATAGACCGTCTGACCCTCGTCCAGAAGGCGTGTCCCGTCGGGACTCATGCGATGGATGATGATAGGTCCGGCACCTACGCGGCTGTGTCCCAGATAGGCCTGCCCGTCTTCGTCCCAGAAAGGACAGGGGTCTTCCCAGCCATCGACGTTGACCACCTGGTGCAATGGCGTCCAGGGGCCTTCTGGCTTCTCGGCACTGGACATATAGAGGCCCGAGTGAGGCATGCAGACGAACATCCAGAAACGTCCGTCGTGATAGCGCAGGGCAGGGGCCCAAGTGCCGTCGGCATAGCCGTGCATATTCTCGAACTGAGGCAGGTCGATGCGGCGGTATATCTGTCCGATGATGCGCCAGTTGACCATATCCTCGCTCTCCAGGATGGGCATTCCCATGAAGTGGAACTCGGAGCAGGTCATGTAGTACTTCTCGCCTACGCGGATCACGTCCGGGTCGCTGTAGTCGGCCAGTAGGACGGGGTTGGCATACGTACCGTCGCCCAGGTCGCCCCATCGGGGACTGGTGTCGTCGTCGGTCGTGGCCCGTTGCGGCTGGCTGGAACAAGCACAAAGCAGGCAGGAGAGAGAGATGAGTAGGGTGTGTGATGTCTTTTGTAACATAGTCTTCATCTTGAGTTTATTTATTTCATAGTCCATTTCAGGCCCAGGGTGGGATTGAGGTAGAAGGTCTTGGTGCCGCTTTCGGGGAAGATGAAATTATTGCTCAGTTCCCATTCGGTACCGATGCTCAGGTTTGTCTTCTTCTTCGTCACACTGTTCAGGTTGAACCACAGCTGCGGTTCGGTCTGGATGGTGACGGCATAGCTGCCGGTAGTGGGCTT
>JAILKU010000081.1 GCA_024693505.1 Bacteroidaceae bacterium | reverse complement strand
CAGTTTTTGCAAAAATGCAAAAATGCAAATTTGCAAAAACAGATACAGGCATTACAAGACACATCTTGCTACATGCACCATTTAGAGCAAAAGCTAATATCCTGATTATGTTATAGTTAAGATGTTGATGCGAAAAATACTTACACAAAATAGGCGTGGGCGCTTTCGCCAGTATGGAAAAATGCCTGGTAAATAGCCAAATGGCTCGAAAATGTGGCAGAAAACATTAACTTTAAGCCCCAACGAAAGAAAGGAAATGAGGGGGATTATCTTTTGAAGTGGAAAACAAACCATCATCAAATGGGGAAAAATATCCGCGTTTTTCGTGTTTTTCTCCCGTTTTCGGCAAAAAAAAACGGGAGAAATGAGTGATGAACGGACGATTAATGGTAATTATATGTTTTAAAGATAAACATTAATTGCCGTTAATGAGCCATTAATTGACCATAAATTAACGCTTTTCGCCAGCGAAAAGTGTTTTCTATAATTTTTTTTCAGCGGGACCTAAATAGCAGCACTCGGATTCCATTCAACCTATGCCAGAGTTAAGGCAGAAACCATTCAACCTTTTCCAGGGTAGCACACTTCCTTTTGCATTTTTGCATTTTTGCATTTGCATTCTTGCTATACTTGAAAGTACTTCCGCTCGGATAACCAAAATTAAATCGGCATTTATTTTGTTTATCTCTCGCTTAATTGCTCCTTTGAGCTGCGCTCTAAAGTACTTCCGCTCGGATAACCAAAATTAAATCGGCATTTATTTTGTTTATCTCTCGCTTAATCGTACCTTTAACTGTCGTTGAAAGTACTTCCGCTCGGAAATACTCAAATAAATTTGGTATTTCGCTCGCTTATTCGTACCTTTGAGCTGCGCTCTAAAGTACTTCCGCTCGGAAATACTCAAATAAATTTGGTATTTCGCTCGCTTATTCGTACCTTTGCGCCCAAAATCATAAAAAAATAAGGAAAATGAAGCAAAACCTGGTTATTGTGGAGAGTCCTGCAAAAGCCAAGACTATTGAGAAATTCTTGGGTGATGACTACGAGGTGCTTTCCAGTTATGGTCACATCCGCGACCTGAAGAAAAAGACCTTCAGCATAGATATGGACACTTTCCAGCCGCAATATGAAGTGCCTGCAGACAAGGCTAAAGTCGTGGCGCAACTGAAGAAACAGGCCGAACAGGCTCAGATCGTATGGCTGGCTTCCGATGAGGACCGTGAGGGTGAAGCCATCAGCTGGCATTTGTCTGAAGTACTGAAGCTGGATCCCAGCACAACGCGCCGCATCGTTTTTCATGAGATAACTAAGCCTGCTATCCTGGAGGCGATTGAGCATCCCAGGGATATCGACTTGAACCTGGTTAACGCTCAGCAGGCCCGCAGGGTTCTGGACCGTATCGTGGGTTTCAAGCTGAGCCCCGTGCTGTGGCGGAAGGTTAAGCCCGCCCTGAGTGCAGGACGCGTCCAGAGTGTTGCCGTAAAGCTCATCGTAGAGCGGGAACGTGAGATACAGAATTTCAAGAGTGAGGACAGCTACCGGATTACGGCAGTCTTCACTACGGGCGACGGCAGTGTCGTGAAGGCTGAATTGAACCGGCGCTATCCGACAATGGAGCAGGCAGAGGAATTCCTGAAGAAGTGTGCGAATGCGAAGTTCACCGTGCAGGACGTTTGCACGAAGCCCATGAAACGCGTGCCGGCTCCTCCGTTTACCACCAGTACCCTGCAGCAGGAGGCAGCCCACAAGCTGGGCTTTACCGTTGCACAGACGATGATGGTGGCCCAGCATCTCTATGAGAGCGGACGAATCACCTATATGCGTACGGACAGTGAGAACCTGAGTACGCTCTGTCTGGGCGCCAGCAAGAAGGTCATCGCGGAGCAGATGGGCAAGGAGTATGTGAAGACCCGTCAGTATCAGACTCATTCCAAAGGTGCTCAGGAAGCCCATGAGGCCATCCGTCCGACCTATATGGATCAGGTGCAGATAGAGGGAACGGTGCAGGAGCGCAAGCTGTACGACCTTATCTGGAAGCGTACGCTGGCCAGCCAGATGGCAGATGCGGAAATAGAGAAGACGCAGGTGACCATCGACATCAGCGGTGTTGAGGAGTCCTTTGTGGCGACAGGTGAAGTGGTGAAGTTCGACGGTTTCCTGCGTGTGTACCGCGAAACTGTACAGGACGATGAAAATGCCGAGGAGGACAACAACCTGCTGCCTCCCATCGCAAAGGGCGAGGCAATGGCTTGCGGCTCTGTTGTGGCCACGCAGCGTTTTGCCCAAAGGCCGGTGAGATACAATGAAGCGAGTCTGGTCAAGAAGCTGGAAGAACTTGGCATAGGACGCCCCAGTACCTATGCAACCACTATAACGACTATTCAGCAGCGCGACTATGTCACGAAGGGTGACAAGGCGGGCGAGGAACGCGCCTATATCACCTTGACGATGGAGAACGGACAGATCCGTCAGGAGAATCACTCCATCCTTCTGGGTGCCGAGCGGGGAAAACTATTGCCTACAGATGTCGGAATTGTCGTCAATGACTTCCTGCAGGCCAATTTCCCCGATATCATGGACTACAACTTCACGGCAGAAGTGGAAAAGCATTTTGATGATATCGCCGAGGGAAAGGCGGACTGGACAAAGACCATCCGTGAATTCTACAACGAGTTTGAACCCCTGGTGGAGAAGTCTATCAATATGCGGTCTGAGCACAAGGTGGGTGAGCGCTTCCTTGGCAACAGTCCCGAGACCGGCGAGGCCGTTACGGTGAAAATAGGCCGTTTCGGCCCGGTGGTTCAGATCGGCAGTGCCGATGAGCGTCGCAAGCCCCGTTTTGCCCAGCTGAAGAGCGGGCAGACAATGGAGTCCATTACTTTGGAAGAAGCCATGGAGCTGTTCCGCCTGCCAAGGGTTATGGGTGAATACGAAGGAAAGCCGGTTATCATAGGTGCCGGCCGTTTCGGTCCTTATGTCTCCCACAACGGGACTTATGTCTCCATTCCCAAAGGCAAGGATCCGTTGACGATGACTTTCGAGGAGAGTGTCATCATGATTCACAGGAAATACATGCAGGAGAACGAGCGGCACTTGAAGTCCTTTGCCGACGAGCCCGAACTGGAGGTCCTGAACGGGAAATACGGCCCGTATATCTCATATAAGGGCGTCAACTACAAGCTCCCGAAGTCTATGCATGACCGTGCCCGCGAACTGACACAGGAGGAATGTATGTCCTTCATACAGGCCCAGCAGGAGAAAGAAGAGGGCGAGGAGGGTGCTGCACCCAAGAAGCGCCGTTACTTCAAGCGTCAATCCTAAGTAAGAACAATGACACGGATTATTCTGGTAGGCTATATGGGGTCCGGAAAGACCACAGTGGGGCGTCAGCTCGCCTTGGCCTTAGGACTCTCTTTCTATGACCTGGACTGGTACATAGAGATGCGCTTTCATCGCACCATAGCCCAGCTGTTTGCCGAACGGGGCGAAGACGGATTCCGCGATATGGAGCGTAATATGCTGCACGAAGTAGCCGAATTCGAGGATGTCGTCCTGTCCTGCGGCGGCGGCACGCCCTGCTTTTTTGACAACATGGCATACATGAACAGCATGGCCCAGACGGTTTATCTGAAGGCTGACCCGGAGGTGTTGGCCATGCACCTGAAGATGGGCAAGGTGGAACGTCCTCTTATCAAGGGCAAGTCGGAGGAGGATCTGTTGGCGTACATCCGTGAATCGCTCCAGTACCGCGAGAAGTTCTATACGCAGGCAAAGCATACGCTGGATGTAAGTCTCCTGGACAATTACGAGAAGATAAAGACCAGTGTACAGTTACTGCGCGATGAACTCGGCGTATGAGCAGCAGACAGGCTACAATATGTAAAATGATCATATATTACATCATTACTCCTTATGAAGAAATGGCGAATTGAAGACTCGGAAGAGCTGTACAACATCAAAGGATGGGGTGTTAACTATTTTGGCATTAACGACAAAGGTCATGTCTATGTGACACCCAAGAAAAATAGTGTCCAGGTGGACTTGAAGGAGCTGGTGGACCATTTGGCTACGCGACATGTCACCGCCCCCCTGCTGCTACGCTTTCCGGATATCCTTGACAACCGTATCGAAAAGACGGATGAGTGTTTCCGGAAGGCCGGGAAGGAGTATGAATACGAAGGTGAGCATTTTATCATATTCCCCATCAAGGTGAATCAGATGCGTCCTGTCGTAGAAGAAATCATCAGCCACGGCAAGCGTTACAACCTGGGACTGGAAGCCGGTTCGAAGCCTGAGCTGCATGCCGTCCTGGCGACGAATATGGATAGCGACAGCCTTATCATCTGTAACGGTCACAAAGATCAGAATTTTATTGAACTGGCATTGCTCGCACAGAAAATGGGAAAGCGTGTCTTCCTGGTCATTGAGAAACTGCCCGAGTTGAAGATCATTGCCGAGACGGCTGAAAAGCTGGGTGTCCGGCCTAATCTGGGCATTCGTATCAAACTGGCCAGCAGCGGCACCGGGAAATGGCAGGAGAGCGGGGGCGATGCCAGTAAGTTCGGCCTGAACTCGTCCGAGCTCTTGCTGGCCCTGCAGATCCTCGATGAGATGGGAATGCGGGACTGCCTGCGCCTGATACATTTCCATATCGGCAGTCAGATCACCAAGATTCGCCATATCAGTACGGCGTTGCGCGAGGCGGCACAATTCTACGTCCAGCTCCATTCCATGGGATTCAGCATAGAGTTTGTCGACTGCGGCGGCGGACTGGGCGTTGATTATGACGGCACACGCAGCAGCAATAGTGAAAGCAGTGTGAACTATAGTATTCAGGAATACGTAAACGACTGCGTCTATACCTTTGTCGAGGCTGCCAACAAGAATCAGATACCCCATCCCAATATCATCACCGAGGGCGGCCGTTCGCTAACGGCGCATCACAGTGTCTTGGTGGTAGATGTCATGGAGAGTGTCTCGGCGCCCCAGATGCCGGAGGACTTCGAACCGGGGCCCGACGACCATAAGCTGGTGCACGACCTGACGGAGATATGGGACCATCTGAGCAGCCGCTCCATGCTGGAGGACTGGCACGATGCAGAAGACATCCGCGAAGAGGCTCTCGACCTTTTCCGGCATGGTATCATCGACCTGAAGACGAGGGCGCAGATAGAATCGCTCTACTGGGCCATCAGTCATGAAGTGGCCGAGTTGGCCCATCACCAGAAGCATGTCCCCGATGAACTGCGTAAGCTGGACAAGCAGATGGCCGACAAGTACTTCTGCAACTTCAGCCTGTTCCAGAGCATGCCCGACTGCTGGGGCATCGACCAGCTGTTCCCCATTATGCCCATCGCCAGGCTGAACGAACAGCCCACCCGCAGCGCCACGCTCCAGGACATTACCTGCGACTCCGACGGCAAAATCACGGCCTACGTCAACGGCGGACAGCAGACAAGCTACCTGCCTTTGCACCCCATTCAGGCGGGAGAACATTATTATATCGGTGTCTTCCTTGTGGGTGCATACCAGGAGATCCTGGGCAATATGCACAACCTCTTCGGCGATACGAATGCCGTGCACATCAGCGTGGACGAGGACGGCTACACAATAGACCAGGTCATCGACGGCGAAACGGTAGCCGACGTGCTCGAGTATGTCCAGTACGACCCCAAGCGGCTGGTGCGCCGGCTCGAGATCTGGGTCAGCAAGGCCATCAAGGACGGTAAGATAACCGAGTCGGAGGGTAAGGAGTTCATCAGTAACTACAGAGCCGGATTGTACGGTTATACCTATCTGGAATAAGAGATGAAACCCGTCAGCGTTATCAAGGTCGGAGGGGCTGTCGTCGAGGATGAGGCCTCGCTGCTGCTTTTGCTTCAGGAATTCTCCTCCTTGCCCGGGCGCAAGGTCCTGGTGCATGGCGGAGGGCGAAGTGCTACCCGCCTGTCTGCCCGTCTGGGCATTGAGAGCCGTATGGTGAACGGCCGGCGCGTCACGGACGAGGAGACGCTGCGTGTCGTTACGATGGTCTATGGCGGGCTGGTAAACAAGAACCTCGTCGCCAGACTGCAGTCCTTCGGGGTCAATGCCCTGGGGCTTACTGGAGCCGATGTCAATGCCATCCGCAGCCATCGCCGTCCGCCAAAGGAAATGGTGATGCCCGACGGGACAAGCGAGGTTGTTGACTTCGGCTTCGTAGGAGATGTTGATGAAGTGGATGGAAGCATACTGGGGTGCTTGATCGAACAGGGAATCGTACCCGTCATAGCCCCTCTTACCTACGACGGCAAGGGCGGTCTGCTCAATACGAATGCCGACACGATAGCCAGTGAGGTGGCTTGTGGCCTGGCGGCCCAGGGCTACGCAGTCACGCTTACCTATTGTTTTGAGAAGCGTGGTGTGTTGTACAATGCCGAGGATGAGAACAGCGTCATTCCACGGATGAGTGAAAAGGACTTCCGCAAGCTTGTTGAGCAGGGTATTGTCTCCGACGGAATGATTCCAAAGCTGGAAAACGCTTTCCAGGCGCTTCGTCGAGGCACGGAAAGCGTTGTCATCACTTGTGCCGATCATCTGAATGTCAAAGATGCATCGGGCACTATCCTGGTTAAGGAGGGGTGTTCAGCCTGACAGGTCAAATCAAGCTGGCCGTACAGCTCGTTACACCGAGCGTAGTCATGATGGCCGTCAGGATGCTGATGACCGCCGCAAAATATGTCCCCTAACTTGTCCCCGCTTGTCCTCCAGCTTATGTCCTATACATTATTATATTAATTATATTACATTGCTGTCCGATAAAACGAGCTCATTAAAGGAAAAAGGGTGTCCCTGTATTTGCTTTTGGAAGCCTTTAACGGTAACCTATGTAGGAGACTAAAATTGTTAATTGCCCCATAAAGTTTGGCTGTTTACATAAATCTACGTACTTTTGCATCGTGAAGCGCTCAGTTTATTTCATATCAGCCTTGATTCTTTCCCTCTCCCTCCTCCTTTCATGCGGAGGTGGAGGGTCGGAGGAGGGTCTGCTCACCCGCTTGGATGCGCTTGTTGAGGCCGATGCCGACAGCGCGCTGGTGCTCATGGGTCGGACGCCGAGCGAGGGGTGGTCGCGCCGCGATGCGATGCGGCTGGAGTTGCTGCGGGCCAAGGCGATGAACCGGGCTGACAGTCTCTTCACCACCGACTCCCTGATGCTACGGGTTGTGAAGTACTACCAGCGGCACGGCTCGCGGAACGACCGTATGCTCTCGCTCTACCTGCTGGGCTGTACCTACCGTGATATGGGTGCCGCACCCCGCGCTATTGAGACCTGGCAGCGGGCTGTAGCGGAAGCGGATACCACAGCCAGCGACTGCGACCTCTCCACCCTGATGAGGATTCACTCGCAGATGAATGGGCTTTATACCCGCCAGCGACTACCCGAATATGCACAACAGGAAGCCGAGCTGGCCGAAGCCATTTGCTGGAAGATGAAGGATACACTCAATGCAATGTATTTTCAGCAAGAGGTATGCAAAACATTATTTAATGCAGGCAATTATGAAAAATGCATCACCTATGCATTAGCACTTTACGACCAATATCTGGGCATAGGGCAAAAGAACAAGGCCGCATTGGTCTCCGTCTATTGCATAAAATCCTATTTAGAGTTAAAGGACTATGCCAAAGCAAAGCACTACCTGGAAATCTACGAGTCCTATTGTCTTTCCGAGAAAGACCACCGTAAGATAGACGGCGGCCTTGCGCCCTATTATATCTATAAGGGACGTTACTATCTTGGCATCGGCAATGTGGATTCGGCAGAGTATTGCTTCCGCAAGGCCATACCAGAGATGCACTTACTCCATAATGACGTGGCAGTGTATTGGGGCTTGCAAAATGTCTATAATGCCAGGCACCAAGCGGACTCAGTTCTGAAATATGCCGCATTATATGGCCAAGCCAAGGAACGCAGCTATGCAAGTGATATTGCCCAAGCCACAGTCAATGCCAAGAACCTCTATGATTACAGCGTGGAACAGCGGAAAATGCAAGAGGAAAGAGACAAGAAGAGACGCCTGCAAGACGGCCTCTATTTCACTATAGCTCTTGCCCTGCTGATCTTCTACATCCTCTATCATCACTGGTATGTCAAGAAGAAAACTCAGGAAGAGGAACTGAACAAGCTGATCATAGAGATGCAGAAGATTCAGTTGGAGAACCAGGAAAAGGAAAATGCCATTCAGCACCAGAACCTGCTACTGCAAGAGGACAGCCATAACCTGCGGGCGGCACAGGAGATGATGGACAAACTGCGTGGAAAGATGGAGGCCATAGAAAAGGAGAAAGAACAGAGCCTTGTTCGCATAGCCTCCCTGACCGAACAGTTGGCACAAAAAGATGCCGCTCAGGTTTCGACTTATGAACTGGAGCAGGAGAAGGCACATCTGCTGCAGATGTACCACGACGAAAAGACACGTGCAGATCAGTTGGCACAATCGGAGAAGCAATATCAGGAACAGATTGCGCAGCTGCAACAGGAGAAGACACAGTTAGAGGTTCAGCAGCAGGAACGAACAAACCGGTTGAATGAGCTGACAGCCAGTTACAGGAATGACCAGATAGAGAAATCCCCTATTGTGAAGAAATTCCTTTGTGCTGTTCAGGAAAACCAGGTGAG
>JAILKU010000073.1 GCA_024693505.1 Bacteroidaceae bacterium | reverse complement strand
AGTCGCAGGTAAAAACATTATCTTTGCAGAAACGTAAAAGACCGCATAGTTATATGAAGAGAACTTTTTCCCTTTTGTGGTTGATGCTATTTGCCCTCTGCAGCTGGGCACAGCAAGTGTTTCAGTCCAAGGTCGTTGATGCCGAGACGGGCGAGCCGTTGCCCTATGTCAGTATCTATGTCGCTGAGGGAAAAGGTACGCTAAGTAACGAAGAAGGAACGTTCTCAATCAATGCCCTGCCCGGTGACACGTTGCGCCTTTCGTGTATAGGCTATGAGAAACTGCACCTCAAGGCGGATGACATAAGGGATTTGGTAGAGCTGAAGCCTCTGGCCAGGAAACTGCGCGAGGTTACCGTAAAGCCCATCCCTGCGGATGATATCCTGAAAAGACTGGCAAGCCAGTTGAAAAAGGAATACAACAGCCAGTCGTGGAAGGAATCGCAGTATTTCAACCGAACCACCTTCGTCAACGCAGAGAACACCGAACTGATAGAATCCTTTATGCAAGGCTGCTCTGCACTTAACCTACGCTATCTGAAGGTCATCAGCGGCATTAGGGGATATGCAGGAGATAAGGCACCGGAGGGAACGGAAGTCAGGAGGACAAACGTCCACCATCTGCTCGAGCTGGGACCGATGATAATGGAATCATCATACTGGAGATTCTCCATTGCTCCGCTCAATGAGTTTAAGCGGTTCAGGTCGTACTATGACATCTCGGCAGAGGATCTGACAGGAAGCGACGGCCAGCAGATATACAAGATTAACCTCAGGTACAACGGGAGCATGCCAGCCTCGCAAGGCGAGAAGACCATCCTGGAGGGCAGCCTGTATGTTGATGCCGTTACAGGACAGCTGCTGAATTTCGAAGGTAACGTCAGGAATATCTCCCTGGTCTCAAACGGGAAAAGGGCTGAGGCCGAAGTCAAGGTAAATGTGGAATACCGGCATACAAACGGATTTACCGAGGTCTTCCGAGTCGTTGCAAATGGCGGAAACGGGGAGATGAAATTCCGCTCGCTGTTATTTAACATTGAAGGGACGGAGGAAGCAGAGAGGCTGGCACAGGTAGATAACAATCTCGTTGAAGCCATAGCGTATGCAGGTTATGACTCCGAACTATGGAGCCGCTACAACATCATAAAGCGCACACGAGAAGAGGAAATGGCGGCCTTCGGCCAGAGTACGGAGGAATCGCCCGCCCCTCAGCAGGATAGTAACCCCGTCCTGATAGCTGATGCTCCCAATGAGGCAGTCTTTTCCGATACTCTGCAAGCTTCGGGCAAGACTGTTCCCCAGGAGATGGTCTATGTGCACCTGGACAATACCTGCTATTTCCTGGGCGACACATTATACTATAAGGCCTACGTGGTGCGCAGCGACCGCGGCACGCCGTCAGACATCAGCCAGATCCTCTATGCCGAGTTGCTGAACCAGGACGGCTACCTGGTGGAGCGACAGATGCTGCGCCTGACGGACGGACAGAGCGCAGGTTCCTTCTGCCTGCCCGACACGCTCTATGCCGGCTTCTACGAACTGCGGGCCTATACCCGCTGGCAGCTGAACTGGGGACGCACCGAGCACCCGCACAGCAAGGCGGCCGAGAAGTGGTTCCTGAGGCCCGATATGGCGGCCGACTTCTTCCGCGACTACGACAAGCTGTACAGCCGTGTCTTTCCCCTCTACGACAAACCGGAGCAGGCGGGCGAGTACAACCGCGACATGACGCTGCGCCCCCTGCGCCGCTACCATAAGATAAAGGCTGAGAAGCCACATGCCGAGGTTACGTTCTATCCCGAGGGCGGAGCCTGGGTGGAGGACGTGCGCCAGCGACTGGCCTTCGAGGCCAACAGTCCCGAAGGCGAGCACCTGAACGGCAGACTGACTGTCTATGACAGCAAGCGCAAGGCCGTGGCAGAAGGCAGGACGGAGCATCGGGGCCGCGGCACCATAGAACTGAACGCCCTGCCGACAGAGTCTTACACAGCCGAGTTCCGCTGGGGAGACGGGCATATTGAGAAAGTGCAGTTGCCAGGCCGAGAGAAGAACGGGGCAGCAATGAGTGTGGAGCAGGAGGGAGGCCGACTGATGGCCTGCATAGCACGCCGGGGAAATCTGCCCGAAGAACTGACCCTCACGGCCAGGACGAACGGCATTGTGCACTTCAGCCAGAAGGTGAGAAGTTCAAACGTTCACGAGGATACCGTAAGCATCGATACGGAAAAGTTGCCTACAGGCGTGGCTCAGCTTACGCTGCACGACGAGAAGGGCGAGGTCTATGCAGACCGCCTCGTATTTATCCGCCACGACGACCTCCAGCCGGGTAATGTAAAAGTGACCGGGATGCCCGAACTGGGCGAACCGCTGGAGAAAGTGACGATGATGCTGGAGGCCCCGGCTCAGACGACGCTCTCCGTAGCGGTTAGGGACAAGGCCCTCTCCGACCCGCTCTACGACAACGGCACGCTGCTCACTGAGATGCTGCTCGCCAGTCAGCTGAAGGGGTTCGTGGAAGCTCCCGGCTGGTATTTCGAGGAGGACGACCAGGAACATCGCCGCGCCCTCGACCTGCTGCTGATGGTGCAGGGCTGGCGCCGCTTCCGATGGCAGGAGACAACCGACAGCTTCCACGTGGAAGAGCCGTTCGAGAAGTACCCCGTCATCCGAGGCGACGTGAGCCGTTTCTCGGCGCTCGACCAGGAAGACTACTTCTATGTTCTGGGAACAGACGGATATCGCCAGATGCTTGAAAACAACCTCAGCGGGAAACAGGGCCAGATGAACCGCACAAGTGGAGGACAGAGCGGTCCGATATTGACGGAACCCCTTGCCCTTGGAGAGGAACTGCAGGAAAGCGACCTGGACGATGACGATCACGAGAAAAAACGCGAAGTGCAGCCAGGCGAGGCACGCCCCTTCCTGGAGGGATTGCCAATCATAAGAGGGATGAAGGTGCCAAAGGAAAGGGATGCTGAGGATACCAAGATATCCCTTCTGGAGAACATGGGGCGCAACATCATTCTCTATACCTCGGCCAAGGCCGACCCGAAGAACTTCCAAAGCCTGTCGCCGCTCAAGGCTGATGTAATGTTG
This sequence comes from Bacteroidaceae bacterium, assembly GCA_024693505.1. Classification (GTDB taxonomy): domain Bacteria; phylum Bacteroidota; class Bacteroidia; order Bacteroidales; family Bacteroidaceae; genus Physcousia. The sequence continues at coordinate 4,764 of JAILKU010000073.1, read as the reverse complement.
CATGCCAAATTCTCCTTGCCCGTCCTACAGGAAAACAATGTTGTAAATGGATATATGAAGACGCGGAAAGGAGAGTTCAGCCTGCAGGCACCTGTTACCGACGGCTATCATTTCATGTTCCTCTCTGCTTCGAAGGAGGAGAATGCTTTCAAACCCGGCGCAGACGAGTATCCCGACTTTAGCGTCAGGGTGCGTCCCTTCTATCCGCGATATGTCAAGCCATACAATTACTACCAGACCAGACTCGCATCGCTGCCCGAGGATAAGGCGCGGCAAGCCGGGAACGAGGAGAGCCAATTGCGCGAAGTGACGGTTGGTGCCCGCCGCGGCGGGCTGAGGGGCTTCGACAAGGAGCATCCCGTATTGATACTTGATGCATACGATACCTATAACCAGACCATAGATGCAGGTCTCTCGCCCGCCTGGTATGCCGGTTCGCTCAGTTTCACGCTCTCCGCAGCACGCCTCCTCATAGGGGATATGGGCGTGGAACGCTCCTATCTGTTGGAGCGGCGCTGGAACAGACAGCCACGTACAAGCAATATAACTCCGACGCAGCAATATGCCTATAACCACCTGCAGAATCTGCGTAGCATAACCGTCTATACCGACTATGCGCCGCGTCTGGAGGGTGACCCACGCTATCAGGCATCCGACCAGCCCATAGTAACCGTAAGCTTGGAGACGATGCCAGACGAGAGTGTACGCGAGAGCTACCGCGACCGTTTCTACGTCATGCCGGGCCTGAGCGTCTGCGAGGCATTCTACCAGCCGGATTACTCGAAAAAGGAACTGCCAAAGGACTTCAAGGACTACCGCCGCACCCTTTACTGGAACCCCGACCTGCGCCTTGACGGGAGCGGGCGCGCCATCGTCTCGTTCTACAACAACAGCCGGCGGAACCAGTTCGACGTCTCGGCCCAGGGCATTACCGAAAAGGGATTGATCCTGACAAGCGGGGAATAAAACTAACAATCTTCGCCGTGGGGTTATCTGTATTGCAGGAAGCCATAAAGAATAGTATTAAAGATGAAAACGGTGAGAGTATTAATAAAATTGTCTAATTTTGGCTTAGCCGAACTTACTTTCACTCGGATAAGCAAAATTAAAACAAGTTTCATTTCGCTTATCTCTCGCTTAATCGTAACTTTGTAAACGAAATGCCTATGGGAAAGGAATAAGAATCTGAATAATCCTTCAATACTCAATATGGAAGGATAAGAAATAAGTTTAGAAACATCAAAAACAAGTATAATTACTAATTAACAACAAAAATATGGCAAACAATAACGAACCTAAAGGGTCAAAATGGAATCCTTATACACATAATGAGTTTCAAGGTTTATGGGGCACCGATAACTGGCACGGCGGATGGTTTGAGAACAATGGCCTAAAGTATGGTTCAGGCCTTGTTTGTTCACTCCATACTGCAAAATGGCAGGTCAAGCAAGAAAAGATATACTTTATTTAATAAATCGCAGATAAAAACATTATCTTTGCACGCAAATACAATAGGGGGAAAAGCCCTGTCATCTATAATTATTGTTCATATGTTAAAGAAAATAGCACCTATCTTTCTGCTGAGCCTGTGCGTAAAAGCAGGGGCCCGGCATACTCCGTCCGGTTTCGAAACCATAAAAGAGCCTGTCAATGTAGATTCAATAATGCGGAAGGCACAGAAAAGGGTCAACCGAGAGTTCCGCTCAAATGACGGCAAGAAGAGCCTGTATTATCTAAGAGTGTCGGAAAAGGAGGATTCTGTCAATGGAACCGGGATACTTTCTACGGAGGCGTTAATTGAGGCGAAATCCTGTATCTGCTTAAGGGACATTGGTGTATGCACGGGACAAATCCATAGAATGAAAGAAGACACGCTTCCCTTTCTTAAGCCTTATTGGACGCGAAATGAATTCTGCCGCATCCTTCAAGCTGCTCCGATGATAGCGGGCGATCCATATTGGTGGGGGACAAGGACTCCACTCATCTATCGGCCTCAGATGCCTGACATGAACAGACTTTTGTACTATGGATCAACAGAAAAGGCCGGAACATACCCTAAGAGAAAGGTTTATTACGGAAATGTCTATTCCGGACATGAGGAAGAGGGCTTCGCCAGTGACCAGTTTGACATCAACCGGCGAGAGTTTAATCCAAAGGCCGTTTCCACCAGATATTACACTTCCGGGCAGATTATCCGAAGTAATGACGGAAACGACCAGACAAAGGTGGTACTGCAATCGATGTTTCCTGATTCATACGATGAGATGGTGGGGTCTTTATATCTGGATGAAAAGTCGCACCTGCTCAGTTTCGACGGCAAGCTGCTCGGAAAGAGCCTATGGGTTGTAAAGGAGGGAAAGCGTAATGCCATCCGCCTGGACTGCCATATTCATATTGACTATACTCGTGAGCGGGGCTTCGATGAAATCAAGCATTCCCGCTGTGAGATAGGCTATGGCAATGAGAAGACGATCATTGAGCTGTTCAAAGTGGAATACAACAAATTGAAATCCGGGAAGAAGGTCGCTCTGGACGGCAATCTCCCTGAAGCCATCCGAAAGGCGGGATACGACCCTGCGCTGTGGGAGAATGAAGCCGTGAAACAGGCAATGGAGGAATGTCTGAATAACTATAAACAGTAAGTAAGCAAACAACTATTAAACATTAAGACTATGAACGTTTTCGTTAAGCCAGATGACCAAAGTCAAACCTGTTTGAGATTTGGCATGGCGAGAAAAGGTCGGATGAAATCCAACGTTTTCGTTAAGTCAAATGACCAGAGCCAAAATTATTTGAGATTTGGCATGGCGAGAAAAAGTCGGAAAAAGGGCAACTGTTTCTCGCATGTTACTATGCTATGCATCCTGGCCTTTGTTACGACCCTTTCAGCTTTGGCTTCGTCACCTCCAAATGACGTTTGGCAGTCTCATGCCAGAAATGTGGATGAAGCTTTAAAACGTTTTGTTTCCGCTATTGATGAATACGGCATGCAGGTAAATGGCGTTTCAGTCATACAGCACGGCAAGTCTATTGCCAATTGGTGGGGCAAAGACGTTGAAGCTAGTGTTCTGCTTGACCAGCATGAACTGAGTGCTACCGTTACGGCTATGGCTGTCGGTCTGGCAGAGAATGAAGGCCTGCTGAGCCTGGATGACAAGGTGGCCGGTTTCTTCCCCGACCTGCTGCCAGCCCAGCCGAGTGCAAATCTGCTGGCGATGACTGTCAGGCATCTGCTCACTATGACCACCGGGCATGACAAGGACACACCCTGCAGCCAGGGCGATGACTGGGCGGAGAACTACCTGGCACAGCCCGTACCTCATACTCCAGGCAGCTATTTCTACTACGACCCGATGGCTGGCTATATGCTGTCGGCCATCGTGCAGAAGGTGACGGGCCAGTCATTGCCGGAATATTTGCACACGCGCCTGTTTGAACCTCTCGGCATCAAAAACATTGAATGGGAATGCAGTCCGCAGGGCATATCAGCAGGCGGATGGGGTCTGCATGCCACCACTCAGGACATGGCACGCATAGGCTCCTTGCTCGTACAGAATGGGAAGTGGGAGGGACAGAGAATCCTACCTCGCAAATGGGTGAGACAGATGATCAGCTACCAGACCGCCAGCTGCCCCAGGGACGTCCGATACGAGGAACTGTCTCAAAGCGGGCTTAACCTGTATGAAAACGACTGGATTCAGGGATTCGGATATCAGATGTGGCATTGCCGTTCCGGCCTTGTACGGGCAGAGGGGTCGAACGGACAGCTTCTCCTTCTCTTCCCCGAATTCGATGCAGTTGTTATGATAAACTCCGAAGCCGAACAGATGGCATCAGAATTAGCCCTGGCCTACCTGCACTTTGCACCCTCTATCCCAGATTGGAGAGGACGGAAGGAAAATAGAGGCCGTACCCAGACAAGGCATCACTATCTGCATTATGTCAATTCGCATCTATAGCAAGCTGACTATCCGAGAATCCGGGTGCAGGGAATATTCCCCCTAATTGCCTGCGACCCCGAAATAGCGAGCAAAACCTTCTTGCCCGTCATTTGTCAAGAATTATGGCCGAGCGACACAAGCGTTTCCCAAAGGCCGTAAAGACTCCCAGCCTGAGAAAATATTTTTTCCCAGGCTGGGAAAAATTTTTTCCTGGGCAGGGAGAAAAATCTCTCTGCCCGGAGCGTCTATGAAGGAGACGCTCAAAAGAGAACAGTTTGTAAGACTTTTTTGTGGAATATAGGTATGACAGCGAAACATTTTATTCCCCCAAAGTCGGCAGACAGCAGCACATATCGGAAAGGGAAATGATTTGCTCTTCAGCAAACCCCAAATCTTATTTGTCCGGCGAAGTCAGGCGGTCGTGATACTCGGCAGTGGCGGTGAAGAAGGCATCGGCACTGGAGTTGAGGGCCGTCTCGACGGAATCCTGCACCACACCGATGATGAAGCCGACAGCTACGGCCTGCATAGCTATATCGGGCGAGATGCCGAAGAACGAGCAGGCCATCGGCACCAAGAGAAGCGAACCGCCTGCCACACCCGAAGCGCCACAGGCACCAAACGTCGCAATCAGGCTGAGGAAGAGGGCAGAGGCAAAGGTGACCTGCAAACCCAGGGTGTGGGCAACGGAAAGAGTGAGTACGGTAATGGTAACGGCTGCGCCCTCCATGTTAATGGTAGAACCCAGGGGGATGCTGACGGAATAGAAGTCCTCGTCGAGTCCCAACCGGCGGCACAGGTTCATGTTAATGGGAATATTTGC
>JAILKU010000072.1 GCA_024693505.1 Bacteroidaceae bacterium | reverse complement strand
TCTGTGTTGTAGATGATCGGTAGAGGTAAAGTAGAGGTAAAGTAGAGGTAAAGTAGAGGTTCTGTAGAAGGAAAATAGATGTAGAGTAATATTCAAGTGTCTAAAACACAACGATTTATGAGCATAAAGTAGAGGTAAACTGCGATTTGGAACATATTTCCAAGTTTATTCTCACGGAATTTGTGCCGTAGCCTAACAAATCTCGGATAATTAGCGGACAGCAATAAATTACATTCGAGCTTTGCCCCAAAAGTCGTCTTATCTGGGATTTCTGGTGACAAATAAAAAGGCCGCTACCTGCTGGGATTACAGCGGATGACGGCCCTGAACAAAAGCAACATGATGGGCTATGTCTGTTCCTGAGCTTGCTTATTTTTTCCCTTGAACTTTGCCCCTTACTTATTCCACAACAATCCGCCCTCTGCAGTCTGCCCTGCTGCTTCCACATTGGGATGCGTAGTGCGCGAGTTATTCCAAAGCGTAACATGCGCCTCGCCCTTCTCATCGAGTTTCAGGCTGGGGTTCCAGTAGAGGGTGCGTCGATAGTCGGTCGGTTCAGGCGGTGTCTGCTTCGAGTAGTCGGGGCTGTAGAATTGTGCTGTGTATGAGAAACCTTCCAGAACAAAGTAGCGGTCGCGGTACATCATACGGATGTGTTTGTCATTAAAGGGGAAGAGGGCAATGCGGGTTTCGGGCAGGTTGCTTCCTTGATAACGCTTGCTGCCAGCCAGCCGGGGGCAATAGTCAGTATAGATGACGTATTTGTCGAGGCAGTCGGGGGAATAGCAGTATTCGGATTTGCGCATATAATAGCCGCGTCCGTATGTCTGGATGTATTTGGCACTATATATAGAGTCTTCTGGCACTTCGCGTCCGTCAACCGACTTGTATTTGGCGGACTGCGGGGGTATGCCGTAGAGCCTAAAGATACGTGAGGGATCTTCGCCAGGCTCTGTGTCGTATCCAGCTATGTTCTCTCCCACTTTTCCGACGAAGGGCCATTCCAGACCATAGTCTCCGAGCAGGGTCCTGATATCGGGATTAAGATCGAACATGATGCCGGAGTCGTACTTCAGGTTCATCATCTCCTGAGCATCGATAATGAAGGCCGGCTGCGACTGGTCGTATTGCCGCAATCCGCTATGGCGGCGCCCCTTTACGGGAACCTCGCGCAGAGTGCGGCTGCCGTCGTCTTCCTGTGTGCTTGAGAGATCTGCATCGTCTGCCTGCTCCGCATTGTCGGTATGTTCTTGATAGTAGGAATAGGGCTTCACGAACCTGGGGTAGGGGAAGTTGACCTTGACGTAGAATTCGGGATATTCATCCTGCACGAAGGTATTGGGATTGCGGGGGTCTGCTACGGCGTAGCCTTGCTGTACAACCCAGGCATGCTTGTGTCCCCGGCCCCATTTCGTCGTGTCGGAGGCGGCCAGATGCAGCTCGCTCACGCCGTAGAAACGAGGTATTTCTATTTGGAAGTGTCCCTGGTTTGTCTTTGTCTCCAATAGGAAAGTTCTGGCATTCTCGAACTTTGGAGTAAACTCTGCATGCACCCTGACCTCATGCTTCAGGTTGCCGTTCAGGTTATACTTCTGGCGGAACTCCTCCATGTAGTTGGCCGACTGCCTGGCGAAAGCGCTGGCAACGATATCCGTATTCTCCTTCTCCTCGTCGTCCTTTTTCTGCCCCATCTGTTCCAAAGCCGTCTTGCCCTGGTTGCCTTCCTTGTGTTCTCTTTCAGCAGCCCTCATAGCCTCCTCTATGGCTTTGTTTTCCACGTTGGCTAGTTCGTTCAGTACCGTTTCGTCGCGCATGGCGTTCACGTCCTCGGCATCATAGACAACGCCCTGTACAATAGGCTTCTGCTCAGCGGGCTGGGTGAAGGCAAAGCGTCCCTCCAGAGCCATGTCCTGCCAGTCGAAGCGGCGCCAGCCCTGCGTCATCATCAGCAAGTCAAGGGCTTGGCGGTGTTCTTCATCGTCCTTCTCGAAATACCAGCCGGGATTGGGGATAAAGCCCTTAACCTCCGAGGCAAGCAGCATCTCGGTCATGATGTTGCCGTTATCGAAGAGCTGGTCCTGCTGATAGCCGTCTCGAAGGGAGAGGGAGATGTAGGAAGGAGACGTCGAGCCCATCCTCCTTTCCTTCATTGACAGGGTGCTTGTCTGCACGGACATCTCTATCTTCTCGTATGGTCTGTATTCTTCCTTCAGACCTGATACGGTGAGCGTTGGGGCAGTCAGTTCCGGCTTAGTCACAAAGAAAAGGCGGTCGGCCCAGATGCGGCCCTGCGTATCGAAAACCGTTACCTGATGAATGCCTGCATCCAATTCTGAGTCTTGAATCCTTTGAACGTCTGGAGCAGCGAGCGCCATCGAAATCTTGCTTCCGTTTGGCTGAGTCGTGGCAGATGAAGACCGGAGGTCAACTTTTGAATCCAGAATTGAACTGAGTTCGTAAACCCGTACTACAGTGCCCTCGTTCATCACCATCACGGCCAGGCTGTCCGATACGAGATTCCCAACCGTCTGCGTGGAGATAACCCATTCCGCTCCGTCTTTTCCTACACTCAGCACAACGCCCTGTTCCTTGGGTTTCGGCAGCTTGGCTGTTACTTTCTTCCCGTCCTTCGTGGTGAAGGTTACCTCCCGCTCCTTTCCGTTCTCGGGTGTAAGCGTGAAGACACCGCGCCCACGGTTCATGGCAGGGAAATCCTTGCCGTCAACGTTTAAAGTCCCCTCCATCTGCTCTCCGTCGCTCCATGCTGCCTCGAAGGCCACACGGTTCGGCACCCCTGCCACCAGGTTGCCTCCCTCGGGGAAGAGGGAGAGGACGGGCTTGCGATCCTCCTCGTCCATGTCCTTACTGGAGTAGCGGCGCAGGATGCGCGAGGTCATGTTACGTTCCGGGTTCTCCTTGTCGGTAGGCTTGTCATAGACAGGGAAGACGCGGCTGTAGAGCTTGTCGTAGTCTTTGTAGTAGTCTTTCTCCAGCGCTTTGTTGGGAAACCATTTGCTTGATATCCTGGAATGCCAGTGTTCCGTAATGCCCCAGTTCAACTGCCATCGCGTATAGGCCCGCAGTTCATAGAAACCACTGTACATCATGGCCTGGTTCAACGCGAAGAACCCGTTTGTCCAGCCGTCGCTCATCTCCATCATCTTGCGCTCCACCAGATAGCCGTCATAGTTGTACAATTCCACATACAGGACCTTGCTCAGCTTCGAAGGGAGGTCGGTGTTCGTCTGCCGAGTATAGACCGCGAACCAGATGGTATCGCCCAGGAAATAAGATGTGTTGTCGGTATGCACAAAGATCTTCTCCTGGGGATATGCCTTCCCAAAGCGATATAGCCTGTCGCGCAAAGCACGAAGTCTGGGATTGCTCGTCCAAGTCGTATCGGGGACAAAGCCCGAATGCTTCTTTCTCATGAAAGATTCGGATGGCTTGCCGAATGCCAGCTGTTCTTCGGCCTCCGTACGCTGTATAATACCAGTGCTGGCCCATAGCGTCGAGTCTATGTCGGCATCTGTTATGGCCTTAACCAGATTCTCCTCCACGCGCACCCCACGTTTCTTTTTCGTAATTGTATCAGGGACATTGAAAAGTATTGTCCGATACTTCATCTCATCGTTACCGCCCTGCAATGATAAGTTAGCAATCTCGGCATAATCGTTCTCATATTGGTATTCTATATGGATACCCAGTGATGTCGGTTTACCTATAACCTTTACACGCATAAAGAGGTTTTTCAGCTCTCCGTCGAACTGCAACAGTCGGAAGTCATTGGCCCTAATGTAGAGACTTCCCTCTAGCACGGTCTTGTTCCCCTTCCATTTCTCTGGAAGTGCATTATTGTAGCTCAGGTCAAACTTGTATATGCGGGTGCTGTCATTGCCAGTAAGCAGCGAATAGGAGGTGTCATAGCTATCGCCTACTCTGTCCCAGTTACTGAGGGGCAAAAGCGACCTGAGCCAGAACTGTGAATCATAGACCTTCGGGCCGAGTTCCAAAAGGTGATGTACGTTCGTACTCCTTATTTTTCCGTCAAGATTCCTATCCTGCGACAAAATTCCGCTAATAATTTGAGGATCTCTGAGATTCACAACGGAGTGGGACTTCATGAAAGCTTCCAGCATCTCATTACCCTCCTCGTCCACGAAAATGGTCCGGCTGAAATACAGACGGTCCTTCTTCTTTCCCTTCTTATAGTCCTTCTCCAGATTGGCAATGCAGCGTTTTAGGATCTCATCCTTCGGAATAGGCAATACAGTCACTTCTGACAGAGACTTAACCAGCGGTTTCAATCTGACCACACGACCCAGTTTCCTTGCTGCTATCCTAAGCTTCTCGTATCCGATTCGGCTGAATGATACTTCTTCGTCTGCCTCGGCCGTTATGGTAAACTCTCCTTCTTCGTTGCTGAGCAGATGCATCCTTGTGCCCACTCCAATGGTGACAAAGTCAACGGACTCGCCCGTCTCGACATCAACGACCTTGGACTGAAACACTTGCTGTGCCCAGCTGCAGAGGGCAAATAGCATCAACCACAAAAGGGAAAAAGTTCTCTTCATATAACTATGCGGTCTTTTACGTTTCTGCAAAGATAATGTTTTTACCTGCGACT
>JAILKU010000042.1 GCA_024693505.1 Bacteroidaceae bacterium | reverse complement strand
GCCCCGGCCAAATGGTCGGGGCACAGCGCATAGAGAGGGTTGGGGGCTTGCTTACGCCGACAGCTTCGCGCTGGCGTACATGTCGGCCGACTTCTCACCGGTGGCGGTGTTGATGTAGAAGTAGCGGAAGAAGACCTTCGGAGTGTAGTGGGTTATTCGTAGAACTACTAATAATATTCTTCGTTTTATGAAATTTTTTCTAACTTTGTCCTGAAACACTATAATTCAGGCTCAGATGAAGAAACTATCGGTCAAAGAGGAATTCATTATGCGGTTGTTCTGGGCGCATGGCGACATGTTCATCCAGGACCTCCTGCAGTACTACCCCGATCCCAAGCCTCACCACAACACGCTGGCAACGCAGTTGGGTATCCTGGAAGACAAAGGATACGTGGCCCGCGAGAAATATGCTAACGCCTATCGCTACCATGCCGTGCAGAGCGAACAGGACATCGTCGACAAGACCATTTCCGATGTGGTCGACAGGTTCTATGGTAGTTCTTACACGCAAATGGTCTCTCGGTTCGTGAAAGAAGAGAAGATGGATTTGGCGGAGCTCAAGGCGCTCATTGCCGAAATCGAAGACACCAAGAAATGACGGCCTTTATCATTTATCTAGTCAGAAGTGCGTTGTACCTGACTGTCTTCTCCGCCTTCTTTCTGCTGGTGACGCGGCGTAGCAAGCATTTCCACTTCAATCGCGCGGTGCTGCTTTCGGGCACGGTCCTATGTCTGGTGCTTCCGCTGCTGCCCGTGCATACGGCGGGGCCGACGCTGCTAGACACCCTTCCATCAGCGCCCGCAGCGATAGAAGAAATTGATGTATCAGCGCCGACAGCGGCTATTCGTCTGCAATGGCCGATTCTTGCCGCCGGACTCTGGCTGGTTGGCGTGCTCGTCGTCCTGGCCGTCAATGCTGTATCCTACATTCGGATGATCCGTCTTTTCCGGAGCGCGCCATTTGATGTTCAGGACGGTTGCCGGCTGTATCTGCTGGATCGCGATGTCGCCTCCTTCAGTTGGATGCACCGCATCGTGATGAGCCGCAACGACTATGAAGCCTATCCGGCGATATTCTCCCACGAACGCGCCCACGTCGCCTGCGGACACTCGTGGGATATGCTATTCTTCAGCTTCCTGACAGCATTCCAGTGGTTCAACCCGTTGGTGTGGGTATGCCGGAACGAACTGCAGCTACTACACGAATACGAAGCGGACGCCGTCATACTCGGACAGGGAATCGACGGCACCCAATACCAGAAACTTCTGATCCGCAAGGCAGTAGGAGAATCACAGTTCCTGCAAGCCAATGGTTTCAACCACGCGCAGCTGAAACTGCGCCTCGCTCAACTGCGTCGCCCCTCCCAGAGCGGATGGCGTCGTGCCGTCACGCTGCTGGTGCTGCCCCTGCTGGCTGGCATCACCCTGCTGACTGCCGAACCCATACATCCCGCCAACTTCGTCAACGGGGTACAATTCGTCAACTGGCTGTACGATGAAATCCATTACCCGCGCTCGTGCCGTAAAGCGGGAGTGGAAGGTCGCATCCTCCTCGATTTCAAACTGGACACCGAAGGCTATATGCACGACATCAAACTGCTCGGTACCCTGCACCCTGACCTGGATGCGGAGATTCTGCGCGCCGCCCGCAAATCGCCCAGATGGATCCCGCAAGAAAAAGACGGCAAACCAGTTGAGGTCACTTATCTCTGCCCCCTTGATTTAAAACCTCCTCGTAATGAAAAACCATAATCTGTTCTCTCGCACGTCATTATGCATCCTGGCTCTGGCGTTTCTTGCCTTTTCTGCTGAGGCTCAGAATGTCCGGTGCAGCTATCAGTATTTCTACAAAAAGGACCCTGCAAAGGGTTTCTATAAAGTGCCGGACATGCGGCTTGACCATTGTGACGGACGAACTGCCTGGTACAGCGAAACGACAGCGATAAGTGATTCCCTGAGCTTCATCGCCTTTGATGAAACGGGCTCCATTGCCGACAATGAAACATACGGCCAGTTGACACGGCTCCGTCCCAAATTGTTTGAATGCACGACTATTGACTACCAGACACAGTCTTTCATTCAGCATTACAAAAGCGCCACGCTTCACCTGAACGGCACCGGCCAACTCATCTTGCCGGAATGGGTATTATCGGATGAGGAAAAGGTTGTAGAAGGTTACCTTTGCCATAAGGCGACAGCGCAATATCTGGGTCGCGACTGGACGGTCTGGTACACGGAAGAAATCCCGCTAAACATCGGGCCCTGGCTACTATGGGGTGCACCGGGCTTGATCGTGGAGGCGCGGGATGCTGACAATCTTTTCATTTTCAAGTTCACCGGAATCGAATCGTTGACCGAAGGCTGTCGCTTCGATCTGTTGCGAAAATACTATCTGGAACCGCACAATAAGAAAAGAGGGGCGGATTACACAACGGACGAAATGCAGAAGGTAGAAAGCACCTATACGAAACTCATGAGTGATGTGCATTTCTTCGACGAAGCGCATCACATCCAAGGCGCACGAGCAACCGACGCCAATGGCAGGGAACTCGACAGGGCTGCGTTCTTCAAATACATCCCGAAAATTCCTACGGAGTATTGGAAAAACAAGAAATAGTGTTGCGACCCCGGATTCTTTCGCTCTTGCTGGCCCTGCTGGTTAGTTGCACCGCGGCCCTCGCCCAGACGGCCGTGTCGGGCATCGTGCGCGAAAAGAAGACGAAGGAACCCGTGGCCGGGGCTTTTGTGTTGGGGCTGGCCGCTTCGCAGCAGAAAGCCTTTGCCTATAGCGACGGAGAGGGTCGGTTTGTGCTGAAGGTGCCGGAAGGGGTGGTGCTCGATGAGATTCGGGTTTCGATGATGGGGTTTGCCGCGACGAAGTTGCCCCTGGTGCCGGGTACAAGCACCGGCATCGTGATTGAACTGGCGGAGCAGCGAACGGAACTGCGGGCGGCGCGGGTGGAAGCTGCCGCTGTTGAAGAAAAAGGCGATACGCTTTCCTATACGGCCGGGGCCTTCCGGGATGGTACCGAACGATCCATGGGCGACCTGCTCGAGAAGTTGCCCGGCATTACGGTCACGCCCTCGGGCGGCATCCAGCACAATGGGAAGGCCATCGGAAAACTCTACGTGGAAGGAATGGACCTGATGGGCGCTCGCTATGGCACAGTGACCAACAATCTCTCGGCCGATGCCATCGCGCGGGTGGAAGTCTATCAGAACCACCAGCCCGTGCGTGCGTTGCAGGACATTTCGCTCACCGACCGTAGCGCCATCAACATCATCCTGAAGGAGAGCGTGCGGAGCACCTGGTTGTTCTCGGGCGATGCGGCCCTCGGCCTGCCGCCGTTCCCGCTTTTCGAGGCACGGGTAATGCTCTCGAACTTCGGCAAAAAACGCCAGAGCCTCTTCCTCATCAAAGGGAACAACGACGGCGGCGACATCCTGCAGGAATTGCAGCAACAGTCCATTCTCGGGCGCGGCCCTGGCGCTTACCTCATCACGCCCGGCGAGGTCGACAGCGACTTGCGTTCCCGCCTGAACCCGGGCCGGAGCTATCTCTCGCTGCCCAAGGAATACTGGTACGACAATCTCTCCGGCCTAGGCTCCCTCAACCACCTTGTGAAGATGGGGGAAACCCGGCAGCTGCGCCTGACGTTGCAGACGGCCGGAGAACGCTACAATGAAACATCTGAAAGCCGCGAGGAGATACGCTTTGCCGACGGCACCTCGCTCGAAATCCTGGAAAACCGCACGATGACCGACCGGCGCGGCTACTTCTCGGGAACGGCAGCGTACGAGGACAACGGTGCGACACGCTATATTAGCAATGAATTCTCCGCGGCCGGCCAGCTGCGCGTCAATGAATCGGTTCTGCAGGGAGGCCGTAACCAGTACGACCAGCGCTACGACCTGCCCTCTTTCAAGGCCGACAATCTTTTGAAACTGGTGCTGCGACGGAGCGCTGGCCGCGCATTGGAACTGACCAGCGACAGCAAGTACCGCCGCACCAACCACTCAGCACGCTATGTGACCGACGGACGGGATAATGGCCAGCATCTGTTCGGACAAGACTATTCGACAGACCTGCGCACTTCGCAGAACTGGAGTGCCGGCCGACACCGCATCAGCCTCTCGGAAGGCATGGCGCTGGAGTATGTAGACCGTCGGGCAGAAGCAGAGGGCGTGACGTTCGAAGGCGTCATAACTTCCGGCTCGCTGTCCGTGCTGGCACTACGGCCCACTGCTCGCGTTTCGGATGCCATTTCGCTGGGCGGCGCCCGGCTCACCCTCGCGCTTCCCGCTACGCTGCACTATCTCATCATCCGGGGGCACGACAACCTGCTCTATCCTACGCTCACACCATCGTCCTCGCTGCAGTGGAAGCTGTCGAGGAGACTTGAACTCTCTGCTTCATCGTATTATGCACTGACTCGCTCCAACGCCGAATCGCTGCTCGACGCGGCGGTGATGCAGTCCTGGCGCACATTGGCCGTCAGCGACAGTTTGCGGCGCAGCACCCGCTGGAACACGCAGGCGACGCTCCGCTGGAACGATATACCCGCAATGTTCTTCGCCACCCTCTCCGGTTCCTGGTCAATGGGCGGATCCAACCGCGCCTCTTCCAGCATCTGGCTGGAAAACCAGACGTACCAATACTACCTGCCGCTTTCGACCGCCACTTCTGGCTGGAGCGTGAACGCCTCCCTGAAGAAGTACTTCGGCCTGCGGGCCTTCGTCGTGGAACTGCAGGGCAGCTGGATGGAGAACGAGATGCAGGAGTACCTGCAGGGCGAGCTGGTCAATTACCACTCGGCTCGGCTGCATACGCAGCTCAACCTCGCTAGCAACCCCGTCTGGTGGTTCTCCACGGACATCACCGGTAGCTACGACCGCGATTTCGTCACAGGATCTTCAAAGCAACAGACTCAGATGGTCCAAATAGATGGAACGCTTCGGTTCAAACCCGTCAAGCCGCTTGCCATCGACGCCACCGGGCACTGGCTCTGGAGCGAAATACCAGGAGTTCGCGTTTCTAACACTCCGCTCCTGAAAGTCTCCGCTTCCTGGTCGCTGAAGAATGCCACGCTCTTCGTCGAGTGCCGAAATCTGCTGAACGCCACCGAATACCGCCGCGAAAGCGTCTCGGCCTACCGGACAACTTCCTCCATCACCCAACTCACCGGCCGACAATTCCTCCTCGGCATTCGGATGTCACGGTAAGACAGATGTTGTTCCCCTTTTTCTGTATAGTAAATGGAAATAACAAAAAAATAGCAGTACTTTTGTGTGGAAAGATGAAGTTCAAAACCATTTGATATGAGTGCTGATTTAATAATTATCCTGGCACTTGTTGCCATGCTCCTTCTTCTGTTGCCTAACAAGAAGGCCCAGGAGGCCAAGATGGAAAAGGATTATGACAATA
>JAILKU010000028.1 GCA_024693505.1 Bacteroidaceae bacterium | reverse complement strand
TAGAGTTCCTGGGCGGCGAGCCGGGCGTTTACACGGCCCGATACGGCGCCATGAACGGCTACGGCGAGAGTCATGATACGGATGCCAACATACGCTGCATTATGGACAAGCTGCGCGTCGCCCCGCACAGGAGGGCCTGCTTCCGTACGGTCATCGCCCTCGTCATGGACGGTAAGGAACACCTCTTCGAAGGCGTCGTACACGGCGAGATCCTTAGGGAACGGTGCGGCACCGAGGGCTTCGGCTACGACCCGGTCTTCGCGCCGGAGGGTCGCGGACTGGCCTTTGCCGAGATGCCCCTGGCGGAGAAGAACCGTATCAGCCACCGCGGCAGGGCGGTCCGCCTGCTGGTCGAGTACCTCAGGGATATTTCGGCCAAGTGAGCCCCTCCCCCTAGAAAATCTAGTTTATCTAGTCTATCTAGCCATTCTATCCACTCCGGTAATCACCTCTAAACCTCTATAATATGAAGCAGAGATTATTTATAATAGTTGCCCTGTGCCTTACCGCGGCAACCGCGATGCAGTCGCAGAAGATAGGCGAGTGGAAAGTCTATCTCTCCTACTGGAACTCCACCGGCAACGAGGCCGTCGAAGGTCGCGTCTATGCCCTGTGCGAGGGTAACCTTCTCTCGTACAACACCGGGGATTCCGAGGTAAGGACCTACGACCAGCTCACGGGCCTCAACGGCGTACTCATCGGCCGGATGGGCTATAGCGCCGCGGCAGGACGCCTGATGCTGGTCTATGACGACAGCAATATTGACCTCATGGACGATGAAGGGGAAATCGTGAACATGTCGGCCCTCAGGGACAAGAATCTTTCCGGACGCAACGTGAACGGAATCTTCGTCGAGGGCACCACGGCATGGCTCGCCACCGGGTTTGGCTTCGTCGAGGTAGACATGCAGGAAGCCGTATTCAGGAACACCTACCTGATGGGCTTCAGCGTCAACGGTATCGCAGCGACCGACTCGCGCATCTTCCTGGCGACCGACAAGGGCGTCTATTCCTGCCTGCGCAGCGAGAATATGCACGAGACGGCGAGGTGGTCCCTCATCGACGACCAGCCCGCACTGGACATCGTACCCTTCGGGGGCAAGCTTCTCGTGAGGCGTTCCTGGTGCATCTACCGCATGGATGATGGCGGCAGCGGCAGCGTCGTCACTACCGACCGCTTCGACTGGATCCACCTTTCGGGCGGCGCCGTCCTATGGGGAAACAGCAGGAAGGTCGAGCTGGCCACATCGCTCAGCCAGGTAAGGACGATCGAGACGCCCCGCGAGTGGAAGCATGCTTCCTATCAGGACGGAACTCTCTGGGCCAGCGAAGGAGAGCACGGCCTCTGCGCCTACCGCCTCACGGATGACGGACTAAGCCAGGCCGCCGGACCCATACAGCCCAACAGCCCGAAGCACGACCTCTGCTACAGGATACGCTGGGAGGGCGACCGCCTGCTCGTGGCAGGAGGTATCAACACGGTGGACCCGACCTACAACCCCCTCACGGCTATGTACTACGAGGAAGGACAGTGGACCAATTTCAGCGAGATGGAGGAGTGGCCCCAGGAATACACGCGCTTCAATCCCGCCAACACCACGCATCTCGTGCAGGATCCCCATGATTCCTCCCACCACTTTGCCAGCCTCCACCGCAACGGACTCGCAGAATACCGCGACGGAAAGTTCGTTCGCCTGCTCAACTCTGATAACAGTCCCATCCGCTCCATCCTGCCCGATGCGGAGCGCTACTATAACTATGTCTCATGCGCAGGCTTGACCTACGACAGCGAGGGGAACCTGTGGATGCTCAACAGCGAGACCGACACCATCGTGCGCATCCTCAGGAAAGACGGGCGCTGGGCCTCGCTCTTCTACCCCGAGATTGCCGGGGTTTCCATGTGCGACGACTACCTGATGCACAGCAGCGGTCTCATATTCCTCAACAGCCGGCGTACCGACAATCACGGATTCTTCTGCTTCGACACCAACGGCACGCTTACCTCGGTACGCGACGACCGCCACCGCCTGCGACAGACCGTCACAAACCAGGACGGGACGGTCTATCTTCCCGATGAATTCTACTGCATGACGGAGGACCTGGACGGTCGCATCTGGTGCGGAACCGACCGCGGCCTCTTCGTCATCAACGATGCAGAAGCCTTCCTGACCGACGAGAACTTCCAGTACGAACAGGTGAAGATTCCCCGCAACGACGGGAGCGGCCTGGCCGACTATCTGCTCAACGGAGTGGCCGTCAGCTGCATCGCCATCGACGGGGCAAACCGCAAGTGGATAGGCACCATCGGCAACGGCATCTATCTGGTAAGTGCGGACGGGACGGATATGATTCACCACTTCCTGGCCGCCGACAGCCCGCTCCTGAACGATAACATACAGTGCCTCGCCGTCCACCCCGTGAGCGGCATGGTTATGATAGGAACCGAGGCAGGACTGTGCAGCTTCGTCAGCGACGCAACCGAGGCAGCTGCCGAGCTTTCCGCAGACAGCGTGACCGTCTATCCCAACCCGGTGCGCCCCGATTACCGCGGTCCCGTCACCGTGAAAGGCCTTACAATGGGAGCCGAAATAAAGATATTGAGCAGCAGCGGACAGCTTGTAGCGCGCGGCACTTCCTCGGGAGGCACGTTCACCTGGAACGGCCAGGACCAGCGCGGTCGCCGGGTAGCCTCGGGCGTCTATCATATCGTAGCCAACAACGCTGAAGGGAAAAAGGCCATCGTCACCCGCATCATCATCATTCGTTAAAAGCATGAAACGAGACCCTTTCCTGATATTCGCCTTTTTGGCCGTCCTTTTCCTCTCTTTCTCATGCGGAGGTAATCCATTCGCTGACGGAGAGGCCAGGAGGGAACTTGCCCGCCTCGACTCCCTTGTGGAGGCCGATGCGGACAGCGCGCTGCGGCTCATGGGTCGGACGCCGAGCGATGGCTGGTCGCGCCGCGATGCGATGCGGCTGGAGTTGTTGCGGGCCAAGGCGATGAACAGGGCAGACAGTCTCTTTACGACCGACTCTCTGATGCTCAGCGTCGTGAAGTATTATCAGCGGCACGGCTCTCGGAACGACCGTATGCTCTCGCTCTACCTGCTCGGCTGCACCTACCGCGATATGGGTGCCGCGCCCCGCGCCATCGAGACGTGGCAACAGGCTGTAGCGGAAGCGGATACCACCGCCAGCAACTGCGACCTTTCTACCCTGATGAGGATTCACTCGCAGATGAATGGGCTCTATACCCGCCAGCGCCTGCCCGAGTATGCGCAGCAGGAATTAGAAAAAGCCGAGGCACTTTGCTGGAAGATGAAGGATACGCTTAATGGCCTTATCTTCGAGGAAAAGAAGTGCGGCATTTTGTTCAACTATAGAAAATATGAGGAATGTATCCAGGCGAGCAATGCCCTTTCTCAGTATTGTTTTCGACATGGATACAGGGACTATGGCGCAATATTTTGTGTCTTCTGCGTAAAGTCCTATCTGGCCCTCGAAGATTATGCTAAAGCCAAGGAGTATCTGGACATCTATGGTTCCTATTGTCTGGCACTGACTGACCACCGTAAGATAGACGGTGGCCTTGCTCCATATTATATATATAAGGGCCGCTATTATCTGGGCATCGGAAATCTCGATTCTGCAGAATACTGCTTCCGTAAGGCGATGCCCGAAATGCATTTGCTTCATAATGACGTGGCAGTGTATTACCGCCTTTTCCAGATTTACAGACAAAGACAACAGCCAGATTCCATGTTTAAGTATGCTAATCTCTTCTATCTGGCTGAAGAAAGAAAATCAAGGGATTTAAATATCCAGGCTACCGCTATTGCCAAGAACCTCTATGACTACAACGTGGAACAGAAGATTGCAAGGGAAAAAACTGCAGCAAACAGTAAATTGCAGTCGTGGATATATAGAATATGCATCATTATGCTGCTGTTTGCCGTCTTTATCACTTACAATTTTATCAAGAAAAAGGCAAGAGAAAAAGAAGAACGAACCAAATATCAGCTATTGATATTGGATTACATAAAGACAGTTGAAGAACTTGGGACCCAGAAACAGCAGCTTAAGGCTTTACTCATTGAAAATGAAGAGATAATAAAGGACAAGAATAATAACGAGGCAAAGATAGAAGAACTTTCAGCCGAGAAGGCTAACCTGGAGGCCCTTATACGAGAATTGGAGGGAAAGCGGGCACCTATGGAAGCGGCTATAGCCCAAAATGCAAAGAGGCTGAACGATTCCAATATTATAAGGTACTTCCGCAAACACCTTGAGCATCCACAACAATATCCCATCATGCCTGAGCATTTCAAGAAGCTGCAGGACGAGATAGAATACGATTTCCCCACCTTCTTCCTGCAGACACATAGCAGAGGACACATCAGCGACACAGAGTATTGCCTATGCCTGCTCATAAAGGCCGGCTTCAGCGTCAAGCACATAAATCTTCTACTGGGAAAGAACGACTATGCGTCCAGTACACGCCGCCGTCTGCTGATGAAGATATATGGTGAAAATGGTTCCCCGGAGGATTTCGACAATAAGATACGAGCCATAATATAGGCATTTTCTTTGTTTGCCCACAACTTGTCAGTTTTTGTCAGCAAAAAGTTATTGAACTGAGAATCAGTTCAATACATATCATTATTATACCGCTTGTCAGAAAATGTCAGCAACTTTTTCACTTGAAATTCTATCCCTTTTATAAAAAAGCACTACTTTTGCCCCCGAATTTAAATTAAAAATATCTAACAAATATGGAAAAGAATATGAATAGAAAAAGAAGGGGAGGCTTATTATTATGTTTCTTCCTGTTTGTTGGTATGCCGATTGTAGCAGAAGACGAACATCTGTTTCCTACTGGTACGGAATGGAAGGAGATTATGGTTGAATTAGGCTACCCTTTGGACTCAACGCAGTTTAACTTATA